>JAGDVY010000016.1:0-23719 GCA_023255875.1 Hydrogenobacter sp. | reverse complement strand
CTTCAAAATGGAATTTGTTATTTTCAAAGCCATAGCTCTTAGGAAAGAAAGGTGGGTTCAAAAGAGCAACATCAAAAGAGTTTTTTTCCATAAACTTTTCTATAAACCGCACATCCCCTTCTATTATGTGCACTTTATCCTCAAGCCCATTACTGCGCACATTATAATCAAGAAGCTCCAGCATAAGATTATCTCTCTCTATAGCCCAAACCTCACAGCCATACCTAAGAGATGTAAGAATGGATAGTGTGCCAAACCCAGCTCCCAAATCAACTACCTTACTTTTCCTTTTTATGCCCTTTAGGTTATAAACAAAGAGTATCTCTACTATAGAAAGCCTATGAGTTTTTGGTTGCCTGAACCTTACCTTTCCACCAAAGAAGGTAAATTCCTTAACTTCCAAACCTTTCAAGTATTTCAAGGAGAGTTCTGGCACGCTCCTTTGTCTTTTCCCACTCTTGGATCTCTTCTAAGGTCTGTGCGGTTGCCAATTTCTTGACGGCTTGATCGAAAAGCTCTTTTTCCTTACCTGCGTCTATCTGCCCTATAGTGTATGCTTCTTCTGCTAAGATGATCACTCTCTGAGGTGTTATATCAACAAAACCGTAAGTGACTGCTATACCGTCCTTTGGGTTTCCATCAAAATAGACAAGACCGGGTTTTAAAAGTGTCATTAGGTACATATGCCTTTCTAAAACACCTATCTCTCCCTCTTGGGTGGGAATATTTACCGAATTTACCTGTCTTGAAAAGACTATTCCTTGTGGTGTGACTATCTCAACGCTGATCATAAAAACTATTATAACACGGCAGTAGGTATATATTTAATTCTCATGTTTACCTTAGAGGTGATGACAGAAAAAGACACAAGGGAATTGCAGGAAGAAATAAAGAATCTTGCAAAGGAGAAAAATGCGGTAATATTAGCTCACTACTACCAAAGACCTGAGGTACAGGATATAGCGGACTTTATAGGAGATTCTTTGGAACTCTCAAGAAAGGCAAGCCAAACTAATGCGGACATAATAGTTTTCTGTGGTGTGCGTTTTATGTGCGAGACTGCAAAAATCGTAAATCCCGATAAAAAAGTGCTCCATCCCAATCCCGAATCTGGTTGTCCTATGGCGGACATGATAACCGCAAAAGACGTGCTAAAGCTCAAAGAACAGCACCCCGATGGCGAAGTGGTGGCTTATGTAAACACAAGTGCAGAAGTAAAAGCGGTATCAGATATTTGCGTGACTTCTGCCAACGCAGTAAAGATAGTTCAGAAACTTCAAAGCAAGAAGATCATCTTCATACCAGACCAAGCCCTTGGAAACTGGGTAAAAAGGCACGTACCAGATAAAGAGTTTGTAATATGGCAGGGTTTTTGCCCACCACATTTTGAGTTCACAGCAAAAGAAGTCCAAAAGCTAAAGGACATGTATCCAGATGCCAAAGTGGCAGTTCATCCCGAATGTCATCCAAAGGTGATACAGATGGCAGATTTTGTAGGTTCTACTTCTCAGATAATTAACTACGCTACTACTTGCGATGCCAAAAGGGTCATAGTAATAACAGAGGTGGGTCTAAAGCACACCCTTATGAAAAGAAACCCCAACAAAGAGTACATATTTCCAGAGTCCATGAACTACTGCGGTAGTGTTTACTGCTGTACTATGAAAGCTATAACCTTGCATAAGGTTTATGAGACGCTAAAAAACGAGATTAACGAGGTAGTCTTGCCAGAAGATATAATAGAAAAAGCCAAAAGACCCATTATGAGGATGTTAGAACTGTCATGATCCAAAGGCGGAAGACCCGTCAGATAAATGTGGGTTGGGTTCCAGTAGGTGGCTCCGCACCCATAGTGGTGCAATCCATGACTTCTACCAAAACGCACGATGTGCCCGCTACTCTTGATCAGATAAACAGGCTTGCTCGTGCAGGTTGTGAGTTAATAAGAGTTGCTGTGCCACACGAAGAGGATCTTAATGCCCTTGAGGAGATAGTAAAAAAGTCTCCTATCCCAGTGATAGCGGACATACACTTTGCACCCTCTTACGCCTTTAGGTCCATGGAAAAGGGAGTTCATGGTATAAGAATAAACCCCGGCAACATAGGAAAGGAGGAGATAGTAAGGGACATAGTGCAAGAGGCAAAGATAAAGAATGTGGCCATAAGGATAGGAGTAAATTCAGGTTCTCTTGAGAAAGACCTTCTGGAAAAGTACGGCTATCCGTGTGCTGAGGCACTCTTTGAAAGTGCTATGCGATGGAGCGAAAAGTTTGAAAAATGGGGTTTTTACAACTTTAAGGTTTCCATAAAATCCTCAGATGTCCTTGAAAACATCAAGGCTAACAAACTCTTTGCAGAACACACAGACATACCCCTGCACATAGGCATTACAGAAGCAGGTATGGGACAGAAAGGTATGATAAAGTCCTCAGTAGGTATAGGCATACTCCTTTATATGGGAATAGGAGATACAATAAGGGTTTCCCTAACAGATGACCCAGAGGTGGAAGTAAATACCGCTTACGAAATTCTAAGAGCTTTGGGATTAAGAAGGCGCGGTGTGGAGATAGTGGCTTGTCCCACATGCGGAAGGATAGAGGTAGATCTTCCAAAAGTTGTTAAGGAAGTAGAAGAAAAATTAAAAGGAGTAAAAGCACCTCTAAAAGTAGCCATAATGGGCTGTGTGGTCAACGCTATAGGTGAGGCAAAAGAAGCAGATATAGGGCTTGCGTGTGGTAAAGGCTTTGCATGGCTCTTTAAACAAGGAAAACCCATCCGCAGAGTAAGTGAAGAGGAGATGGCTCAGGCATTACTTGATGAAATTTTAAAGGATATCAATAAAGAGTGATCATATTGACAATTGCAAAAATTTTGCATATAATAAAAAATAGTAAAACTTTCAAAAGGAGGTGTAGCCATGAAGAGCTTAGTAGGTACCAAAACACTTGAGTGTCTTAAGGAGGCTTTTGCAGGAGAGTCCCAAGCCAACAGGAGGTATCTCTACTTTGCAAGAAAGGCGGACATAGAAGGATACCCTGAGATAGCTAACATCTTTAGAGAAACTGCAGAAGGTGAAACAGGACACGCCTTTGGACACCTTGAATTTCTTGAAAAGTACGGAGGTGGTGATCCTGCTACTGGCAAGCCCATAGGAAGCATGGAACAGAACCTCGAAGCTGCTATAGCAGGTGAAACTTATGAGTTTACCGAAATGTATCCTGGTTTTGCCAAGATAGCAAGGGAAGAAGGTTTTGACGACATAGCAGAATGGTTTGAAACTCTCGCAAGGGCAGAAAAGTCCCACGCTGGTAGATTCCAAAAGGCTCTTGAAAGCCTCAAATCCTAAAACTTTTCCCGGCTCTTGCCGGGTCTTATACCTTTTGGAGGTAAAAAAGTGAAAAAGGTTAGTATGGAAGATATCCTTAATATTTACGAATACGAGAAGGTAAGAGAAGAAAAGAGGAAGGAAATAATAGAGCTTAAGAAAAACAGAAGGGTCTTTTTAGGTGATCTTATTCACTTAGTTTTTGAAAATACGCAAACTGTATGGTTTCAGATACAGGAAATGATAAGGACAGAGAGGATGGTTAAGGATGAGGAAATAAAACAAGAAATAGAGATCTATAACGAACTTATACCTGACAAAAACCAACTTTCTGTTACCATGTTTATAGAAATACCCGGCGAAGAAGAAAGGAGAAAATTACTTCCCAAGCTTGTAGGCATACATGAACATCTTTATCTACATATAGGCAATAAGCATACGATAAGGGCAGTAGCTGACGAAAGAAGCAAAAAAGACTACGAGTATGGCAAAGCGGCAGTGGTTCACTTTTTGAAGTTTAACCTAACAGATGAACAAATTGAGGACCTCAAAAAGATGCCCCTAAAGCTTGAGATAAATCACCCTAATTACAAAGCTATAGCTGATGTACCACAAAATGTAAAAGAAGAGCTCATAAAGGATCTGATGAGCTAAACCTCACTTTGCCTCTTCCATTATCTCGCGGCTTCTTCAAGCTTACTTCTGAGCTCTTCTAAACTCTTTGTGCTTTCCACGTTTATAAGCATCTTTAGTACCTCCTTTTGAAGTATTGAACAAGCTCTATATATATTATACCAAGAATATCATCTATAGCTTTTCTTCTGGGAAGATCACCTAAACCTCCCGTAGGCAGGTTATACGGAACTGTAAAGGAAAAGTCTCTCTCTTCTTTACCATCTTTGATAGCTACTTTTAGCGTTAAGTTGTATGCATTTACTCTCTGATATGGACTATACGCAATAGGTGTTTCTTTCAACTCTTTTACTATTGGTAAAATAACTATGGCGTCTTCCTTACAATCTAACGTATTGCCACTTTCCAATATGGCATCCTCTAACTTTTTTCTTAGCGCATAGTTTATATAAGGATCCCTGTAAGGATTTTCAACGGACTTAATACAAAAAGCTGAGGAAAAGGCTATGCCCATAGACAAAATTAATACCAAGATTATCATGTTCAATATTTTAAACTCTTGACATTTTTTTTAAGAGCCATAACTTAATAAAATCCGAAAATTCTTGTTAGGAGGAAAGGCATGTACTATGTGGCGGAGGTGATAAACGACGAGTGTAGTAAATATAACTGTAAACAGTGCACCTTATTTTGTCCAGAACCTAATACTCTCATGTACAATGACGAAGAGCACCACGCTTACGTAATACAAGAGAGATGCAAAGGTTGTGCTTTGTGCGTTTATGTGTGTACGAACCTGCTTAAACGAAATGCCATCCACATGATCATGCCAGAAGTACATGCAGAAAAGTAAAAAAGTGAAAGGAGGTTTGTGATGGCACATATAGGTCCCAGTGGCTTTTCACCATACCCAGTAGCAGTTTACGAAGGTGTGTTAACCCCACCACCAGGTAAAGCCCTTATGTTTAACGAGATAGTTGATGAAGAGATCGCTATGCGAGAAGCAGCAAAGGCAATGCTTACGAGACAGAATCCCACCATATTCCCTGGACCTCAGGTGCTTTACGCTTGGAACGAGGAGGCAAAAGAGAAGGCAAAGTTAGTGAGAAAGATGGCAGAAGTCTTGGGAGCCAAGATCATACCCATGTACGACTATAGACCCAAGTATCCTAAGATAAACCCAGCTATAGAGATAAACCCTAACCATCCTAACCTCACCATATGGCACAATAAAATAAAAGCTTGTATCTTTGTAGGTGTTCACTGTCACTATGCTAATGTAGCCTTAAAGATTATAAGAGCGGAAACGGACTGCTTTACTATAGCCATGTGTAGTATGGCAGGACACGAAGATGCTATGATCACTCTCAGAGATCAGCACGTTGAGGAGATGGAAAAGTTTATAAAGATAGCGGAAGAAGTAAAGAAGGAGCTTGGAAAGTAAAAAATTGATTAAAATCATGCAACTTATCCCTTTGTTAAGTAAATTTAATAAAACCCTTTGAGAGGAGGTGTGTTATGCAAGCTACAGAAACTATTTTATACAACAGGGCAGGACAGAGGGTAGTTTCTCCAGACTACCTTCTTTTTGAAGCTCCAAGAACCAAGCACTTTATGACAGGTTCAGAAGCGGTAAAAGAAGCGGTAAAGCGTGCGTCTGTTGATGCATCTGTTTCTTATCCTATAACTCCTCAGTCTGAGGCTGCACATCTTATAGGTGAGTTATGGGTGGAAGGATATGTAGGTGTTTATTTCAGAGGTGAGTCTGAATTTGGTGTTATGTCCGAGATAGCAGGGTGCGCTATGGCAGGTGCAAGGTGCATAACCACCACCTCTGGACCTGGAACACTCAGAGCTATGGAAAACTTTCCCATGTGGGCAGGAACAAGAATACCTGTTCAGCTTGTGCTTATGGCAAGAGGTATAAACTCTCCACTTTCCATCCAACCTGACAACTTGGAAGTTAGCTTTCTTTTAGACACTGGATGCATGATATGGTATGCAGAAACTGCTCAAGACTTATTTGATATGATATTGGCGGGTTTTGTGGTAGCAGAACAGCCTGATGTGCATGTGCCACTGATCACTGTAGTTGATGGCTTTTTTGTATCTCATACAAGAGAAGCGGTTATGCTACCTCCAGATGACATAGCACTCCCTCCTTATAACCCCTACAGAGCGCCCATGCCCGTTATAGATGCGGAAGTTCCTCCTGGTAGATTCCTCAGAGACCCCTTTGTCATGAAATCTAACTACATATCTTACGCTACGCATGCAAGCTGGCAGTGGGAAGTAAGAGCTGCAATAGAAAGATCAAGACCTTACGCTAAGCATTATCTGAGAGGACTTGTAGAGCACTTTGGAGATCCAGAAGCGGACCTTGTGTTCGTAGCGTGTGGTACCGCATCCGCTCAAGCAAAGGAAGCGGTAAGGCTCTTAGAAGATGAAGGTATTCCTGCAAGAGTTGTAAAGCTCAAAACCATAAGACCCTTCCCCATAGAGGAGCTCAGGGAAGCGGTGAAAGGTGCCAAATACATATTTGTCCCTGAGTTTAATGTGGTAGGTTGGCTCGAAAGAGAGGTAAGAAGATATCTCTATGGACATTCTAATGCCGAAATAATAGGTGCTCCAAGGGTTGCTGGTGGAATGACCATGCCTGCCGAAGTTATTGTGAAAGAAGTCCTAAAACTTACAGGAAAGGAGGTCAAACATGTCATATAAGATATATAAAATCAACGAAGAGTTAAAAGATTTTATGCCAAAAGAGATAATAGACCTTGAGGAAAAAGCCACTTGGGGCAATCCCAAAAGGGGTGTTATGGACCTTCCATATACCAAGGAGCTCATAGAAGAACATTCCCTCTGCGCAGGATGTCCAGAGTCCATGGCGCTAAGATATATCATCGCATCTCTTCCTAATCCCGAGGACACAATAATAGTTAATTCCACTGGATGCACTTCCTTAGTCTTCCCTCACATAGCGCTTCATACAGTTCACTCCCTCTTTGGAAACCAAAATGCGGTAGCATCTGGTATAAAAAGGGTTCTTGAGTGGCGCTTTCCAGATAAGGTTAAAGATGTGGTGGTGTTAGCTGGTGATGGTGCTACTGTAGATATAGGTCTTGACTGTACTCTTCAGTCCTTCTTCAGACAGGAGAAGATAACCACCATATGCTTTGACAACGAAGTGTATGCCAACACAGGTGGTCAGGAAAGCGGTCTTACTGTTAAAGGACATGTATTTAAGATGGCTCCCAAAGGAAAGCAGTGGGACAAGGTACCCATGTGGCAATTAGCCATAGACTCAGGATGTCATTACGTGGCAAGACTCACCGTATCTTCTCCCAAAAGGGTAGAACAAGTGATAAAGAAAGCCATATATGTGGCAAGAGAAGTAGGACCTACATACGTACACCTCTATACTCCCTGCATACTGGAGATAGGTCTCAACTCTGATGATGGGCTTGATGAAATGAGGGCAAGAGACAAAGAGAGGTTTGCTTTCTTTGAGTACATGACGCCACAAGCGGAAGAAGTAATAAACAGGATAAAGGAGGAAGGTCTGCTATGAAGAGGAGAAGAGTTAATATAAGGATGCCTGCTTTAGGTGGTCAGGGTGCGGTAACTGCCGCTCACATAATAGCAACCGCTGCAGACTATGAGGGCTATTATGCAGTTTCTAACCCCTTCTTTGGTGCTGAAAAGAGGATGGCTCCTGCTGAGAGCTATGCACGTATAGGACTTGAACCCATATACGACAGAGGAGAGGTGGTTTATCCTGATGTTATTATGGTGTTTCACCCTCAGGTTATCACCATGGGCAAATCCTACACCATGCCCTTCTACTCTGGCATAAAGAAAAATGGTCTTATCATAATAAACAGTGAGGAAGATCTTCTAAACGAGGAAGACAAGGAGTATCTTGAGTCTCTTAATGTCAAAATTTTTAACTTCTCAGCCACCAAGTTTGCAATAGACATAGCAGGTACAGAGCTATCCACCAATATGGCTATGATAGGAGCGCTCTTTGGTATAATGGGGTGCGTAGGTTTAGAAGCTATAGAAGAAGGTATAAAGTCAAGATTTTTAAAGAAGTTTGTAGCATCTGGTGGTACCGCATCCCTTGACTCCGCTCTTGAGAGGAAGTTTAAGAAGAAGTTAGAACTCATAGAGAAGAACCTAAACACAGCAAAAGCTGCATACGAACTTGCCAGAAGGTGGGCACAAGAACAGGGCATAGAACCTTTCTTACCAAGACCTCAAGAAGTGGTTTCTAAATGATTCCATTAGGGTGCCTTTTGGCACCCATCGTTATATAATTTAATCGTGCATAAAGCGAATATATGGCTGTATCTTTTGACAGTATCCGCTTTTGTTTCCATAACCCTTTTTGAGGCTTTTGTGATTATAACCCTTTTGTATTATGCCTTTCATGTACTTAAAGAAAGGCAAACACCTAAAGGCATACTCATTAAACCTCTGCTCTTATACGCTTTTCCCACTTTCTTATCTACAGCCATTTACATGCCCCAATACTTAAATAAGGGTATAGAGAGAAGTCTCTTCCTTTTTGTATATCCCTTAGGAGGCTATGTAAAAAAGTCAGAAAGTCTCTTGCAAACCCTTAACTTACTGCTACTTTTTATAGGTTATGCCCTTATACCTGTTGTCCTTTACAAGTTCCACAAGACGGGTGAGCTTGCACCCCTTTGGGGAGGCTGGTTTGAAGTGAGCATTTTTTACTCCATTTTCTCTCTGTGTGCCCTATCTCTCTTCATAAGTAAAGGTAGGTACTTTTACCTTTTTAGCTTCTTTATTTTTGTTGGTTTTGTGCTTTTGAGTGCAAGAAGATCTACTTGGATAGCTTTTGGAATAGCGCTTCTGCTCCTTGCCTTTCTCCTAAGAAAACACCTGTCTTTTAAACTTGTAGTAGCTTTGTCTTTACTTCTCTCTCTTATGGGAGGAGCTACCTTTTATCTTTTAGTAAATAAGGAAGAAAGGTTCAGAACTTTCTATGATGTTCTCAGAGGTAATAAACCCCTTAATGATGAAACTCTTGACAAAATATCCAGTCTTAGATGGCAGAACTTCAAAGCAGGAATGAAGGTAATAGAGAGGGACATACAGGAGAAAAATCTGCTTCCTCTGCTCATAGGTCATGGTATAAACGCTGGTTTTGTACTTGAGCCCAAGTCTCCTGTTGGTGGCACTTACGAATCTGTTTTGTTCATATCTGAATTCATTGAGGGTGGTGTCCTAAGGCTCTTAGGTATAGCATGGATCTTTGTAAGCTATTACTCCTTTGTCATCAGGTGTAGATTGAATAAACAGACTGTGCTTTTATCTCCCTTTTTGCTTTCACCTTCCTTTATCTTTGTTGGGTCTATCTTTACTGGTTTTTGGGATGCCCTTTTGCCCCTTTATCTTGTATGGTTCAGAATGGTAGAAGACTTAGCTATGGAACTAAAGGGTTAGGTATGCTACACTCTCTATGTGATAAGTCTGCGGAAAGTTATCTATGAGCTTGATACTTTTTACACTATATCCTCCTAAGGTTAGCTTTCCCAAATCCCTTGCCAGAGTTGTAGGATTACAAGACACATAAATGATCTCTTTTGGCTTGTTTTGAAGTATGAGCCTTATCTCCTCTGTGGTGATACCACCTCTTGGAGGATCAAGGAAAAGAAGGTCTATAACCTCTCCGGCGTGATTTTTGAGAGTTTGGTATCCACTCTCGTGAGTAAAAACCACATTATCCCTCATGTTTAATTTAGCGTTATACTCTGCATCTTTTATTGCGTAGGGATTGCTGTCAGAAGACAAAAGAAAGTTTGAAACTTCCGAAAGGGGAATACTAAAAAAACCAGCTCCACAGTGAAGCTCAACAACCCTTCTATAGCTACCCATCACTACGCTTTTTATCAGCTCTTCCCAAAGAGTGAAGTTTATCTGAAAGAAAGAATCGTTGCTCACTCTGTATCTGTATCTTCCTACCTGCATGTATGTAAAGCTCCTTCCTATGTGAGATCTTCTCAGTAGCTTATCTCCCAACTTGGAATAATTACCAATTCCTACAACCTCCTTGGGTAATATGTTCTCTTTAAAACGCCTCATTTTATCCACATCGCATGGAGTAGGTGTTATAAGCTTCAAAAGGAATTCATCTTCACTGGGTGAGTAAAGCACATGAATTTCTTGAAGGTCGTGTATATTCTTGCTTAATTCCACAAGAGAGGGTATGAGTTTATTTATAGCTGGATGCAGTAAAAGACATTCTTCTATACTCACAAGGTCATGAGTTCCCCATGCAAAAAATCCAAGCTTTCCTTCTTTTACCTTAAACTGTGCCTTTATCCTGTATCCAAACTCCTGCTTTGAGCTTATACTTTCTCCAAGTCCATCTATATTGAGGTTTGCTATACGTTGAAGGCTCTCTAAGAGAATCTCTTCCTTTATCTTAACTTGCTTATCTGGTTGTATGTGCTGGAGCTGACAGCCCCCACAGTACTGATAATACTTACAAGGTGGGGTTCTTCTCCACGGTGAGCTAAGTATTATGTCCTTTACTACTGCCTCTATATGATCCTTTTTCTCCTTTATAACTTCTGCGGAAACAAGCTCCATGGGTGCTGAATACCTAACAAAAACCTTTTTTCCTAAATGATCTGCAAGACCGTATCCCCCATAAACCATCTTTTTTATGGAAAGCTCAGGTAGCACCTTCATTTCAGAGCGGTTAACCTCTCAAAGTCTTCCTCTGAGAGTACATCTATATACCAACCTGTTATCCTGTTTGCCAGCTTTACATTCACCCCGTGCTTACCTATAGCTAGGGATAACTTATCTTTTGGCACTGCAACTTCAGCCCTCTTTTCCTGAGGAATGAGTCTGACTTTTACCACAGGTGCTGGAGATAAACTTCTCTTTATAAGTTCTTCTAGATTGTCTGACCATTTTATCACATCTATTTTCTCTCCAGAGAGCTCCTTAGAAATGGGATTTATGCGTGAGCCTCTGAGCCCTACTATTATGCCCACTGGATCCATCTTCATATCCTTTGCATGCACCAAGACCTTTGCCCTTTCTCCTGGTTCTCTTGCTATAGCCTTTATCTCTATTTCACCATCTTTTATCTCTGGTACTTCTGCCTCAAGAAGTCTTTTTAAAAACTTGGGGTGTGTTCTTGACAAGATGATCTCGTACTTTCCCCTGTGTTTTCTTACCTCAAGAACAAGTACTTTTATCCTCTCTCCTTGTTTGTAAGTTTCCTTCTGTATCTGTTCCCTTCTGGGAAGGACCCCCATAACCTTACCTAAATCCACGATTACATCTCCATTCTCAAGCACTTTTCTAACTATACCCACAACCACCTGACCCTCTTGCTCCACAAATTCCAAATACCCCCTTTCCTCTTCTGCCCTCTCAAGCTCTTTTAAAAACTCTTCTTTTGCTGCATAAGCAGCTATTCTATTTATCTCTTCCGTGGATATATCCAAGGGAAAGGTTATTTCCTCTGAGTTTTTCCTTCTCACTATGTAGACCTTTATACCATCTTCTAAGAGCTCCACTTGAATATTTTCTTTAAGTTTTCTATCCTTTTTTACCGCAAGTGCTATGGCGTTTTTTAGTGCATTTTCTACGGTCCATTCTGGTAGATTTTTCTCTTTGGCTACTTGCTCTATAAGCTTTTTAAGGTTTTTTACCATTTTTCTATCTCCAGATTTGCCTTAGCTATGGCAGAGATGGGTATGTGTAACAGTTGGCCACTTTCTTTATCTTTAAGGTGGAGTATGCCCTCTTTTACGTCTGATATGTATCCTTTTAACTCTCTTTTACCCTCCAGAGGTGATCTTAAAATAACCCTTATTAGTCTTCCTTTGAAGAATTCGTAATGTTCTACTTTAGTGAGCTCTCTTGTCAATCCAGGAGAGGATACCTCAAGTATGTAAGATGTAGGTATTATATCTTCTACATCAAGAAGTGCGCTTAATCTTTTACTTACTTCTTCACAATCACTTATAGTTATGCCTCCTTCTTTATCCAATATTACCCTCAAAACCCATCCCCTCTCTGGCTTAAATTCCACATCAAAAAGTCTAAACCCCATACTTTTTACTATAGGTTCCACAAGTTCTTTTACTTTTTGAATAACGCTTTTTTCATCTATCTGCATGATTAAAATTATAACCTATGGACATACGCAGAATAGTAGATGAGATTAGTTCAGTTCTTAAGGGAAAGGATGATGTTATAACTTACTCTTTGGTTTGCTTTCTTTCTGGTGGACACCTCATACTTGAGGATGTCCCGGGTGTAGGAAAAACCACATTAGCTCTTGCCCTTTCTAAGGTGCTTGGGCTTTCTTTTGCAAGGATTCAGTTTACAAGTGACCTTCTTCCTTCTGACATAATAGGTGTAAGCGTTTATGACCAATCAAAGAAGGCTTTTGTTTTTAAACAAGGTCCAATATTTCACAATATAGTTTTGGCGGATGAGATAAACAGAGCAACACCAAAAACTCAAAGTGCCCTTTTGGAAGCTATGGCAGAATCAAAAGTGAGTGTAGAAGGTATAACTTATGAACTTCCTTCACCTTTCTTTGTTATAGCAACTCAAAATCCCGTTGAGCAGTACGGTACTTATCCCCTTCCAGAATCTCAACTTGATAGGTTTAGCATGAGGCTTTCTATAGGATATCCAGATCCAGAAACGGAGCTTCAGATAATAAGGGGAGAGAACCCCATTGAAAAAATAAGTAGTCTAAGCCCAGTAGTAAAACCCCAAGAGATCCTAAGCACTATAAACCAGATAAAGAGGTTTTATGTGTCACCTGATGTGGGGAGGTTCGTAGTGGAGATCATAAACCAAACAAGGTCTCATCCTGATGTGTTACTTGGTGTATCAACAAGAGGAGCTATACACTTAGTCAGTTGTGCCAAAGCACTTGCTTATGTGAAAGGTAGAGATTTTGTGGTTCCTGAGGACATCATAGAGCTTTGTCCCCTTGTACTTCCTCATAGGATCATAACAAGAGGAGATACAAACTCAAAGGTTATTGTAGAGGAGATACTTACTAATGTGGAAGTTCCTTGATTTTGGTGGAGGCGGGCGGAATCGAACCGCCGTCCGAGGACAGCCCGGTTAGAGAACTTCTACAGGCTTAGCAGGTGTTTTACTACTGACCTTCGGGCGTCCACCTGCAAACTCCCGAAGGTAGGCAGGGTTTTCCTTTCGGGAAGGTTCCACCCTGCAGGAACTCTTCCCTACACCTCTGTCTCTGAACCCATCCGGCAGTCCAGAGGCAAAACCACCGGTGAGCCGCTGCCTTTAATTAGGCAGCGAGAGCGAGCTCTGCTTCGGGAAGTGTTTACGTTGGCTATTAAGGTTGCCACCCTGCCTGCTATTCTCTACCTACTGTCCCCGTCGAATCCATTCGCCCCCTAAAACAAGGGACCTCAAGGTCCCTCAAACTCCAATATTTAAAATATAAATCAAAATTCCGTCAGATCAAGCTCGCATAATCCACACTCATTTTAAACAGCTTGATTGCCAAGGCTTTCGCTTGGTCTTTATTTGGATAGTTTGGGTCATCTAAGAGAAAACTATTTACCTTTCCCCTTACATAAGCCCTGTAGCACTTAAAAAATGGCAGGAATATATCAAACTCCTCATCTTTTGAAATCCTTTTGTACTCTTCTTCATATGCCTTAGACAGATCATATCTTCCGTAAAGCTCAAGCTCCATAGACAGAAAGCACATATCGTTTATCACATCACCACACCTAAAGCGCTCATTAAACTCTATACAGTCAAAAATGCATATACCATTATCCAAAAAAGCAACATGCTCAAGTCTTAAATCCCCGTGTCCGTCCCTTATTCTGCCATCTTTTATTCTCTTTTCAAAAAGTTCGCCATACTTTTCGTAAAAAGCTTGCGTTTTTTCCACTATAAAAGCGTAATCTTGAGCATCTATAGTTATTCCTATGTACTTTTGTGTTTGCTTAAAGTTTTCATCAGTGTTAAATTTCATTACTTCAAGCTTTCCAAATTCATCTCTTCTTTCCGCTCTTTCGTGAAATTCTGCTATATGCCTTGCTATAAGTTTTACATCGTCTGTGGATACCTTATCAAGCATATTTATTAAGAGCCTTTCTGTGGGTATTCTTCTCATCTTTACCGCATACTCAACAACATTACTATCATCTTCCAAAAGGTACTCACCATCAACATGGCTAATGGGTACAACGCCAAGATACACATGGGAACAAAACCTTCTGTTTAGCAAAACTTCCCTTTCGCAGTTTTCTTTTCTCTTGTCAAGAGTTGAGTAATCAAGAAATCCAAAGTTTACAGGTTTCTTTATCTTATAGACCACATCCTCTAAAAGAAGTACCCAGCTTACATGCGTTTGAACTACTTGAGCACCCAATTTTTTAGCCAATTCCTCTATCTTTATCATACTTTTCTCTTTTCTTTCTTTTTCTTATTATTATAAATTATTTTAAGCAAACATGATGCCAAAAGCTCCAAATCGTTGATACTCAACATTTTGCTCAAAAGAATTTCACATCCCATATCTCAAATCGTTGATTTTCAAGGATCTTCTGTACTAAAAAATGTTTCGTTAGATCAATGAGTTATGATTTTTGCTCACACCTTTCACATCCCATGTTTCAGATTATTGATTTTGTAGATTTTTCTTTAACTAAAAATGTTTCGTAAAATCAATGACTTATGATTAGAGATGTGAAATTCTATTCTAAAGCTTGTGTATCAAGCTTTTGGTCAATGTGAAAATTTATGAATAAAAATTACGTATTTTCAATAACTTATGAACACAGGCATAAAAGGAGTAAAGATATGTGGAGAAAATGTGAAATTCTATGTGAAATTCTTGGTTCATAAGTTATTGATTTTACGAAAGAATTTTTAGGGATGTGAAATTCTCCGTAAGTTGTTCTCTGGCAAGGGTTTAGCTTAATGACATTATATTAACGTACTATGAGTTATTTCTCTTTGAACCACAAGCACTACATAAGTTTTTATGATAAAAATCATTCTATTTTTTAATTCTTAATTTTCAAGCGTTAGCTGTATAGGTGTGAAATTCTTTTGATATTTTATTAACAAATGTATGTTTATGACTTAAATCATGCAGAGATGACTTGATAAAAAAGCATAATGATAGTGTGAAGGTAGTGATAACAGGAGGAAGCAGAGGTATAGGAAGGGCTCTTGTGGAGAGATTTGTAAAAGAAGGGCATATGGTATGCACATGCTCAAGAAGTGAAGAGAGTCTGAAAGCTTTATGGGAAGAACTACAGCGTACAGACAGAGTAATGTTCAAGGGGTGTGATGTGGGAAACAGATTATCCGCAAAGGATTTTATAAACTTCTGTGCAAAACATATGAAGGAGTTTGACGTTCTTATAAACAATGCGGGCATTCTTGGGCTGAGGGAAAGTATAGAGAATTACCCAGAGGATGTGTGGGAGGAAGTTATAAGGGTAAATCTAAATGGTGTGTTTTACATAACCAAGTACGCTATACCTTTTATGAAAAGCGGTGGTGTAATAATAAACTTTTCCTCAGGTGCGGGTAAAAGACCAGCACCATATTGGGGAGCTTATGCGGTCTCTAAGTTTGGTATAGAAGGCTTCTCCCTTTTGTTGGCAGAAGAGCTAAAGAACAGAGACATAAAAGTGTATGCTTTTAATCCAGGTGCTACAAGAACAAAGATGCGCGCAGATGCCTATCCTCATGAAGACCCAAATACCCTTAAACCACCCGAAAAGGTAGCAGACTTTGTCCTAAGGCTAATAAGCTTACGCCCACCTTCTGGATCCATTGACTTTTACGAGTAGAAAACCTATCCCTTGCAGTAGGGAGCTAAGTATAAAGGTCAAGATACCTACAAAGATGGTAGCATCAAACCAGAACTTCATAGGATATACGCGCAAAAGCATATCATCATCTCTGAATCTCCACGAGTAGGGATCAAACACATAATTGTGAAAAGTGGTAAAAAGCCAGTCGTAGTTTATTAGAGATATCAAGAGAACTATTAGCACCAAGGTTTCAGTCAGAGTGCCTGATATGATAAGCACCTGACCTATCTGCCTCTTACTGCCTAAGGATAAGGTTATGAAAAGCCACAAAATTCCAAGAACATAAAGGGTAGGAAACAATACGGAAAGAAGCCTTTTTACATCTTCCATGTGCCTTATTTCCCTCTCTCCAAAAAAACCAGATGCTTTGAACTCTTTCATACCCTCATCGGAGAGAACCGCTTTTAGTCCCAAAATAGCGATCTTTAGTCTTACTTCTTTTCTGAGCCCCCACTTATCTTCTGGAAAGTCTTTTTTGGCATACTCCCAACGAACAAAAAACTCGGTAAAAGCTAACCTAACAGAAAGAAGAATAAGCACTGCAGGGGCTATAAGTATTGCCAACAGTTTCTTTAGCAAATTACTTATAGCCCCTTATTTGGGTCTCTCCCCTATGACAAGCTGCGCAAGAGTTTTGGCTTAACAATCCAAAGCTTTCCGCTATCCTTTGATGCTTGGAGTGTATCTCCTCAAGGGGTTTAAACTTCCTCATCTGTGGTATGCCTATACCCTGATGACACTGGTAGCAGGTAAACATAGCTTTCTGCCATAGTTGTATGGCTTTTTCTTTATCTCTTTCTTGAAGAGCCTTGGGTAGCTCAGAGTAAAGGATAGCATTTCTGGTTTTTACCACATTCTTTACATCTTCGCTCCAGTTTGCCACAATGGGAGCAGCCAAAGACATCTTCTTTCCGCAAGCAGAAAGTCCGGTAGGACTCTTTACTAACCTATATGCAGCGTCAAACTCTCCCTTTTCTATGTAGCCCCTTAGAGCCACAAAGGAGAAGAAAGTCTTATAAGCACCTGCTTTGGAATTGAGCTCTACATCTGATAGGTACTTGCTTGCTTTTATCACATCTTCTACATTCTTTCCACCCACCACCATTATGTTTTTGCCATCCTTTTCAATAACCTGTATGGTAGGCCTATCAAAAGAGAGTCTCAAGTCTTTTACCACCCGGTTGTTTGTTCCTACCACTATAATGTTCTTGTAGTTCATACCTTTGAGCTGTTTATCACTTACCAAAAGAGGGGGTATCTTGGACGCCTTTACCTCTTCTACTCCAAAGCCTATGTCCTCTGTCCACTGTCCCAAGTAATAAGCTATCTTTCCCGCTTGTGCTACCACTCTGGGGTCTTCTTTCTCTCCATACACTATAAGGACATTGGGTACTGCCACATCTGTGAGAGATGCAGGAGTACCAGACCAAACGCTTGAGTAAGTAATGTAAGGAAACAATTTGTCTGCAAAATCAGGCTTTACGAGAGGTTGAGCCACAGCAACACCTACCAGTCCCATCATAGCCAAAAGTTTCATGTTTCTACCTCCTTATCTCTTAATTATAACAGCTCTTTTTTAAGTTGTTTTTCAAGAAAAGTGAGCATATACTTGAATTTTCTGTCTTCTTTTATCTTTTCTTCTACTTTTTTTACCGCATAAATGGCTGAAGTGTGGTCTTTTTTTCCAAAGTACCTGCTTATTTCCACATAAGAAGCGTTTAAAACCACTTTACAAAGATACATAGCTATCTGCCTTGCGTTTATGATCCTTCTTTCTTTGCTTTCTTTTTTGAGGTCTTCGGGTTTTAGTTTAAAATGCCTTGCGGTAAATTCCACCACAAACTTTATATCTTTTGTACTTTTTTCCTTTGAGGTGTTTTTCATGCCAACTACTTTTAGGGTTTTTATAGCACCTTCTATTTCTCTTACGTTGTAGCCAGTGTTTTCAAAGACATAGTTTATTAACTTTTGGTCAAGGGGCATGCCATAAAGTATCATCTTTTGTTTTATGATGGAGAGCTTGGTCTCATCGTCCATACCTATCTCTATCACAAGGCCACTCTCAAACCTACTTATGAGCCTGTCAGATATGTCTTTTAGATCTTTGGGATGTCTATCGCTTACCAAAACTATCTGCTTATCCCTTGTGTACATAGCCTCAAAGATCTTAAAAAGCTCTATCTGGGTTCTTTCTTTTCCGCTTAAAAACTGCACATCATCAAGAAGGAGAATATCAACACTTGAGTACTTATTCCTAAAGACATCTATCTGTCCCTTTTTAAGATAGGCTATCATCTCATCAGAAAAATCGCTTATAGGAGAGTATAAAGCTTTATAGCCATATTCCTTTGCTTTGTTTCCTATGGCATGCAAAAGGTGTGTTTTCCCAAGACCTACACCACCGTATATGAACAGAGGGTTGTAAGATACACCCGGATACTGCCCCACCTGAAGGCACACCTTATAAACAAGCTCGTTGGCCTTTCCTACTACAAAGTTTTCAAAGCGATACTTATCTAGCAAACCACTTTGATACTCATAAGCACTTTCTTCTTTATCTTCTGCGCTCCTTACCTCAATTCTCTTCGTGTAATTACTAAGCCTGCTTTTAATATACTCTATTGCCCACCTTTTGTATGCCTGTGTAGGTGCTATGAGGATCACACTGTCACTGCCCTCTTCTATCCTAAACTGGCGGAATATACCCACAGCAAACTTGTCCGTTTGCTCAATAAAAAGTAGGAAGTTCTGCTTCTCCATGTTTTACTACATATAAGGCAAGTACCCAAGACACAAAGCTACAAAAAAGTGAGTATCTATAAAGTTTTTGTTGAGGTTTTAAAAGTTATCTTTCTACTGAGAAAATCTCACAAACAGGCTTGCAAAGTCCTCCGAAGATAGCCTCTTTATACTCAGTATCTGAGCGTTTTCCTTGAGGTGTTCCACCTTGCTCATACCCACAAGTGCGGTACCCACACCAGGAGTGCTCAGGACAAACTGAAGACTTGCGAGCACATCTGAATTCACCCCGAGCTTTTCTTTGAGAGCCTGTGGAACCCTACCTATAACTCTACCTTGGTATATACTTGCACTCGTATATACATATATACCCAGCTCATTACAGGCTTCTATGGTAGATAGCTTTTTGCCCTTTAGCTCTTGGTTCTTAAGGGTATAAGCTTCTGGCATTCCAAGACTGTAGGGTAGTTGTATGAACCTAAGGTGGTGGTCTTCTCCTGCTACCTCACGAGCTAAATCTACTATTCGTGAAAGGTTAAGGTACTGCCTACTTGCTGGAGACACCCTAAAACCGCTCCATGTGGCAAGTCCGTAATATCTAACCTTACCTTCCTTCACTTTGCTTTCCAAAAACTCAAAGCACTCTATAAGCTTTCTCTCAAAAAGCTCTCTGCTAAAGAAGTTGAGCTGTTCTTCTGGATTGTGAAGAAAATACACATCCACATAGCTGGTTTGCATGTTATCTAAACTTTTATTTAAACACCACTCTATGAACTTGGCAGATAGGTAGTGCCCTTGGGGTGTCATCTCATCAAGTTTTATCAAGCCATTGTTAATAAAGTTTTCGTAAAAGTAATCTTTTGGGTCTATACCCGAGTCTGCATCGTAAGGTACATAGCCTCCCTTTGTGGAAACTATGAACTTATCCCTTCCTACTTCTTTCAGAACCGCGCCCACATCTCTTTCACTCTTCATGTACCTATAAACAATAGCGGTATCTACCACGTTTATTCCATAATCAGTATAGGCAGACCTTATAACCTGCCTGTAGCCTTCTGAAGTATTTTGATCTAACTCACCAAGATATGTGCCAACTCCCAGCTCCGAAAGCTTAAGGTCTAAAAAATTCTTCATACTGATTATTTTAAGAGCTATTTAGTTAAAATAATTTAAACTACAAATTAGGCAATGAAAGCTTTGAGAATATTGGTATCTTTTTGCAAAGTATCTCCAAAGCCCTACTGGGTAGAGGGTAGTAAACTAAAAACTCTGTTTTTCTGGATTTTGGAATTTGTGTTTATCTGCTCCTGTGGTGTAGTGGTTAATTCACCACAACAACCAAATGTAAAAGTCATTGATAATGTAGCCAATTGTAAGTCTCTTTTTGACGATAAGAGTTTAAGACCACAGGTGTGTGGAAGATGCAATTTGAATTTTGAAGGGAAAAGGCTGATAATAGAGCCAGCAGAAGGTTGCCCTCGTTATGAAGCTTTAGTCTGCACATCCACAGACGGTAAAGTCTTTGTTATTAATAACCTTTTATGCGTTCCCAAATGGAAGTAAGACAAATACACTGGGTTATATTTCAATGGAGTAAAAGTCCTTTACAGTTGGGTGTTTGGATTGCACTTCACAGTCCCTTGCCAGCCTTGTGGTCTTCATGCCTGCCATCTTGGCACAGTCAAGCTCTTCTTCTACGTCAGAGAGAAAAAGCACTTTATCAGGGTCTATGTTTATAGTTTTGGCTATGGTTTCATAGGAGTGTGGATCTTTTTTGCTACCTACTCTTGTGTCAAAGTATCCCGAGAAAAGATGGGTTAAATCACCGTAAGGAGTATGAGAAAAAAGAAGCTTTTGGGCTTTTACAGACCCAGAGGAAAAGACATATAACTTTATCCCTCTTGAGTGCCACTCTTTGAGCTTTTCGTAAGCATCTTGGTATATGTGTCCCATCAGCTCGCCCCTTTGGTAGCCCTCTTCCCATATATACCCCTGAATTTCCTTAAGCACTGTATCTTTCCTATCCTCATCTATCCACTTGGTGAGAAGATCAATAGTCTCCTCAAGGCTTAGAGTTCTTCCCAATTTGTTGAAAAGCTCCTCAAGCACTGCCCTTATCCTTTCATCATCCCAGTGGCTTTCTAAAAAACTTCTTAGTTTATTCTTTGAGTAAGGAAACAGAACATCTTTTACAAAAGATAGTGAAGAAGTAGTGCCTTCTATGTCTGTGAGCACCGCTAAGATGTTAGCCATGAGCTTACTATACTATCGTGATCAGGAATAACTTCTGATATGTTGCTTCCTGTGAAGTTTGCTACCCAGCCTTCTGGGATAGTGAAAAACCTTATGGCGGTAAAGTGAGGGTTCTTTCCCATATCAAACCAATGGGGAGTACCAGCGGGCACACTTATGAGGTCTCCTTCTTCACAAACTACCGCATAAACCTTGTCTTGTAAGTGAAGGTAAAAAGTGCCTCTGCCTTCTATAAAGAAACGCACCTCAAAGTCAGAGTGGGTATGTTCTTTTAGAAACATGTTTCTCAGCTCTTCCTTCTTGGGATGATCTGGTGTAATGCTTGCCACATCTACAGATATAAAATGGAAAGTTTCGTTTATCCTTTGGATATCATCTTGATAAGCGCTGAGTATATCCTCCTGTCCTTTTACAGGCTTTATACTCCACCTTTCAAAAAGCACACCCATATCTCTTAATTTTTGACTTATGGCTTGGTGGTCCTTTTCTAACCAAAGAAAATTGCCCGTCTCGTCATAGACCACAAGCAAGCTCATAGTTTTATAATTATAACTTCTGTTAAAACATTACCTTCTGTTTTTTTGTTTTTTGGTAGGTTCTTCAGTGACCTTTATTTCCAGATCCTTGAACTCTACAAAGATGGGATTAACCCTGTCTTGTTTAACGGAAAAGGTAAGCATCCTTTTTCCATCTACTAACTTGGAGAGCTTCTCATCCGTATAAACTCCGCTTAAGAAACCCAAGCTCAACAGGGAAGGTTGAAGGATAATGCTTGATTTCTGATCGTAGGTAAGCACTCGGTAGAGGTCTTCATTGAACTGGGTTTGGACTTCCTGCGCGGGTCTCTCTCCAAAGTATGCCATATATATGTGCATGGGTTTTAGTTCTTGTAGCCTTTTTTCTAAGCCTTCTCCTCCTTTTACATAATAAGCTTCAACTCCAAGGGTCTTTAGAGATGCAACCAAAGAAGAAGCAAATACAGCACACAGATCAGATGTTTGCATATAAACAACCGCTACCTTGTTATAGTTTCTCTGCTTTAATAACTTTGCTATCTGCACCGCCACATTTATACGAGGATTTACCCTTTCTGGAGATACGAAAGGATTACTTTCTTGGGCAAATACTGGCGCAAAAATTAAGAACAATCCTAAAGTCCTTTTCTCATAATGTTGGGATATTATATATTAACATGCAGAAAGATAAAAGCAAACTTGTTCTGGAAGTCATACACAGATTAGAAAGAGTTTATCCCAATAAGCTGGAGCTTAACTTTAGCAATCCCTTTGAGCTTCTCATAGCGGTGATCCTTTCCGCTCAAACAACAGATGCAAAAGTCAATGAAGTAACCCGTACCCTTTTCCAAAAGTACTCAACACCTGAAGACTTTCTGAAAGTACCCCTTGAAGAGTTAGAGAGGGACATAAGTTCCATAAATTACTACAGAAACAAGGCAAAGTTCATAAAAGGTGCGTGCCAGATGCTTGTGGAAAAGTATTCGGGAGAAGTACCCAAGAGCGTTGAGGAACTTACAGAGCTTCCGGGTATTGGTAGAAAGAGCGCAAACATGATACTTTACAACGCTTTTGGTATCAACGAAGGTATAGCGGTAGATACTCATGTGGCAAGGGTCAGCAAAAGGCTTGGACTCACAGACCAAGAAAAACCCGAAAAGATAGAGGAAGACCTAATGAAGATAACACCAAAAGAGGAATGGGGAAAGCTTTCTAATTTGCTTATACTTCACGGAAGGTATGTATGCACAGCAAAAAATCCCAAACATAAAGAGTGCGTGCTATATGATCTTTGTCCATCAAGGGACCTGTGAGGCTTAAAAAAAGCTACGGACAGCACCTTCTTGTATCTTCTGGAGTTATAGAAGCTTTGGTAAAGCATGCGGAAATAAAACCAGATAATGTGGTAGTGGAGATAGGTCCCGGAACGGGAAATCTCACAAGGGAACTCCTAAAGACTCCCCTCAAAAAGCTCTACCTTTTGGAGATAGACCCCCAAATGATAGAGGAGCTGAAAAAGATAAAGGACAGTAGGGTAGTTATTCTCCAAGAAGATGCCACCAAGTTTGATTTTTGCTCTTTGGGTGGGGAACTAAAGCTTGTGGGAAACCTGCCCTACAATGTGGGAAGCCTTATAGTGGAAAACACCGTCTTTCATAAAGATTGTGTTCCCTTTGCCCTCTATATGCTCCAAAAAGAGGTGGCAGAGAAACTGCTAAAGGGTCCCTCTTGGCTCTCTACCTTTTTGAGAACCTTTTACCATGTTGAGTATATTATGAGCGTACCCGCAAGGTTTTTTATTCCTCCTCCCAAAGTCCAATCAGGTGTGATCAAACTCATAAGAAAGGAAGACGCTCCAGCCATAGAGGACCTAAAAGATTACAAAAGCTTTCTTGTTAAGCTCTACTCCATGAGAAGAAAAGCGTTAAAGAAAAAGCTAAGAGAAGAACTACTAAAAACTGCAGGGATAGACCCTCTTGCTAGGATAGAACAGCTTTCCATCTCACAGATTTTACTGTTGTATAAGATGAAATTTACTTTTCCTTCTTTTGAATCTTGATGGCTTGATTGATAAGGTCGGTCATGGTGGTACGGGTAAGAGGTCGTTCTACATAGTGGGCTTACAAACCCATTATACCGTCCCATTTTTCCTAACCATACTTATCCGCACTTACGCATTTAAGCAAATATCTGAGCTTGAGGTATGGAGTTTCAACAAGTCTTAGGCGTGTAAGCACCTGCAGGGACGGAACTCTTGCAGGAGTATCCTTACCCATATAGGGCTCGGATTTTGTCTTGCACGCCAAGGTTAACTCAAAGATTATTTTGTTTCTCTCAATCCTTAGCCTTTTGAACTGTCCTCT
>JAGDVY010000008.1 GCA_023255875.1 Hydrogenobacter sp. | reverse complement strand
TCTTAAGATGGATTACCTGTTTGTGTTCCTTTTGGGTAGTGTCTTGGGAAGTTTCTACAATGTGCTCATATACCGTCTTCCCAGAGGAGAGTCTATAATAAATCCTCCTTCCCACTGTCCATCGTGTGGCTCTAAAATAAGGTGGTATGACAACATACCCATAGTATCCTACCTAATCTTGAGGGGCAAATGCAGGAACTGTTCTGCGAGCATATCCCTTAGGTATCCTCTGGTGGAACTTATGTCTGGACTTTTGGCAGTTCTCTGCTACTATAAATGGTCTTTGAGCTTTGAAGGTTTTGTTATGTTCGTGTTCTTTTCCTTGCTCTTGGTGCTCTCCTTTATAGATTGGGATACCTTTACACTGCCAGACAGTCTAAATTTGGGTGGGCTTGCCTTTGGTCTGGTGAGCTCCTTTTTTAGGGAAAACTTTACTTTTTGGGATAGCATAGTGGGTGCTTTGGTGGGTGCTGTTCCTTTCTTTCTCATATACCTTTTCTATGTGAAGGTTAGAAAGATAGAGGGTATAGGGTTTGGAGATGTGAAGCTCATGGCTTTTATAGGTTCTGTGTCTGGTGTTTGGGGTGTGGCATCTGCTGTATTCCTCGGTTCTTTATTTGGACTTTTGTATGCCATACCTCTTATCATCAGATATAAAAACATCTCCTTTGCGGTGCCTTATGGTCCTTTCCTGTCTTTGGGATGCTTTGTGGGTGTTATGTTACAAGGCTGGTTAAGTCCTATAATCCTGCAACAGTAAATTAACTATCTCTTCTGGCAGAGTGTCTCTGTTTTCTTTTTTTAGTTCCATAAGTACCACTTGGGGATGCCTTCTTATCCATTTTACTAAGGGATGCACATCTCTTATGGGTATAGTAATAAGCATGGAGCGCTTGGTATCAGAAAGTAGCAAAGAAACCATATTTGCAAACTTCTCAGAAAAGAGCTCCATCTTTCCCACTTCGTCTATAACCACTATCTTGTCCTTTTCCTTTAGAGCTCTTTCAAGAATTGGCAGAGCTACACTTTCAAACCTTTCCACATTTACTCCATAAGAGCCTACTAAGTATTTGGAAGTGAAGAACTTGCTTGCAAATATAATAGACTTTTTGTCTGTGCTTACTATCCTAAAGCCTGTCCTTTCCTTTTTGACCTTGTCTCTTACTTCCTCGGTCCAAAAGCCTATGGCTTTATCCTTGATCCGCTCTACTACTTTTTTTACCAGTGTAGTTTTCCCTATACCAGGAGGACCTGTTAAGACTACTTTCATAAGTGTAGGTCCTGCAGTGCATAAACTCTTAGCTTTCCCCCTTCCTTTATGAAACACTCAATGGCTGAAAGTATGGCATAACCTCCCCTGACTGTGGTGGTGTATGGAACATCATACTGCACTACCGCCCTTCTTATGTAATAGGCATCGCTCCTTTCTTTTTTGCCCGTTGGTGTGTTTATCACCAAATTTATCTCTCCGTTAGTTATCATATCTACTACGTTGGGTCTTCCTTCGGACACTTTTAATACAGGGATCGTGTCTATGCCGTGCTCTTTTAGAAACTTGTGAGTGCCTGCGGTGGCACAAACTTCAAAGCCTATCTTTTTGAAGCCTTTGGCAAGATCAATGACTTTCCCTTTGTCCCTGTCCGCAACACTTATAAAAACTCTTCCCTTTGTGGGTAATCTGTTTCCTACCGCAAGCTGAGCTTTGTAGTATGCCATCCCAAACTCTTCATCTATAGCCATAACCTCTCCTGTGCTTTTCATCTCTGGTCCAAGCACTGGGTCCACTTCTGGAAACCTCTTCCAAGGAAACACCACTTCCTTGACCGCATAAAGCTTTTTGTTTGCACTCATAAAGTCGCTCGCAATATGCACATCTCCTTTCCTTATCCTCTCAAAAACCTCTGGGACCAACTCTCTTAGCTTTTTGCCTATGCCTATCTTGGCTGCAAGCTTTGCAAGAGGGTAGCCTATAGTTTTGCTTACAAAGGGCACTGTTCGGGAAGCTCTGGGATTTACCTCAAGCACAAAGACCTCATCGTTCTTTACCGCAAACTGTAGGTTTATGAGACCTTTCACAGAAAGGGCTTGGGCTATCTTTTTGGACTGTTCCTTTATTGTGTTTATAACCTCTTCCTTTAGTGTGTAGGGGGGTATGCACGCTGCGCTGTCTCCTGAGTGAATGCCTGCCTCTTCTATGTGTTCCATAACCGCACCAATAAGGTAGTCCTCTCCATCACCTATTGCATCCACATCTACCTCAACGCTGTCAGACAGATACTTGTCTATGAGTATGGGTCTTTCGTAGCTCACACTGACCGCTTCCTCAAGATAGCTTATTAGCTCCTCCTCGTCATAAACTATCCTCATGGCTCTGCCACCAAGCACATAAGAAGGTCTTACCAAAACAGGGTATCCTATGATTTCCGCTACCCTTAGGGCTTCTTCCTTAGACCTTACCGCAGAACTTGGTGGCTGTTTTATACCCAGTCTGTCTATAAGCTGTTTAAAAAGTTCCCTGTCTTCTGCTATGTCTATGCTCTCTGGCTGTGTGCCCAATATGTTGATGTTTGCTTTTTTGAGGGGAAGGGAAAGTTTTAGTGGCGTTTGCCCACCAAACTGTAGAAACACACCATCAGGCTTTTCTCTTCTGATCACCTCAAGCACATTTTCAAGAACAATAGGTTCAAAGTATAGCTTATCCGCAGTGTCGTAGTCCGTGGATACCGTTTCTGGATTGCAGTTTATCATAATGGTTTCTATACCTTCTTCGCGCAAAGCATATATGGCATGCACACACGCATAATCAAACTCTATACCTTGACCAATGCGATTAGGACCACTCCCAAGAATAAGAACCTTTTTCATTAAAGCTTTTATTATAACTCCGTTTGCCTTTTAATTCCACAGAGTGC
>JAGDVY010000020.1 GCA_023255875.1 Hydrogenobacter sp. | reverse complement strand
CGTTATCCCTTATGCATATTATATGCTCAGATCACCTCACACTCAAGTGCTTTCAAAGGCTGTTTGAAAAATCCCAGAGCATTGACAGAACTTGATTTCTTAAAACAGCTCTCAAATGCTCAAAAAATAAGTAAAGCTTCCAAGGCACCAAAAAGTTATACACTATAAATCTCTTCTGTCCCATTTGCTTAGATGGCAGGTCTTTCCATTGTTTTGGATGTTATTGTAGAAAGCTTTTTTGCTATTTTTCAAAAGCCTTAATAAACTCTTGAAATAAGGACTCTAAAGGGATAATTTATTTCTTATAATCTTAAAGAAGATCTTGCGGAGGGAACAGTATGGGTTATATGATAAGGACAGTTATACTTTTGGGTATTCTAACAGGCCTTTTCCTTTTTGTGGGACACCTCGTAGGTGGCAAAACAGGTATGACTATAGCTCTTGTCCTTGCAGGTATTATGAACTTTATATCCTATTGGTTTTCTGACAAGATAGTTCTGGCTATGTACGGCGCTAAGGAAATAAGCTATGAAGAAGCACCGTGGCTTCACAAAATGGTGGAAGAGCTATCACAAAGGGCTAACATTCCCAAACCACGCATCTATCTTGTGCCTATGGAACAACCTAATGCCTTTGCTACAGGAAGAGGTCCGGGACACTCTGCTGTTGCGGTAACATCAGGCATATTACAGCTTTTGGATCACGACGAGTTAAGAGGCGTCTTGGCACACGAGATTGGTCATATAAAAAATAGAGATGTGTTAGTTGCTACCATGGCAGCAACCATAGCGGGTGCCATATCTTACTTGGCAGACATGTTCCAGTGGATGCTACTTTTTGGAGGAGGTAGGGATGAGGAAAACAGAGGAGGATGGGCGGAATTAGTAGGTGGCCTTTTACTTATCATCCTGACACCCATTATAGCCACGATCATACAGTTGGCTATATCAAGGTCAAGAGAGTATCTGGCAGATGAAACGGGTGCCAAGATAAGCGGTGATCCCCTTGCTCTTGCAAGAGCTCTTGAGAAAATACACAACTATGTGCATCAAATTCCTGCAGAAGTCAATCAAGGCACAGCTCATCTTTTCATAGAAAATCCTCTGTCTGGTGAAGGCATATGGGAGCTCTTTTCCACACACCCATCAACGGAAAAGAGGATAGAAAGACTCAAAGAGCTCGCCAGAAAGATGGGAGTTTATGCTTGATAAGCCTTTAGGAAGAAGAAAAGGGAAAGCAAAAGACCCCAAGTTACTACAAATAGTTTGACTTTTTTTCTATCAAACCTCAGGGACAGTCTTGCACCTGCATAACCACCGAGCGCAAAACCCAACATCATCAGAAAGGCATAAGACCACAACACATGCCCGCTAAAGAGGAAGTATACAGAAGCTATGCAGTTTATAGTCATACCTAATATGTTCTTTATACCGTTGGCTATATGTATGTCTGTTATTCCTACAATTCCTAAGGATGCGAGCATAATTATCCCTATTCCTGCACCAAAGTATCCACCATACACAGCTGTAAGAAACTGAGCAATGAATACCAAAGTATAGGATCTACCCTTTAGGTACGTCTTTGTCCATGTAGCGAGCTTTTCGTTTAGCATCAATAGGATGGTTGCAAAAAGTACGAGAAAGGGTATGAGTATTCTAAAGGTGTTTGACGGTGTTTTTACAAGAAGATAAGCACCGGCAAAGCCTCCAAGTATGGATGGTATGAGTAGCGCTTTTAAATGTTCCTTACCTTTCTTTACGTGATCTCTAAAACCCAAGGCAGAAAAAAGACTTCCTGTCCAAAGGGATACTGTATTGGTTATGTTAGCTGAGATGGGATCTATTCCAAGCCATACAAGCACGGGGAAAGTGATAAGAGTCCCACCTCCCGCTACCGCATTGGTGGCACCAGCAAGAAAAGATGCCACAAGCACCACTAAAAACTCTGTCATACTATCCTGCCAAACTCCTCAAACTTAAACCTATAAGCTCTTGGAAGAAGTTTTTTTGTTGGATCTTTGTAGCCTATGGCGATAATCATAGGCACTATTTTTTCCTTGTCTATGTTTAGAAACTCTTTAAGAAGAGCTTCATCAAATCCTTCTATGGGGTGAGTCTCAAGTCCATAAGCCCTTGCCACTATCATAATGTTCATACCAAAAAGTGCGGTATCTCTTATGGCTTTCCTCTTTGCTTTTTCCTTATCTTTCCAGCCTTCTAATATTCTTTCCTTAAGCGCGTTTCTGTTTTCCGCAGGTATGTAGCCCAAGTCTATCCAGCTATCCAGCACTTTATCCACATGTTCAAAACCCGCCTTGGTGTTGGCAATGAGCACTATGTTAGCGGATGCATCTTCTACCTTCTGCTGTCCGTAACATATCTCCTTGAGCTGTTTTTTCTTTTCTTTGTCTTTCACAACTATAACTTCCCAAGGTTGTAAGTTGTATCCAGAGGGAGCAGTTGCGGAGATCTCAAGGATTTCTTTTATTACCTCGTCAGGTATATCTTTTGTAGGGTCAAAGAAAGTTATAGACCTTCTCTCGGTTATAAGCCTTAAACATTCCTCCATATCAAAAACCTCCCTTATGGAATTATAGAAGTGATTTTACAGCTTCTGGCTTCATTGGTAGGTTGTTTGCTTGTATGCCGTAATACCAAAGCGGAATGCTTGTTGCCACAAGAGCCATAGGCGGAGGTTATGTTTGTGGATGATGATCACCCTTATCGTGCGCTAAAGCTACACCTGAAACCAAAAGAGAAGCTACGATTAGCTTTTTCATGATTGCACCTCTCTTATTAAACTAGCGCCATTTTCATGAACCAAAAATGAAAAAGTTGTATTATTTTAAAGATTATGTTTAAGAAAGTCTTGATAGCAAACAGGGGTGAGGTGGCTCTTAGGATCATAAGGGCTTGTAAAGAGTTGGGCATAAAGACTGTAGCTATTTACTCGGAAGCAGACGCAAGATCCCTCTATGTAAAAAAAGCGGATGAGTCTTACCTTATACCTGGAGATCCCATATGGGCTTATTTGGACTATGTGAGAATAGTGGACCTTGCCAAATCTGTAGGGGCTGATGCCATACATCCAGGTTATGGCTTTCTTGCAGAAAATGCTGAGTTTGCAAGATACTGCCAAAAAAGAGGTATAACCTTCATAGGTCCTAAGCCAGAACACATAGAGATCTTTGGGGATAAGGTTAAGGCAAAAAGTATGATGAAAAAGTTGGGTATTCCTACCGTTCCGGGTGTGGATGAACCCTTAAAAGACCCTGCAGATGCGCTACACTACGCTAAGGAAATAGGTTTTCCTATCATACTAAAATCTGCGTACGGTGGAGGGGGCAGAGGTATGAGAGTGGTAAAAAGTCAGGAAGAACTGCCAAAACTTTTTGAATCCGCTTACAGAGAAGCAGAAACCTTCTTTGGCAAGGGAGATCTCTTTATAGAAAAGTACTTGGAAAATCCCAAGCACATAGAGGTTCAGATTCTTGGGGATAAATACGGTAATGTGGTGCATCTTGGAGAAAGAGACTGCTCTATACAAAGAAAGCACCAGAAGATTATTGAGATCACGCCGTGTCCCGTTTTACCAAAAGATATAAGAAACAAAATGCTAGGGCTTAGTGTGCGTGCCATGATGCAGGTAGGGTACGAAAATGCGGGCACTCTTGAGTTTCTTGTAGATCTTCAAAAGGGAGAGTTTTACTTTATAGAGATGAACACGAGACTACAGGTAGAGCATACCATAACCGAGATGGTCACGGGCATTGACATAGTAGAACACATGATAAGGGTCGCCTACGGAGAGCCTCTACCTTTTACTCAAAGTGATATAACCTTTAGAGGGTATGCTATAGAGTTTAGGATAAATGCAGAAGACCCAAAAAGAAACTTTGCACCTGCGCCTGGTAAGATCACCGCATACTACTCACCAGGAGGTCCAGGTATCAGAATGGATGCGGGTGTTTATAAGGACTTTGTAATTCCACCTTATTATGATTCCATGATAGCCAAGCTGAGCGTGTGGGCTCTCACGTGGGATAGGGTCATAGCGAGAGCAAGAAGAGCTTTAGATGAGTTTATAGTAAGAGGTGTTCCTACAAACATACCCCTACATAGAGAGATAATAAGAGATGAGGACTTCATAAAAGGATACTTTGGCATAAGGTTCCTTGAGGAGAAGCTACCCACATACGATTTTGAGATAGAAGATCAGAAAAATCCAGAAGACATAACCTTAGCCATATCCGCTGCTATAGCTTCTTATTACGGACTGTAAGTGATGCTTACCCCAGAGCTTTCAAAACCAAGCTTGTTTCTCACTTTTACCGTATAAGTGGTCTTCTCTTTTGGTAGATGATCTTCATATATGTAAGCTTCTGTGCTTCCTATCTTCTTACCATTTTTATACACAACAAACTCACTGAAAAGCTCATCAGGAGTATAGGACCAAAAGATGTATATTTTGTCAGAAACTACCTGATAATCAAGCCTTTGAACATCTTTTATAGGTGGTGCGGGTTTAGAAGCTATGCAAAACTCATAAGGTTGGCTCTCTTGCCCTTCTAAAAGGCCTGTTATAGCATAACATCTTTTATGGTAGTCCTTGCCTAACTTATATTCTCCTTTAAATTCCACTCCTTCAGAAAACCTTACACTACCATCCAATAGAGGATAAAGCCTGTAGGAAGGAAAACCTTCAGCTCTTATGAGAACACTCTCTTGATCCTCTTTAACATAAACTGTGGGTTTTGTTTCTATGGCTTTCCTGACACAGAACTTTTCGGTACGTCCTCCGAGTCTTTTCACCTTAAAGCAAAAGGCAGAACTTTCTTCTTTTACAAACCACTCTCCTGACTTTTCAAAGCCTTCTACCTTAATCTCACCTTGCAAAGACCTTACATAAACCTTACTTCCTACTCTTTTTACTTCCACTATAGGCTTTGGTAGAGGCTGAGGGTTAGTTTTTATACCACAAGAGATGAGAAGTAAAGGAAGGAAGAAAAGGTATAGCATTTAGACATATTAACCTATACCGCTTTCCTTCTCATAGGGCCAAAGCAGGATGCCTCCAGCCAAGTTGTAAGCCTCATAGCCCATGTGTCTTAAAAAGTAGGTAGCAAAGGCACTCCTTTCACCACTTCTGCAGTAAACTATGTACTTTTTGTCCTTGGGAAGGTCTTTATAAGCATAGCGAAGCTCGTCTAAGGGTATGAGCTTAGAGTTGGGTATTCTGATCTGTACATGTTCTTGAGGCGTTCTCACATCAAGCAGGACAACATCTTTATCCTCTTGGAGCATTTTCTTTGCCTCTTCGTAAGAAACTTCTGGAACCTGAAACATACCAAACCTCCTAACAAATTATTATATCTATATATCATTGGGTACTATGATGGTGGTCATAGGCGGTGTGCTCTTTGTCCTTTACATTTTAAAGTCAGTTTTGGTGCATCATGAAGATAAAGGATGATAAAGCTATAGCGGTTGCCATATCCCTATTTTTGCCATAGTGCTCGTGACTTATCTTTTCACCATAATAATAGCTTATGTAATTGCCAATCATCGCTGATCTCTCAAGTCTTTAAAAAACTTCTTTATGAGTTCTTGTGCTTCTTGAACAGGCATATACTCCCACCTTACTCTATGGTTGAACCTTGTATCATCAAAAAGATTGTATAAACTCATCACACCACCATGCCTATAGTCCTGTGCCAAAAAGATAACTTTTTCTACCCTTCTGAGCACCATGGCATAGCTACACATTACGCAAGGTTCAAGACTTACATACACATGGCACCCATAAAGGTACTTCTCGCCAAGATGTTTAGACGCAAGTCTAAGGGCTAACATCTCCGCATGGGCTGTTGGGTCCTTTAGCTTCTCAACGCAGTTATGAGCCTGTGCTATCACCTCATTGTCTTTTACTATCACGCATCCTACAGGAACTTCCCCCAAATGGTAGGCTTTTCTGGCTTGCTCAAGGCAGAGCTCAATAAAGTATTCTTGCAACATGTTATTAAAATTGTATAAGTATGAACAAACCAAAACTATTGCTATCAGAAACGCACGCTGTCAAGAGGCTACTGAGAGACCTAAAGCTCAATACTGTGTGTGAAGAGTCCCGTTGTCCAAATATTTCTGAATGTTTTGGTTCAGGGACGGCTACCTTTATGATACTTGGAGATATATGTACGCGTGGGTGCACCTTTTGCAATGTATCAAGAGGTAAACCCAAAGGCGTTGATGAAAAAGAACCTTATAGACTTCTTGATGCGGTAAAGAAGCTGGGGCTCAAATATGTAGTCATCACCTCTGTAACTAGAGATGACCTTCCTGATGGTGGTGCGGAGCATTTTGCCAAATGTGTGAGCATACTCAAAAAAAACATAAAAGATATAAAGGTAGAGGTATTAGTACCTGACTTTAGAGGTTCTGAGGAAGCATTAAAGACGGTTCTCTCTTCTGGACCTGATGTGCTAAACCACAACGTGGAAACAGTACCAAGACTTTATAGAGCCGTTAGGAAAGGTGCAAACTACGAGAGAAGTCTTTACATCCTGAAAAGGAGCAAGGAGCTATTCCCTCACATATATACCAAATCTGCCATCATCTTAGGTTTTGGAGAGACTAAAGAAGAGGTAATTTCTGTGATGCGAGACCTCAGAGATGTAGGATGTGATTTTCTCACCATAGGACAGTATTATCAGCCTTCTCTTAAGCATCATCCAACAGTTAAGTATTACACACATGAAGAGTTTGAGGAGCTAAGGCAAATTGCTCTGTCTATGGGATTTAGGTATGTGGCAAGTGGTCCCAACGTGAGGAGTTCCTACAGAGCTATGGAGTCTCTACAGGCACTTGATCGTCCTCTCCAAGGTACTCACCAACGCGCACCTCTATGAGTTCAGCGGGAATAAACCCCGTATTTTTTATGGAATAAGCCTGAGCTTTGCCTATAAAAAGGTTTTCACCTACGCTGGCGTACCTTTCACTATCTTTTAGTTTAAAAAGAAGCGTTCCTCTTAGAACCATCCAAGTTCTGGTGCTGTGCATGTGCATGTAAGGTCCCATCTCCCTACCTGGGTAAATGGTGAGTTTGTATATCTTGTAAGCGTTCCCTTCGTCAAGAAGAAGCCTTTTGCCCCATTCTTCGTGCACTTCTACATGGTACTTAGCCTCCTTCCTCCCCATATTTTTGAGCATAGCTACTAAATCCCTTACCTTGTGGGACATGTCCCTTCTTATTACGAGCAGTGCATCCCTCTCTTCCACTACCGCTACATTATTAACTCCTACGAGAGCCAAAAGTCTCTCGGTGCTATAAGCCAAGGTATTTTCTGTATCTATGCATAAAGTATCTCCCACGCACGCATTACTGTTATCATCTTTGGGAAGAACCCTGTAGAGTCCTTCAAAAGAACCTATATCGCTCCACTCTACATCCATGGGTATTACCGCTCCCCTCTTTGTTTTTTCCATCTCTATGTAATCAAAGGCTATCTCTGGAAGTTTTGAGTAGTTTTCCATGGTATAGTGGAAGCCCCTTTGAGCAAACTCCCACAGCTCAGGTGCGTTTGTTTCAAACTCCTCAAGTCCCACCTTTATGGTAAAAGCAAAGTTGCCCGAGTTCCACATATAAGAACCTTCCCTTAGAAACTCCTGAGCGGTGCTATAAGAAGGTTTCTCCACAAACCTATCTATCCTGTATGCCATCAAGTCCTCTTCTGATAAGAGGGTCTCTCCGAGCTTGATGTACCCAAAGTTTGGGTCTGGGTGAGAGGGATTTATGCCAAAGGCTACCACATAGCCCATCTTGGCTAACTTTTTACCAAAGTTAAGGTACTGCACATACCTTTCTTCTGGTTTTATGTAGTGATCCGAAGGTATAACCAACAAAACCTCATCTTCTTTTACAGAGAGTTTCTCAAGAGCAAAGAGCATACCCAAAAGCACCGTTGGTCCCGTGTTTTTCCTTTCTGGTTCTAATATGAGAGAGTAGCCCTCATATGGGTAAAGGTCATTTTTCACATGGTATTCGTACTCTTCAGATGTGGCAATTATTATATCTTTGTGATGCACAAGTTTAAGGAGTCTTTCGTAAGTAAGACGCAGTAGGGATTTGTTCCCAAATATCTTGAGAAACTGCTTGGGATATTTTTCTCTTGATAAGGGCCAAAGCCTTGTGCCACTTCCTCCTGCCATTATAAGCGCTTTCATGCCTTATAATTTTACTATGAAGTTTGGGTATGTAGCCATCGTAGGAAAGCCCAATGTGGGTAAATCCACACTCCTGAACCAGATAATAGGTACCAAGGTATCCATCGTTTCTCCCAAGCCCGGGACTACACGCATAAGGGTGCTTGGTGTTAAAAACATACCTGATACCGCTCAGATAGTCTTTCTTGACACTCCTGGCATATACAGGCCAAGGGATGCCTTAGGTGAAGCCATGGTGGATACCGCAAAGAGTTCCTTAGAAGATGCGGACATTATACTCTTTATGATAGATGCAGAAGATGGTTGGAAAGATGATGACGAGCTTGTGTTTTCTAACTATATAAAGCCCCTATCAAATGAAAAGCACCTGTTCTTAGTGATAAACAAGGTGGATAAAGTAGGACATGTAAGTCAGGCTCTTCCATTAGCGGAGGAGATAGTAAAAAAGCATCCTGAGTTTAAAGAGGTAGTGCCCATAAGCGCCCTAAAAGGCTACAATGTGGACGAGCTTATAAAAACTATCCTAAAGTATCTACCAGAAGGTGAGCCCCTCTTCCCTCCAGAGATGGTTACAGACCTTCCCCTGCGCCTCTTGGCTGCAGAGATAGTAAGAGAAAAGGTTTTAATGAAAGTACATCAAGAGATACCCCAAGGTGTTGCGGTAGCCATCACGGAGATATCCGAAGGAAGCCACGATCCGAGTGTTTTGGTGATAAAAGGAGAGATAATTGTAGACAGAGAAAATTACAAACCCATCATTATAGGCAAAGGAGGCCAAAGGTTAAAATCCATAGGAAAAATGGCAAGGGAGGAATTAGAGCTCATAACAGGAAGGAAAGTATATTTGGAACTCTGGGTAAAGGTAAAACCAGACTGGAGAAAAAGACCTGAACTTGTTAAAAGCTTTGGATACAAGCTTGAGTGAGCTATTTGTTAGATTAAAAGTTTTTGTAAGGTAGCACCTTTCTTAACACCTCTCTATCACTTGCCCGCTCCAGGTCAATTAATGGCATATAGGTGTATTCCAGACTGATTAATGATATCCAAAATCCCTCAATTAGCTTTAGCTCAATCTTTACGTTGTTATATACCCATACTACAGGAATTTTCCTGTTAACAAGCAGGGGGATAACATTTTCTACTCTATCTAAATTACTGGGATCACCATACATTAACTTTAGAATATTTGCCACTTCCTCAATATACGAGTAGCTCCTATATTCTAGACGATGTGATAATATATAGTAAATCTTGTATAACACCCCATTGTAGAACCATAACTGAACTTCCTCAAACTTTACCTCCCTTTCGTCTTTAATAATACCCGTAGGTAGTCCCTCAAACTCTACTATCTCAATGTTAGGATTAGTTAAATCCTTTGGGAGTTTTTTGTAGTAGGAAGCCTTTACCCTTCCCCCTTCTTTAGTAAGGACAGATATGGCTTCCTCTTTGGTGGTTGCTCCAAGCACTAAACAAAAGGGTCCTAAGCCTTTACAATCTAAGTTTGGGTGAGCTTTTTGTTTTCCTGATGCTAAGGCTTGGACAAAAAACAGTAAGATAAATACAAGAACCCTGCTCATCTTTCCTCCTCCGAATATTTCATTAATTCCATCATACCTTAAACCAAATAATAAGCTATATTTAGTCTAACTATGGAAAGGTTTTTGGAAATTCCTTTAGATTTGGCTCAGAAGTGTGTGAAGTGTGGGCTCTGTAAGTCAGTCTGCCCTACATACACGGTAAATCAAGAAGAGAGGAGCTTTGCAAGGGGAAGGCTTGCCCTTGCAGAGATGGTAATAAAGGGAGAGCTTCCGCTGGATAAGGAGGTTGCACAGCAGTGGGACGAGTGTGCCATGTGCAGAAGGTGCGAATGGATTTGTCCTAACGATGTGCAATACAAGGAGATTTTGGTGTATGCCAAGCACATGCAGAAGGAAAAGCTCGGCACTGGCTTAGTAAAGTCTGCAGGGCTAAAGGCTCTTGAACTTTTGCAAACAAAACCCGGAAGGTCTGCAGTAAAGCTTGCTGGCAGAGTTATGAGCCTTCTTCCAACAAAAGAGATAAAGACGCCTTTCCCTACAGGAGCGGTCAAGTTTATGCCCAAACCTACCGCAAAGGCTTTTGGACTTAGGGGAAAGGTCTTTAAAGCTCAGAAAGAGAAGGGTAAGCTCCTATTTTTTACAGGGTGCATGATAGATGCCTTTTATGGAAAGACTGGTGAGAGCGTAATAAAGCTTATGAATAAAGCTGGCTACACGGTGATAGTTCCCGAAGATATAAGATGTTGTGGTGCGCCCCACTACTACTCTGGAAACATACCCGCCTTTGAAAAGCTAAGGGATCACAACATAAAGGAGATGCAAAAGTATGAGTATGATGCTATAGTGGTTGCATGTCCCACATGCGGTGGTGCTCTAAAGGAGGATTACGGGATTGACAAAGAGGTTTATGACTTTGCGCAGATAGTCTTCAAAGAAGGACTAAAGTTCAGAGGTGCAGGTGAGAAAATTACCTTCCACGTGCCTTGTCATTCCTACAGCGCCATGAAAGTAAAAGATGAAGTGTTTTACTCTGTTATGAACTCTGTTGAGAATGCAGAGGTCAAGAAAGCACAGAAAGACAAATCCTGTTGTGGTTTTGCAGGTCTTTTCTCCATAACAAATCCCCAAATATCAGACCAAATACAGAAAGAAAAGATAGAAGACCTTGCAAGTACAGGTGCAAAGGTGGTGCTTTCCACGTGTCCAGGGTGTGTGCTCAACTTAAAGGACGGCACTATAAAACACAAAACGGGCCAAGAAGTGATGCATTTAGCGGACTATCTGGCTGATAGATTAACGGACGAGGTTTAAAAGCTCCTGATATACTTTCTCTACTTGATTCCTTGTATGCTCCAGTCCATCTGAATTATCTACGACAAAGTGTGCGTGCTTGACCTTTTCTTCGGGTGGCAGTTGGTGCTTCCATCTTCTCTCAAAGTCCTCTTCCAAAAAGCCAGCTTTCAGAGCCCTCTCTTTACAAATCTGGTAGGGTGCATAAACTACGATGAGTTTATCGTAGTTTTGGTAAGTGCCCTTCTCCACGAGGAGGCTTGCCTCCACGATAGCTATGGCATTCTGCGGAAGTTTTTTGAACTCCTCATCAAGCCTTTTGTAAAGAGCGCCGTGGGTGATCTCCTCCAAAACTCTTAGCTTTTCTCTGTCAGAAAAGACTATCTGAGCGAGTTTTTTTCTGTCTATGTTTCCATTTGGGTCAAGTATGGCACTGCCAAAGGCTTCAACTACCTTTTTATAGACCTCTCCCTTTTCCTCATAAAAACCCCTTATTATAAGGTCCGCATCAAACACATACGCACCAAGCTCCCTAAACATAGAAGCTACTGTGGATTTTCCACAGCCTATGTTGCCTGTTAGTCCCACTTTTAGCATTAAATTAATTCTACATGAGGAAGTTTCCAAAACCACTACTTGTTATGAGTGCCTGTCTTGACCTTCAACCTGTGAGGTACAACGGAGAGGTAGTAAAAGACCCCTTTGCCATAAAACTCAGGGAGTACTGCCATGTAATACCCGTGTGCCCAGAAGTGTCCATAGGCTTGGGTGTACCAAGGGACAAGGTGATAATCCAAAAGGCAGAGAACCTTAGACTCATACAACCTTCTACTGGTAGGGATCTTACAGAGCTTATGCTCTCCTTTAGCAAAGAGTTTTTGGATTCTTTGGATGCGGTTGATGGATTTTTGTTAAAGAGCAAGTCTCCATCTTGTGGAGTTTCCAACACAAAGATATACAAAGACCCTCAGGGAAAGGAGTTCTACGGTAGGGGAAAAGGGCTCTTTGCCATACAGGTGCTTGAAAGGTATCAGCTACTGCCCGTGGAGGATGAAGGAAGGCTAAAGAACAAGGAGATCAGGGAACACTTTTTAGTCAGGCTCTTTGCCATTGCTGATCTTAGGGAGTTCCTCTCAAAGGCTCAAGATGTAAAAGACCTTGTGGAGTTTCACAGTCGCTACAAGTACCTTATTATGGCACACTCTCAGGTAAAACTCAAACAGATGGGACAGATTGTAGCAAACGCAAAGAAAAACTTTAAGGAAGCTTTAAGCAGGTATAGCATACTTTTTATGGAAGCGCTCAAGAGAAGACCCACAAAGGGACAGCATGCCAACACCCTTTTGCACATAATGGGACACCTATCAAGATTCTTAAAAAAGTCGGAGAAGGAACATTTTTACAGTTTGGTGGAAAGCTACAAAGCTGGTCAGAGAGACCTCTACACACTCCTTGAAATAATAAAAAGCTGGTCCTACAGATTTGATGAGAAATACCTTATGGATCAGGTTTATCTTGAACCATACCCTTATGAGCTTAACACTATTCAACAGTAACTGTTTTAGCGAGGTTTCTTGGCTGGTCCACATCAAGACCCAAGTGATCCGCAATGTAATAAGCAAAAAGCTGTAAAGGAATCACTGTTAAGAAGGGTGAGAGGTCCTCATCTACATTGGGTATGCCTATAAAGTCTTTGGACATACTCTTTAGCCTCTCATCACCTGCAAAACCTACGCTTATAACTATTCCCTTTCTGGTAAGCACTTCCTCTATGTTGGAAAGGGTTTTTTCGTATACCCTGTCTTGTGGAGCGACTACCACAACGGGCATGTTTTCGTCTATAAGGGCTATAGGTCCGTGCTTCATCTCTCCTGCAGGATAACCTTCTGCATGTATGTAAGAGATCTCCTTGAGCTTTAGAGCACCTTCTAAAGCTATTGGATAACTAAGGTACCTACCCAAATAGAGCATGTTCTTTTTGTTAGTGTATTTTAGGGCTACCTTTTTTACGTTTTCTGCATTTCCCAAAACTTCTTCCATCAGGTTGGGTATGGCAGAGAGTTTTTCCATGTACTCATCTCTGTTGGGTAGCTGAGAGACGGAAAGACTGTAAAGTACTGCCAGCTGAGCAGTGAAAGTCTTTGTTGCAGCAACGCCTATCTCTGGTCCAGCGTGCGTATAAAGAGTGTAGTCCGATTCTCTATCCAAAGCACTACCCATGACATTCACCAAAGATATAACAGTTGCACCCTTCTCTTTAGCGGATAGGGCAGAGTAGCGCGTGTCCGCTGTTTCTCCAGATTGGGATATGGCTATAACCAAGTCCCTATCATCTATAGGAATATCTGCGTATCTAAACTCAGAAGCGTACATGACTTCCACGGGAACTTGAAGATACTTAGACATCCAGTAGCTTCCTACCAAACCAGCATGGTAAGATGTGCCACATGCCAAAAGAATTATCCTTCTGAATTCCCTCAGCTTGAAAGGCAGAATGTAGTCCCTTGATATGTAGCCTTTTATAGTGTCTCCTACTGTTCTTGGTTGTTCAAAGATCTCCTTGAGCATAAAGTGTTTGAAACCTCCCTTTTCTGCGGATATAATGTCCCAAGGCACGCTTATTACATCTTTTACTAATCTGTTGCCCTCTGTATCGTATATATCAACACCATCTACCCTGAGGTCTACTATCTCACCATCGGAGAGAGGTATTACGTGTCTTGTGAAAGGAAGAATTGCGGGAATATCCGAGGCTAAAAAGTTTTCTCCCTCTCCTATACCCACCACCAAAGGGTTTCCGTACCTTACGCCCACAATCCTGTAAGGTTCTCTGCTTGTTATGACCGCAAAGGCATAAGAACCTTTAAGCATAGGCATGATTTCCATCACCGCAGACAGAAGGTCTCCTTTGTAGTGTTTAGAAATGAGGTGAGCTATTACTTCCGTATCTGTTTGGGATTTGAATTCCACACCTTGCGCCTGTAGTTTCTCCTTTAACTCCCTGTAGTTTTCTATTATACCGTTGTGCACTACCGCTATCTCACCAGTTGCATCTGTATGAGGATGAGCGTTTATCTCACAGGGTTCTCCATGAGTTGCCCACCTTGTATGTCCTATACCTACAGTAGCGTTAAGAGATTTACCCCACAAGCTTCTAATGAGTTCCCTTATTTTACCCACCTTTTTTTCTATAAAGATCCTGCCGTTTTCTATAAGAGCCACACCAGCAGAATCATATCCCCTGTATTCAAGCCTTTCTAGACCTTGAAGCAGAACTATAAGTGCAGGATTCTTTCCCACATAGCCAATAATACCGCACATAAGCTTAGATTATACTACTCCTATGAAGAAAGTTATAGTAGTGCCCGCAAGACTATCCTCCACAAGACTCAAAGAAAAACCCCTGAAGGTACTGGCAGGAAAGCCCCTAATTAGATGGGTAATAGAAGGTTGTTTAAGAACAGGTGAGAAAGTTATTCTTGCAACGGATAGCGAAAGGATAGCGAGCGCTGTTGAGGACCTGCCCATTAAGATAGTCTACACACCCACAGACCTACCCTCAGGAAGCGATAGAGTAGCTTACGCAATAAGAGATGAAGATGTGGATTATGTTATTAACTATCAAGGGGATGAGCCCTTTGTGTATCCAGAAGATGTAAATAGACTCTTTAGCGCCCTTGAGGACTTTCCCGTTGCCACCTTAGCCATGAGGGACAGAGAGTTTTATAACGATCCTGCATCTGTAAAGGTGGTGCTTGCAAAAGATGGAACCGCTCTTTACTTCTCAAGAAGTCCCATACCCTTCTTTAGCGGATCTTCTGAAGTCTATCCCCTCAAACACATAGGCATATACGCCTTTAGGAAAGAGGTCCTTCTTGAATTCACTAGCTGGGAAAGGGGAGAGCTTGAAAAGTTAGAGTCCTTGGAACAGTTAAGACTTTTAGAAAGAGGTGTAAAGATAAAGGTGCTATTGACCCAAAACTACTATCATGGAGTGGATACAGAAGAGGATGCCAAACTCGTTTCAGAAATGCTACTCAAAACCTTGACAAACAGATAGTTAAGAGTATGCCCACCTTTGTAAGATACTATTCGTCCCTTTATCCTCTTTCCAACAAGAGCAAGGTCTCCTATAAGATCCAAGAGCTTATGCCTTAGAGGTTCATCTTCGGAGCGCATACCTCCTTCGTTATAAACAAAGCCCATGCCCAAGAGCAGAGCGTTTTTCAAGCTTCCTCCCTTTGCCAAGCCCTTCTTAAGCAAGTGTTCAAGCTCATAGTCATAACAGAAGGTTCTTGCAAAAACCACATCCCTTATATTTCCCCGAAACTCCACAAGCCTCTCTTCAAAAAATCCCTTGATACTTCCCATATAAGCTACAGAAAAACCTTCATATGGCAGAGCTTTTATGTATCCTACAGAGTTCCTAACCTCAAAGCTGGAACTGATCTCCAAAATAGGAGCTGGCACAGATAAAGAAACCACTTTATCCTTTAGCGCCTTGTAAAAGTAGTATCCGCTTCCATCAAGAATGGGAACTTCAAAACCTTCCAAAAACTCAACAGTGATGTTATCCACTCCAAGCATGTAGAGGACCGCCATTAGATGCTCTACTGTTTTCACAAAAACGCCTTCTTTTCCCAAATCTGTTGAGTGGTCTGTGTTGACCACAAACTCAGGCTTTGCTGGTATATAGACACCCCATCTTAAAAACCTTATGCCCGTATTTTCTTCTTCTGGATGCAGAACTATTCTGGAGTATTCACCCGAGTGTATGCCTATGCCTTCAAAAAGGACTTTCTCCTTTATAGTGCCCTGGTTCATGTAGTTTCTTTTTGCAAACTTGATGCCAATGACTTTATTAAGCTTACCACGCTCTCCACACTTTGTTTTTCAGGTATAAAACAGGATAGACCAGACAGAGAGACAAGTTCATCTTTGGTAGTTTTGCCAATACACACTATCTTTTTTTCTTCTAAAACCTTTGTGCCTTCAGGTTTTGGCAAATTTGCAAAAAAACTTCTAACCGCAGAAGGACTTGCAAAAAACACAAACTCCCCCATAGAAAGCCTTTTTAGAAATTCTTCCCTATCATAAAGCACATACTCTGTTGTATAGACATTCAAAGGATAAACGGTAAAACCCATATCACTTAGCCACTCTATTAGCTCCTCCCTACCTTCTCTTGATCGTGGCAACAAAACAGTGCCCCTCTTTTCCTTTTCCATAAGGAGTTTTATCTCATGAGCGTAATACTTTTCAGGAATTTGGTAAACACTGTATCCGTAGCTTTCTACCGCCTTTTTTACCGCCTCTCCTACCACTATTATCTTTTCATTACCCTTTAGCTTAGCTCTCTCAAAGAAGTACTTTACCGCCTTTGCACTTTGGAATATGACAAAATCAAAGTTCTCATCAATGGGTTCAAAATCTATAGGCACTGTTCTTATCAAAGGTAGTGCAACTACGCCAAAACCTTCTCTTTCAAAAAGTTTCCTGTCTTTCTCTATGTCTTCTGCGCTTCTGGTGAGTATGACCGCTTGCATTATGTTAAAAATATATAGATGGTTAAATATGAGGATCTTTTAGAAGGTAAAGAAAAAATATGCGTTGTGGGACTTGGTTATGTGGGACTTCCTCTTGCCCTTGCCCTATCCAAACACTTCAAGGTGATAGGTTATGACAAAAAGAGCTCAAGGATAAAAGAGCTTATTGCTGGTTTGGACACCACAGGAGAGGTATCTAGGGAAGAGTTGATCTCTTCCAACATAGACTTTACTGATGATGAGGGTCGTATATCCGAAGCTAAGTTTATAGTAGTTGCTGTACCAACGCCTGTTGATAAGATAAAAAACCCAGACCTTTTCTTTTTAAAAGAGGCTTCCGCAACGGTAGGAAAGTACCTGAGAAAGGGCAGTGTGGTGGTTTATGAATCTACTGTTTATCCTGGTGCTACTGAAGAGGTATGTGTGCCCATACTTGAGAAGGAGAGCGGTCTCAAATGGAAAGAGGACTTTTTTGTAGGCTACTCACCAGAGAGGGTAAATCCAGGTGATAGGGAACACACGATAGAGAAGGTAGTAAAAGTAGTTGCGGGGGATACAGAAGAAACCCTTGATCTGATAGCTCGTGTATACGGTAAGGTCATAAAAGCTGGCATTTACAAAGCACCAGATATAAGAACCGCAGAGGCTGCAAAGGTTATAGAGAACATCCAAAGGGATATAAACATAGCCCTAATGAACGAACTTTCCATGATATTCAATAAGCTAAAGTTAGACACAAAGGAGGTCCTCAAAGCCGCCAGCACCAAGTGGAACTTTTTGAGGTTCGAACCAGGTTTGGTGGGTGGCCACTGCATACCTGTTGATCCCTATTACCTTGCCTATAAATCCCTGCAGGTGGGACATGTCCCAGAGCTTATCTTAGCAGGTAGGAGGATAAATGAGAGTGTGCCCCTCTATGTTGCCCACCAAACGGTAAAGCAGATTATAAAAGCTGGTAAAAAGGTAAATTCTGCAAAGGTACTTCTTATGGGTATCACCTTTAAGGAAAATGTGCCAGATATAAGAAACAGTAAAGTTTATGACCTTTACAGAGAGCTAAAAGAGTTTGGTATGGAGGTATATGTGTATGATCCTATAGCAAACAAAGAAGAAGTCAAAGAAGAGTACGAAATAGAACTTTTAGAAAACGCAGAGGCACAAGCACCTTACGACTGCGTGATCTTAGCGGTTAGACATAAAGCCTTTCTGGATTTAGACTTATCTTTTTACGCCTCTCTTATGACAAAACCCTACATTCTCATTGATGTTAAAGGTGTTTATGAAAGAGCTATAGCGGAAAAAGAGGGCTTTATCTACTGGAGCCTATAGTACGCGCTTTAGATCTCTCGGAGTACTTTGAGATTTACTGTTAGGGTTTGCGCATCTGCCTTCTCGTTTTTGACTACGCATCTAAGACCGTAAAAAGCCTTTTCCACACATTCCACATCTGACTATTCCAGAAAATTCATGACTTAACTTACCTTTTCTTCCATCTGAGCTTCTTTCTGCAAAATCCTCTGACAGAGCTAATATATTCAGTTTGACTATCACCTAAAATATTTTCCTTGTCAATAGATAAATTTGAAACTCTTAGTTATAATCAAGTTCATACAGGAAAGAAACTCCCTTGATGAAGTTCAAGATTGCATAAACGTGCTATCCTCCTACTGCAAAGACAAGAAAGAAAAAGGAAAGATAAACAATTCCCTCTGTCCCTTGCTATCCTATTCTAACTACCTGTGGGGGGACTATGAGTGTGCCAACGGACTATACAAAGCTTACCTCTCAACAGGAAGCTTTTCTGTAAAATACTCCAAGGGGGAACTTCGTTATGTTTTGGCTTTTTAACCTTCTTTTTGTCTCCATTGCTTTCTCTTACTGCTTTGATCAGGCAGGACAATATTACTCTGTCTCTCCAAGGCTTCTTTATGCCATAGCAAAGGTAGAAAACTCTCTAAACTGGAGGGCACTAAACAGAAACAAAAACGGCACATACGATATAGGACTAATGCAAATAAACTCAAGATGGATACCTGTGCTAAGAAGATATGGGCTATACGATGATAGACTAATATAGGAGCCATGCTATAACACCATGGTGGGGGCATGGGTCTTAAGGCAGT
>JAGDVY010000019.1 GCA_023255875.1 Hydrogenobacter sp. | reverse complement strand
TTTGCGGTAGGAATGCCTATAGAAGTGCCCCTACCATCTCCCTTTATAACTTTTCTCTTTATCCAGTAAGGTCTTCCAAGATAGTGGCTTGCCTCTTCTAACCTCCCTTCGCGCAGTAGTCTTCTTATCAAAGTACTGCTTACCACGTGCTCACTCACCTTGAAAGGTTCTACAGAAAGCACGTCAAAACCCAATCTTTGTCCCACTTCCTTTGCCAGCTCTATTTCTCCTTCTCTCTTGTAGCCAAATCTCCAGTCGTACCCAACGAGCAAAAACTTCACCTTTAATCTGTTATAAAGAATCTCCAAAAGGAAGTCCTCTGCTCTCATGAGAGAGAACTTCTCGTCAAACTTTAAAAATACCGTGTAATCTACTCCTAAGTTAGTCAATAGCTCTACCCTCTCCTCAAGACTTGTAAGCTCACAAGGAAGCTGTTTGGGAGCAAGCACCTTAAGGGGATGGGGATAAAAGGAAAGCACAACAGTTTTTAAATCTCTCGCTATAGCCTCTTCTTTGAGTTTATCAATGAGAAACTTATGCCCAAGATGAACACCGTCAAAGTTTCCAACGGTTATGGCGCAAGGTTCTAAGATTTCTTCTATGCATTCAAGCTTTTTTATGCATTCCCCGTTCCACTTTAAAGAGAACACTTTCATTTCTTCCAAAGCCTTACTATCTTTTCCCAGAAACTTAGCTCCTGCGTGATAATGGGTTTATCTTCCATCACGAACCTATCAAGATAGTCATCAAGCAGTATAAATCTGTCGCACACCTTTCTCAGTTGATAAGAGCTCGTTCTCTTAAAAGATGCGTTCTCAACCCTTTTACCTATCCTTTGTACCTCCTCAACAGTATAAGAAAAATCACTATCGCCACTTACAAGCACCGCAGTATCGTAAGCATCCATATATGCCATGCTAAGCATGTCTGTAGCCAACATAATATCCACCTCTTTTTCTACATACTCACCAGAGGGTAGTTTCCTAAGGTTTGCCATTTTGACCTTTATTCCCATAAGGGAAAGCTCTTCTAAAAATCTCCTCTGCCTCATAAGGCTTTCCCATTCGGGAGTGTTTTTTTTCACATCCTTCTCCTGAGGTATGGCACCATAAAAGTAAGCTCTGATAAGTCTCCTACTCTCTGTTAAAAACTCTACAAGCTTTTGATAGTCTATCTTTACGTTTAAATACCTTATAGCATGAAAGAGGTTAGAGCCATCTATAAAAAGGACTACCCTCTCATCACTCATACTGCAAATCTTAGAAAAGCAGCAAGCCCATCTATCTTTTTCTGCATTTCTGGGTCTATTATTACTTCTACGAGCGCTTTTTCCTCTAAAGCGAGCTCTATCGCTTCATCCACTATATCAGGCACTTCGTATGCTACCTCACCTTCTATAGGACACTCAGGTTTTAGCATGGGCAAGTGAGATTTAGAACATAGGTATCCTGGTTTCTCAAAGTTTTCTGGTACTAAAAGGATCTTCACATTACCTATGGCTAACTGCTCCAAAACCTGACTAGTACCATTTACCGCAAGCCCCTTACCCTTTAACTCCTCAAGCTCTTTTATGAGTTCCTTCTCTTGCTCTCTGTCCTTCTGCCAAAGCAGGTCTATAACCAAAGACATGAGGTCTTTTTCCGTAATCTCACTTGGGTTTGCGCGAACATATCCCATAAGCCTACTCAAAAGGTAAGGGTGTAGGTGATTTTCTATCTCCTTTATATCTTCTCTATCACTACCTATCACGAGTTTATCAAATTTGTGCTCTTTCCAAGCTTCCATAAGGGCGTCATTGGCTATCTTAAAAAGTCTGTGCTTTTCCTCTCTTATCCTCATGTGAAATCTGTATTCTCCAAAAGAGTGCTGTACCATATTGGGAGCTCCTGCTCTTGCAGGCATGGTGTATCTCATAACACCTTCTGCACCTTTGAGAAGACCTCCACCACTATGAAACTTGTGAGACCTTGTTGCCAGAGGTTCAAGAAAGTCCACTAATTCATAGATACCTTCCATATCCATTATGTAAAACTTTATGTGTTTTCTGTCTATTAGCAGAATACCTACCCGTCCTAACTCCTCATCTATAGCTGCTATTTCTCTTATCATTGGGTCCGGGGATACCATAAGTCTGTTCCTATAAACGTAAGGAAGTTTTATCACCTCAAAAAGTCCTCTGGCACTTGACGAGAATATGGCTATACCTCTTGCACCCTTTAAGTTATCCGATTCAGACAGATAAGACTCCATTTTTGAAAAATCTTCGTTTAGTGATTCCATCACTTCTTTTTCTAAATTTCTCTTGGAAAGATACTCCTTTTGCTCTCTTACCATGTTTTTAAAGTTTAAAAGGTACTTTCTATCCACTCTGTCTTCGGGCATGAGTCTAAGATAGAGACTTGCGACCATGTATTTGTCTGGCTTGAAGGAGGTTAGCACATCCAGAGACTCCTTTAAGCTTTTCATTCTCCACCTCCGCTTGAGTTTTACTGCATATATTTTATCAAAATCTCCTTTGCGTATTTTTCTTTATCCTTGTCATCTTCAGAGTCTATGAGACCTAACACTTTCCATCTTCTTTTTTCTCCAAAGGTGAAGTAAATCCGCCCACCCCTTGGCTTTAGCTTAAAAACATTTTTAAGTCCTTTCATACTTTCCAAAGGTTCTCCCTCTTCCTTCATGTTTAGTATTAATAGCTCTTTGATAAACTCACGCTTTTTCTCTATTGGAAGGTGCATAAACTCGCTTATGGCTCTTTCTTCCATCTCTATGTTTTCAAGAAGGACGTTTAGGATCTCTCTGTATATTTCTTCTTTGGTGCTAAGCTGTTTTTTTAGCTCCTGAAGCTCCAACTCCAAAAGTTCCTTCTTATAGCTCACATCTTCTAACTGAGATCTCATCTTTGACAGTTCAAGTTTTAGCTCCGTGTTCTCTTTTGAATACTCATCCAAAAGGGATTCCAACTCTAAAAGTTCCTTTACCAATTTTTTTCTTTCCTTTCTTAGCTGTGCTACTTCCCCCTTTTGATTTTTATCCTCTTGTCTCTGTAATAAATCAATGAGTTCAAAGAGCTTTTTGTTGGCTTCTGTGAGCCTTTCAAGCCTACTTTTGTATTCATTCAGATGCATCTGTGCCTGGTTTATTCTCTGTATAAGCTCTTCCCTTTCTTTTAAGAGCTTCTGCTTTTCAACACTTTGGCTTTCTTCAAGCTGACTTAGTTTTATCTCCACTTGCTCCTTTTCCCTTCTTAGTAGATTCACCAGATCTTCCGCTAACCTTACCTGTTCTCTTAGATTTTCCAACTCCTTTCTATTTCTTTCCAGATTGCTCTCAAGTCTTTTTTTCTCCACAAGGAGCTTTTTAGTGCGCCTTTCCGTTGGTGATTCAAATAGTGATAGAAGTATGAGTGTGATCAAAAAAGAAGGTGTAAAGCGAGTTATGTAATCAAAATTCCGTTCAAGTAAGGAAAAACCCAGTATCTGGAAGAAAAATAGGTAAGAGAGCCAAGCCAAAGTGCTGTATCTATAACCAAAAAGCCATGCAAGGTAAAGGGCAGAATCAAAAGACATTAACATCACAAAGCTCCGAAAGTCATCAGGAAACAGTTTTATTGGAAGTTTCTCTGAGATGTACTCAAGTATAAAGTTATAGGCTACTATCAGGAAAAGAAGTTTTAGGCTTTCCTTCATAGATAAAAATATAGTGTAGTATCATAAAAACAAGGTTATGGAATTCCTTGGATGGCGCTTTTGGCAGGTGGATGAGAGGATTTATTGGCTGGTAAAGGGGAAGCCAAAAGAACTAAGACCTGAGCATGCCAAACTTACCTCTGTGTGGGAAATAAGACCTGAAACAGGACACAAGGATCATCCTGCGGTATTCCCTTTGGAGCTTCCTACAAGGATCATTTATTCCATTCTTGGACAGGAAAAAGGTGTGGTAATAGATCCTTTTTGCGGGACTGGAACTACCTTAGTGGCGAGCAAATTGCTTGGTAAGGACTACATAGGTATAGATATCTCAGAAGAGTATGTGCGCTACGCTCAAGAGAGGCCCGCTCAGGCACACAAGGAGAGACAGGCAGTTTTTAGGGAGATAGCTTTGCATACCACCGAGCTCACCTTCAAAGAAAGAAAGAGTATGGGACTTTGGAACAAAAGGAGCTCACGATAAAAATCTTGTTATACTTATAGCATGTTTCCTATAAAGGACATCAATAGGAGCAGAAGCTTTCCTTTGGTGAATCTTCTGATTATACTAACTTGCTCTGCTGTTTGGCTATATCAGGTTAGTCTTGATGAGGAGGAAATGAACTTTTTTATATACCAATATGGACTTGTACCCGTTGATATCTTTTATAGACCCTACACTTTGATCACTCACATGTTCTTGCATGGGAGCTGGCTACACATTATAGGCAATATGTGGTTTTTGTGGGTTTTTGGGGATAATGTGGAAGACAGACTGGGTAAGTTCAGGTACTTGGTTTTTTATCTGCTTTCGGGTCTTGGTGCTGCGTTTTTGCAAACTATAGTGAGCTTCTTATTTGGCGGAGCTGATGTGCCTATGGTGGGAGCAAGCGGTGCCATAAGTGGGGTGTTGGGTGCATACCTTTGGCTTTTCCCTCATGCCAGAATATTAGCTTTAGTGCCCGTATTTATCTTTTTAACTTTTGTGGAAGTGCCTGCTGTTCTTTTCATAGGTTTATGGATACTTATTCAAGTGTTTAATGGTATTCTTGCCCTTCCTTTTGCGCATTGGGGTGGTGTAGCGTGGTTTGCTCACATAGGTGGGTTTGGCGTGGGATACTTCCTTGTTAGGTTCTTTTACCGAAGGGGGTGGTACAGCTTATGATAAAGATAGGTATAACCATAGGAGATCCTGCAGGGGTTGGTCCAGAGCTGATCGTAAAGCTTTTGGATCACTTAGATCCTAAGAAAGCTTACATTTTGTATGGTGAGAAAAAGATAATACAGCATGCACAAGAGCTTTTGGGAAAGAATGTTGAGATGAGAGAGATATACACGATAGATGAGGTAAATGTTCCCGGCATTTACATAGCGGACCTTGATATATGCGAAACAGAAAGACCTATTCCTTCTTTAACTTCTGGTAAAGTTGCCGTTGCTTACTTGGGAAGGGCTGTGGTAGATGCTGTTTATCATAAGATACACGGGCTTTTGACCATGCCTATAAACAAGTTCTGGGCTAAGCTTGCTGGATTTTCTTATGAGGGTCAGACGGAGTTTCTTGCTCAGGCTTTTGGTTCAAAAGACTATGCCATGCTTATGTATTCAGAGAAAATAAAAGTGCTTCTTCTTTCTACACACATACCCCTCAGTGAAGCCATAACGCATGTGAAAAAGGAAAAGATAGAGCAGAAGGTAAGACTTGTAGTGCGTGAGTTTAAAAGGCTCTTTGGCTATGAGCCATCTGTAGGTGTTCTTGGCTTAAATCCACATGCGGGCGAGATGGGACAGATAGGTAGAGAGGATGTGGAAGAGATACTACCTGCTGTGGAAAAGTTAAAAGGCGAAGGTTTTAAGGTAGAAGGGCCTCTCTCTCCAGATAGTGCATTCCTAAAACCCGATGCTTTTGATGTGTTTTTGTGTATGTATCATGACCAAGGGCTTATTCCTTTCAAGATATTTGCCTTTAATGAAGGTGTGAATTTAACCATTGGCATACCCTTTGTAAGAACATCTCCGGATCACGGAACCGCTTACGACATAGCCTGGAAGGGTATAGCGGATGTCTCCTCCTCTTTGAACGCTCTTAAGCTGTGTGAAAAATTGGCAGAAAGATGTTTAGAGTAGTTTACCTTCTTTCTATTTGCTTTATCTGCTCAAGTACTTCTTGAGCCTTCTTTTTATTGTTCGTAGAAATATAGATTTCATAAGCTCTTTTGAAAAACTCCTTTGCAGAGCTGTAGTCTCCCCTATCTCTGTAGAAAAAACCCCATTTTAGGTATGCATGTGCCATAAGCTGTTTGTCTTTTTGTGCCTTGGCTATTTCTAAGCCTCTTATGAGATATTCAGAAGCACTCTTAAAGTCCTTATTTAACCTATGTGCATCCCCCAAATCTATAAGCAAAGCTCCAATAAGTTTTTTATCATCTGTTTTTTCTGCATACTTATAAGCCGTTTTATAACTCTCTATAGCGTCTTTATATTTTCCTTGTTTAATATAAGCTTGAGCTATGTTTTTGTAGACTAAAACTCCGTCTTTTGGGTCAGAAATGAAATGTATGGACTTTTGGTAATACTCTATTGCCTTTGTGTAATCTCCCATACTCTGGTATATATCTGCTATATTTACATGAGCAATAAACTGACCTTTTGTATCATCTAACTCCCTGCTTATAGAAAGATGCTTTTGGTGATATTTAAGCGCGGTGCTTAGGTCTCCTTTCAGATGATACATAAAGCCCAAGCGATTATAGATAACAGCAAGATCTTCGTAAGAGGGTGCCACTTGCTCTGCTCTTTTCATGGTGTTTATAGCATTTTCCAGTTCCCCTTTATGAAGGTATGCATCGCTAAGACACAAGTAGGGTTCTACGTTCCTTGGGTAAGCCTTTATGGCAGTTTTGCTTATTTCTATAGCTTTTTGGTAGTTCCCAGCTTTTATGTAATGTTGGCACTCTTCTGGATAAAAAACCACCTGAGCGCACGATGTTAAAAGCACAAAAGTTAAAAAAAGGGTTTTGCTCCTGAGTTTTTTCACGGATAAAATTGTATCATGGAAAGCTTAGATTACCAGATTTTTTCAGCCATTGAAAGATGTCTCTCGGAAAGAGGACTCACTCTTGATGAAAGAAGCATAGACAGCATCATCAAAGATATAAAAGCTTGGCTTAGACCTTCTGTAGAGGCAAAGGGTGTTGTAGCCACGCAAGATGGTAGTTTAACTCTTATAAGCGATAAGTACGGAGAGCCTTACCACAGCTTAACCGCAGGAGCCATAAAGGAGTGCCTCGTAAAGTTTATAGAGCCCTCTGAAATCATCAAAAAAGCTCAAAAGGGAAAGGTGAGGATATTAGATGTAGGTTTTGGTTTAGGTTATAACTTGGCGGTTGCTTTGGAGCGCATAAAAGCTGTAAATCCTTACGCGCAGGTGGAGATAATATCCTTGGAGAGGGAACTTCCAGAGGTCATACCTTTTCTGCCCGAACCTTACAAAAGTTATCAGAAGCTTTTACTTGATGGACTTCCAGAGTTCTGCAAAGATGGGATAAGCTTTAGACTTCTTTTGGGAGATGCAAGAGAGAGTATAAAGAACATTGGGAGCTTCTTTGCTGACGGAGTGTTTCACGATGGGTTTTCTCCTTATAGAAATCCAGAGTTATGGACCTACGAGTTTTTAAGAGAAATAAAACTACGCATGTCTTGGGAAGGCATATGGGTATCCTACACATCTTCCTTACCGGTGCGAAAAGCTCTAAAGATGTTGGGTTTTGGTATTGGAACTTCACAAAGCATAGGAAGGAAAAGGGGAGGCACTGTGGCATCTCTCAGCTTAAAGGATCTTTTGAGTGCAGAAGAACTGAGAAAACTTAACACATCACCCTATGCCATACCCTTTAGAGATGAAACGCTAAAGGCAGAGCCTCTTGAGATACTCATAAACTATAGGATAGATGTAGAACTTCTCAAAATGGCCCAGGGCGGACTCGAACCGCCGACACCCCGGTTTTCAGCCGGGTGCTCTACCAACTGAGCTACCGGGCCTTATAAGAAAACATTATAATAGATTTTGGAAAGTATGCACATAGAAAAAGAAGCAGACCTGACAAACTACACCACTATAAAGATAGGTGGAAAAGCGAGTTTCCTCTGTTTTCCTTCTACCTACGAGGAGGTTTATCAAGCTATAAGAATGGCTCAGGATAAGGACCTTCCCGTGTTTTTTCTCGGAAGGGGTTCTAATACTATATTTGGTGACTACAAAGGTGTGGTTATAGTGACGAAAGAGCTAAGGGAAATGAAGGTTAGGCAAGAAGGGAATAAGGTTTATGTGTCTGCAGAGTGTGGTGTGCCACTCTCACAACTTATCAAACTCGCGGTGGATATGAACCTAAAGGGTATTTATAGACTGGCGGGTTTTCCTGCTACGGTGGGTGGTGCTGTTGCCATGAACGCAGGAGCTTTTGGATCTGAAACATCTCAATACTTAAAGAGTCTTCTAGTTATGTTTTGGGACGGCACTATAGAGAGGCTTTCTGCACAAGAACTAAGCTTTGGATACAGGTCTTCTCCTTTCCCAGAGATGGGTATAGTCCTAAGAGCGGATTTTGAGTTTGACATTGCGGACTTTGATGTAAAAAAAGAGTACCAACTTATAAAGGAAAGGCGAAAACGCACCCAACCCATAAACATGCCTACAGCCGGTTCTACCTTTAAAAATCCACCAGGAGCTTACGCAGGAGAGCTTCTTGAAAAGGTAGGTATGAAGGGTTATAGGGTAGGTGATACTGCCCTTTCTGACTTGCATGCCAACTTCTTAGTGAACTTAGGAAGAGGTAAATTTACAGAAGTGATTAAGATACTAAAAGAAGCCAAAAGGAGAGTTTATGAAGAGTTTGGTATAGAACTTGAAGAGGAGGTAAGGATCGTTGAGAGTTGTGGTGCTTATGGGAGGTAAGTCCCAAGAGAGGGAAATATCCTTAAAAACAGGAGATGCCATTTTGAAGGCTTTAAGAGAGTTAGGACACGAGGCTATTCCCCTTGACTTGGACGAAAACCTCTGCCAAAAGCTCCTTGAGTTAAAACCCGATAAGGTGTTTATAGCTCTTCATGGCACTTACGGAGAGGACGGAAGAGTGCAGGGACTTCTTGACATCCTTGGTATTCCTTACACAGGCTCGGGAGTTCTGGGTAGCTGTCTTGCTATGGACAAGGAGATAACCAAAAAGATACTTGCCTTTCATGGCATACCTGTGCCCAAGGGAGTGTGTGTGCGTAGAGGAGAAAGTATAAACTGGGACAAGTTCCCTGCTATAGTAAAGCCAGCAGACCAAGGCTCAAGCGTAGGGCTTCACCTGGTAAAGGGAAGGGAAGAGTTAGAGATGGCTGTAAGAAAAGTTCTTGATATCTCCCAAAAGGCACTCATAGAAGAATACATAGAAGGTAGAGACATAACAGTGGGCATACTAAAAGATCAAGCATTGCCTCCTTTAGAAGTGAGACCAAAAAGAAACATTTATGACTATGAGAGCAAATACACTAAGGGTATGTCAGATTATGTTTTTTTGGAGGACGATGATCTAATAAAAAAGCTTCAAGATGTAGCTTTAAAAGTGCACAAGTACTTGGAGCTAAAAGACATATCAAGGATAGATTTTAGAGTTTCAAAAGATGGCACTCCGTATGTGTTAGAAGCCAATACTATACCTGGTATGACGGAGCTTAGCCTCTTTCCCATGATGTGCATGAAAATGGGTATTGATTTTAAAAGCATGGTACAGATGTTGATATCTTAAGCTTAATCTCATTCCACGTTTGCCACTTGCTGTTTGAGCCTGTCTATCTCGGACTTTATCTCCACTACTATCTGAGAGAACTCGGGCAGTTTGTTTCCAAGGGTGTTAATTTCCCTGTGGAGTTCTTGTAAGGTAAAGTCGAGCTTTCTGCCTACCTCCCCCTCTGAATTCAAAAGAGACTTTATCCTCTGAATGTGAGCCTTTAGTCTGGTGATCTCTTCATCCACATCTATCCTTGAGAGGATAAAGGTGATCTCGCTTAGCACAGTGTGATGAGTGTCAGGAAGCCCAAGCTCTTTGGCTTTCTCAATGATCCTGTTTTTTATGGAGTTTAAGACTTCTTCCTTCCTTTTTTCTATTTGATACAAAAGATCTTCTATTTTGCGGACTCTTGCCTCCATATCTTCCTTTAGGTGTTTCCCCTCTTCCCTTCTGCTATTGACAAGGTCCTTTATAGCTTCCTGTAGAGATGTGTAAAGGCATTCCTCAAGCTCAGGACTTAACTCTTCTGTGATTTTTTCAGAGTACCTCCAGGCTATCTGGAATACTGTATCGTCCGTGAGCTTGAGTCCCATCTCCTTTGCTATGATCCTTACCATTTGAATGTTCAAAAGGACTCTTCCTATATCCACAGGAGTGGATGCCTTTTTGGGTGTTATTTCTATCTGTACAGAAACAGTCCCCCTTGCAATGGAATCCCTTATAAGCTTTCTTATGTTCATCTCCAGAGGTGATAGATTGTAGTTGGACTTTATAGATATGTCCAAACCTTTTGAGTTTAGACTCTTTATAAGACTTGAAACTTTCCAACTTTCATTTTCACAGACCGCTCTTCCTATCCCTGTCATACTTTGCATAACTAAAATGATACTACATAATTTTTTAACTAAACGGGATTATACTATAGTGAGGGGAAAAAGGATTTATCTAAGCTTAAAGAGAGGGAAGAAAAGTAGGATATTTTTGAAGGGGCATATATAGGCGCAGGTGAAGGTATATTATAAAAGATGAGGATTTTGGTGAAGATAGGTTCTAACTTAATACAGACTCCTGAAGGAGATATAGACCTTTCCTTTCTTTCTAAGCTGGCAAGGGATATAAAGGCTTTGAAGCAAGAGGGGGATGAGGTGCTTATTGTGTCTTCTGGTGCGGTTCTGTGTGGCACTAAAAAGTTAGGTATAAAAGAAAGACCTAAGGATCTGGTACTAAAGCAGGCATTGGCTGGAGTGGGACAGGCATACCTGATGCATATATACGATGTGGTTTTTTCTAATTACGGGCTTATTCCTGCACAAGTGCTTTTAACTTCCGATGTGTTTAGAGAAAAGGCTAAATTTCACAATAGCAAGAACGCTATAGAGCAGATGCTAAAGCTGGGAGTAGTGCCCGTTATAAATGAGAATGACACTGTTGCAGTATCCGAGCTTGTATTTGGAGACAATGACTTTCTTGCCCTTCATACCGCTTTTATGATGGATGTGGAGCTTCTTGTGATACTATCCACTGCGGGAGGGCTAAGGGACGAAAAGGACCAGATCATTCCCTTTGTAGATGATGTGGATAAGGCTTTTAGTTTTGTAAAGGGCGTGAATTCGGAGTTTGGAACGGGTGGAATGCTTAGTAAGCTTACCGCTACCAAGATGGCTTTAAATCTGGGCATACATGTCATCATAACGGGTAAAGAAGACAGCCTTGTAAATCTCAAGCGATTTGAAACTTCTGGCACTTACTTTAAACCTCCTGATAAACCTCTAAAACCAAGAAAGAAGACCATAGCTATGATGGAAGAACCAAAGGGGGTGCTTTATATTGACCATGGAGCTTATAAAGCACTAAAGGAGGGGAAGAGCTTACTGCCTGCAGGAATAGTTAAGATAGGTGGCGTTTTTGAAAGAGGGGATACTGTGAGCATTTGTTTGGAAGATGGACATCTGATAGGCAAGGGAAAGGTCAATTTTTCTTCTGAGGAACTAATGCGCGTCATGAGAAAAAAGGGACATGACGTAAAAGCCATACTAAAGACTAACAAGGAGGAGGCTATTCATAGAGACAACTTGGTGGTCTTTTAGAGGTATCCTGCTTCCACACCGATACAGGCATTCCAAACTATTTGAATCTTATCTTTGTACTTTTCTATAACTTCTGGATTTTCACAGCCCGGTTGTAACCACACGCACTTGGCACCTATCTCTATGGCTTCCTGCACTATGGGTTCTATGTGAGCGGGATTCCTAAACACATTCACTATATCCACGCTTTCTGGCACTTCTTTTAGGCTTGAGAGCACTTTAATACCTAATATTTCCTCATTTGCGTACTTGGGATTCACAAAATAAACTTTGTGCTTACCTTTGGATAAAAGTCTCTTGGTCACGTAGTAGGAGGGTCTTTCTGGGTCTGGAGATATGCCTACTACCGCAACCACCTTTGCAGAAGCTAATACCTTAAAAGCCTCATCTTGGTGTGGATGATTAAACTCTCTCATGGCTTAGTATTTTATCACATCTTGGTCTTCTTCTATGAAGGCAGAATGTAGCTCTCTGAGGGCAAGCTCACCATACTTGCTCTCAATTAGGCAGGATATTTTTATCTCTGATGTGGATATGGCCATTATGTTTATATTGTTTTTGTAGAGCACTTCAAACATCTTTGCTGCTGTACCGTAGGAACTTCTCATGCCTATTCCCACCACGGATATTTTTGCCACGTTGTCATCCCTTATTACTTCCTGAGCTCCTATCTCGGAAGCCACTCTTCTGACAATGTCCTCTGCTTTTTTTGCATCAGTTTTATTTACTGTAAAAGACAAATCCGTATAGCCTTGGTGGGACACATTCTGCACTATCATATCTACTACTATGTGAGCATCACCTAAAGCTTTAAATATCTTGTAAGCTATGCCTGGTTTGTCTGGTACTCTCACTACAGTGATGCGCGACTCTTTTGTGTCTAAGGTTATGGCTCTTACCGCTACCTTCTCCATCACTTCCTCCTCTGGTAGTATCCATGTTCCATCATTATCCGAAAAGGAACTCCTAACATGTATTCTTACATTGTACTTCATAGCAAACTCTACACTTCTTGCCTGCATTACCTTAGCGCCCAAAGATGCCATCTCAAGCATCTCTTCGTAAGATATGCGAGGTATCTTTTTGGCATTGGGAACTATCCTTGGGTCTGCGGTGAATACTCCTTCCACATCTGTGTATATCTCACAGTCCGCACCAAGGGCATAAGCAAGAACCACCGCAGAGAGGTCTGAACCTCCTCTGCCAAGAGTGGTTATCTCCCAGTCTTCTGTAACTCCCTGAAAACCTGCCACAACAGGTATATAGCCTTCATTTAACAAATTTTTTATTCTTTGCACACCTACTTTCATAACCTTAGCTTTTGTATGCACTCCATCTGTGATGATGGGTACCTGCCAACCGCACAGACTCTTAGCAGGATATCCCATTTTGTTTAGAGTTATGGCAAACAGAGCTATGGCTTGCTGTTCTCCAGTGGATATGAGCATATCTAACTCTCTTTCCGGTGGGAATGGGTCAATTTGTTTTGCCAAGTTTATGAGTCTGTCTGTTTCGCCTGCCATAGCGGAGGAAACGACAACAACCTTATACCCTTGCTTTATTTTTTGTATTACTTTTTTGGCTGCGCTTTCTATCCTCTCAAGGCTTCCTACAGATGTACCACCAAACTTAACTACAAGAAGGTTCATTTATAATATTCTACACCATGAGTAGAGAAGTTCTTAGTTATGCGGAGGAAAAGGTAGAAAGGGCAAGAGCGGTTTTGCGCGAGCTTGTCTCTCTAAACACGGAAATAAAGAACAAGACCCTACTTTACTGTGCGGAACTTATGCACAACAAAAGGGATTTTATAAAGGAAGAGAACGCAAAAGATGTGGAGTATGCAAAGAGTCTTGGGTTATCCTCCGCCCTTATAGACAGGCTTGTTCTCAATGACAAAAGGATAGATGGCATGATAAAGGTCCTAAGAGACGTGGCTAAACTGCCTGACCCTGTGGGAGAGATAACCAAGATGTGGACTCTTCCTAACGGTCTTAGAGTAGGTAGGATGAGAGTACCGTTAGGAGTGATATTTATCATATACGAGGCAAGGCCTAATGTGACTGTGGAAGCAGCATCTTTGTGCATGAAGTCTTCCAACGCTGTGATCCTCCGTGGTGGAAAGGAAGCTATAAACTCCAACAGGGCACTGGTTGAAATACTAAGAGAAGCCTGTAGAGAAACAGGCTTTCCAGAAGATGCCATTCAATTCATAGATAGACCAGAAAGAGAAATAGTTTGGGAACTTTTGAAGATGGAAGGCAAGATAGATGTGGCTATTCCAAGAGGTGGTGAGAGCCTCATAAGAGCGGTTGCAGAAAACGCTCGTGTACCCGTCATAAAGCATTACAAAGGCGTTTGCAACATATATGTGGATAATGAAGCGGACCTAAACAAAGCCTATCACATAGTATACAATGCCAAAGTGCAAAGGCCTTCTGTGTGCAACGCGGTGGAGAACCTCATTATCCACAGAGACATTCTTGAGGAATTTTTCCCTCGCATGGCTTACATTTTGGGAAAGGCAGGTGTGGAACTAAGGTGTGATGAGGAAAGTTTAAGAGTTATAAAATCTGACCCAAGGCTCTCTTTTGTTAAGGCTGTACCTGCAAAAGAAGAGGACTACTACGAGGAGTTTCTTGACCTTATCCTCGCGGTAAAGGTGGTGGGAAGCTTAGAAGAAGCCATAGACTTTATAGAGAAGTACGGATCTAAGCACTCGGATGCCATAATAACGGAAAACTACACTAAAGCGATGAAGTTCTTAAACCAAGTGGATTCAGCAGCGGTCTATGTGAATGCATCAACGCGCTTTACGGATGGCAACGAGTTTGGCTTAGGTGCAGAGATGGGCATTTCTACGGATAAAATACACGCAAGGGGACCCATGGCTCTTGAAGAGCTCACCATCCAAAAGTTTGTTATATTTGGAAACGGACAACTAAGAGACAATGTAGGCGTACCCGAAGATATCATGAGGGAGCTTTTCTGAGGTAAAGTCCAGCAAGGGGTGGAAGGGTTAGGGATACCGAATAAGGTCTTGAGTGAAAGGGTATGGGTTCTGCATAAAAACCTTCTGCATCTTGGTATCCTGAGCCACCATACTTAGTAGCATCGCTGTTTATTATCACCTTCCAGTAGCCTCTTTCGGGCACTCCTATACGGTAGTTGTGTCTGGGGACAGGTGTAAAGTTAAACACCGCAAGTATTATGTTATTTCCTTTAGAGTCTTTTCTAAGAAAACTTATCACGCTCTGATCGCTGTCAGAAAAATCTACCCACTCAAAACCTTCATGACTAAAGTCAAGCTCATAAAGAGCTGGGTTTTCTCTTACCACGCGGTTTAGGTCTCTTACGAGCATCTGAACACCTCTGTGTGTGGGATATTCCAGAAGGAACCAATCAAGTTCCTTGTCGTGATTCCACTCATTCCACTGACCAAACTCTCCACCCATAAAGAGGAGTTTTTTACCGGGGTGTGCGTACATGTAAGTGAGTAAAAGTCTTAAATTAGCAAACTTCTGCCACCAGTCGCCGGGCATTTTGTTAATGAGTGAGCCCTTGCCGTGCACCACCTCATCATGAGAAAGGGGTAGCACAAAGTTCTCTGAGAAGGCATACCAGATGCTAAAAGTGATCTTATCATGGTGGTACTTCCTGTAAATGGGGTCCTTTGAGAAGTAAAAGAGCGTATCGTGCATCCAACCCATGTTCCACTTCATACCAAAACCAAGCCCTCCTACGTATGTAGGTCGTGTGACCATAGGCCAGGCGGTGGATTCTTCCGCAATGGTTTGTGTATCTGGAAAGTCCCTGTAGAGGCATTCGTTGAGCTTCTTGATGAATTCTATGGCTTCAAGATTCTCCTTTCCACCGTAGATGTTAGGTGTCCATTCACCGGGTTTCCTTGAGTAATCAAGATAGAGCATGGAGGCTACCGCATCTACCCTTATGGCATCCGCATGATACTTTTCAAGCCAAAAGTGAGCGGAACTGAGCAAAAAGGACCTAACTTCGGGCTTTGAGTAATCAAAGATGTAGCTGTGCCAGTCTGGATGGTATCTCTTTCTGTAGTCTTCGTATTCATAAAGATGCGTACCATCAAAGTATGCCAAGGCATGTCCATCTGTAGGAAAGTGAGAGGGCACCCAATCAAGGATCACCCCTATACCCTCTTGGTGCAGTCTGTCTATAAGGTACATAAAGTCCTGGGGTGTGCCGTATCGTGAGGTAGGTGCAAAGTAGCCTGTTGTCTGATAACCCCAAGAACCATAGAAGGGATGCTCCATAACAGGTAAGAACTCCACATGCGTAAATCCCATGTCTTTGGCATACTGCACAAGCTCCTGCGCAAGCTCCCTATAGCTGAGAGACTCCCAACCTTTCTTTTTCCACGAACCCAAATGCACCTCGTATATGAGCCAAGGAGCGTTTAAGGAGTTTGAGAGGTGTCTGTTTTGCATCCACGTGCCGTCATTCCATGTATAGCTAAGATCCCACACTACGCTTGCTGTCTTTGGTGGAACTTCAAAGAGAAAACCAAAGGGGTCTGATTTTTCCGCTGTGTATCCGCTTTTTGAGACCACAAAGTACTTGTAAAGGTCTCCAGCACGGGCACCCTTCACAAAGCCCTCCCATATGCCAGAATCATCTTCCCTTTTTCTGAGAGGGTTTGCGGACCTGTCCCAGTTATTAAAGCTTCCTATAACAGAAACATAAGTAGCGTTAGGTGCCCAAACTGCAAAATAAACACCTTCCTCAAATATATGAGCACCAAGTTTTTCGTAAAGTCTGCAGTGCGTGCCTTCTTTAAATAGGTAAATGTCATAATCGCTAATCAAAGAGAAATTCATGTAAAAGGATTTTAAAACATATGGAAAGCCTAAAGTCCTGATTGTTAAAAAACGTTAATGCTATTAAATTTAATAAGATGCCCCTCGTTACAATGATCTGGGGGAAAGAGGAGGAAGATCGCTTCTATCCAGAAAAACTCCTGTGGCTTGTGGATCACCCACACCCTCATTGGATAGAGACCCTAAAGGACAACCTCAAGATGGAGTTTAGAGAAACAGGCTTTAGGCAATTTACGACTCTAAATTCCAAGTATATAATAACCGACGCCATGCTCATGTTTGGACTGCAGTTTGCCCATCTAAAGGACAAGATCCTTGAAGCCCTCAATCCAGTAAGATTGATGGTAAAGGTCAAACCCGGAAGCTTTCTTGGTATAAGCCATCACTTTTTGGGAGCACCTTTTGAGGTTGAGTGTGATGAAGTCCTCAGAGAGTTCTTGCTTTCCGCAAGAAGATTTCTTGAAGAAGGTGGATTTAGACTTGATGTTCTTGTTATATCCCATAATCCCTACATAGAGGACCTCCTTATGAGTAATCTGGAGAGGATAAGAGGCCTAAAGTACAGGTTTTACAGCGCAGGTGGAGGAGTTTAAAATGTTTATAAAGGAGGGGTCTTATGATAGGTATAAAAGGGATCGCTTTATGGGGACTCATTTATTGGTCATCTTTTTCCTTTGCCCTTCCAGATGAGGATCACATTCTTATTACAGCTATTAGTTTTATTAATAGAGGCTACAGCTTTGGATCTAGTAGTCCCTATGCTATGGACTGCTCTGCCTTTGTTCAGAGAGTTTTCCGTATAAACGGAATAAAACTGCCAAGGTCTACAAGGGAGCAGGCTCAATACGGTAAGCCTGTAAAAAGGGAAGACATAAAGCCCGGAGACCTTCTCTTTTTTAGAACTTACGCACCATATCCTTCGCATGTAGGTATATACATAGGTAATGGCAAGATGATACACGCATCTACCAAACGTGGCATAATAATAAGCAGGATAGACGAACCCTATTGGAAAAAAAGGTTTTTATTTGCCAGAAGGGTCCTAAAGGAACAAAACCAAGAAGATGATATAAAGGATATCATTTCGGACAGCTTGAGAGACAGGTTTTAGGGAAAGTCTCTACTATTACCTTAATCCTATTTGGTGTATCTTACTAATATATTCGCTCACCATTCTGTGTGTATTAAAGTATGGACCTACAGTAGCTATACTGTTTTTCATCATTTTAACCCACTCATCTTTGTTAGTGTAATACATGGGCAAGATCACATAAGATAACTTTCCGTATATATCTTCTAGGTCTTCCTCATCGTTAGATTCGGACATATCAAGCCAGTGTGGTCTAGGTCCTATACCCCATCCGTTTATACCTTCTATACCACCCTCAAGCCACCAGCCATCCCAAGTGGAAAAGTTAATAACCCCGTTCATGGCAGCTTTCATACCGCTGGTTCCACATGCCTCATAAGGTCTTCTGGGATTGTTTAACCACACATCACAACCAGAAACCAAAAGCTTTGCCATGTCTATGCTGTAGTTTTCAAGAAAGGCTATTTTTAGCTTGTTGGTTCTCTCTTTTACTGTTTTTATCTTTGAGATGATATCGGCGATCATCTCCTTACCCGTAGTGTCTTTGGGGTGTGCTTTACCTGCAAAAACTATCTGCACATCTCCAAAGTGTTCCGCAATGTATATCAATCTGTCAATATCCTTTAGGATAAGGTTATTTCTTTTGTAAGCGGTTATCCTCCTTGCTATTCCTATGGTTAGTACATCGTCGCTAAAGCCTGCGTCAGTGTTTTTGTTTATGTAGTTTATAAGTTCATTCTTTATTTTGTTGTGTTTTTTAAGAATAAGCTCAGAGGGTATTCTGTAAACTTGATTTAGCAAGATGGGATAATCATCCCAGCCGGGTATGTACTCGTCAAAGAGTTCTTTGAGCTCTGGATGTATCCACCTTTTGTGATATACGCCGTTTGTAACATAGTCAAGCTCATACTTAGTATTTATACCTTGGAAAATCCTCTGTGATACAAACATGTGTTTGTAAGATACCGCGTTAGTCTTACAGGAGTATTTGAGAGCAAAAGCAGAAAGATTTAGAAAGCCATCTATAGCCTCCTCATCCCAGTTTATGTGATCATACATTTTTAACTCTTCCTTTACCATATCTATAGGGAACTTGTCGTGACCTGTCTCAACAGGTGTATGCGTAGTAAATACACACTTATTTCTTACTTTTTCCACATCTTTTAACTCCCTTAGAAGCTCTACCACAAGAAGAGCGGAGTGGCTTTCGTTTTGATGATACACATCTATGTTGTATCCCAGAGCTTTGAGAACTCTGTATCCTCCTATTCCCAAGAGTATTTCCTGCCTGAGTCTGTATAATCCATCGTCAAAGTACAACCTTTCGTTGAGCTTTCTTATATCTGGATCGTTCTGAGGAAGGTCTGCATCAAGAAATATAACTTTTATTTCCCCTTTACCTGTTATCGTGTACTCCCAAGCTCGAACTTTTTGTTTCCTTTCCCCAAAATAGACTTCAACTTCTACATCTATGGGTTTTAGTATCTTTTTGTAGTCCCACAAAGCATCAAAGTCCAACTGCATCCCGTGTGGCGTTATCTTCTGAAGGGTGTAGCCTTTTTTGTAAAGGAGCGTTATACAAACCGCAGATATGCCAAGATCAGCAAACGAGTAAAGCGTATCACCTATTAAGATGCCAAGACCACCACTGTATGTGGGTATCCTGTCCTCAAGTCCCAATTCCATTACGAAATAAGCTATCATGTGAGAATATATTTTAAGGCATGAGGTTTATAGATACAGATTTGACTTGTAGGCTTGACAGCTTGCCATGGTGCAGGTTTCATACTGTGTTTGTGCTGGCTTTAGGCATTACGTGGGTGCTTGATGCCTTTGAGGTGGTCATAGTAAGCGCTGTGTTAAAGCCCATGTCTTTATCTCTTGGTTTTGCATCTTGGCAGAGTTCTCTGATGGTAAGCGGTTTTCTGTTGGGTGCCATTTTTGGCTCCCTTCTCTTTGGGTATTTGGCAGACAGATATGGCAGGAAAAAGATATTTCTTATAACACTGCTTCTTTATTCTCTTGGTACATTTTTGACGGGCTTTGCCAACAGTTTTGAAAGTGCTTTCTTTTTTAGAGTGCTTGCGGGTGCTGGGATAGGAGGAGAATTTTCTGCTATACACTCTGCAGTGGATGAGTTTATACCATCAAGGCACCGAGGTAAAGTAGATGGTATCATTTCATCTCTTTGGAACTTGGGAAGTATAATGGCATCATTGAGCGCAGGGGTCATTCTTTCCTTCTTTGATGAGAGTTTTGCGTGGCGTTTTGCTTTTTTCTTGGGTGGTGCGCTGGCACTTCTTGTCATCTTTGTTAGGTTTGCAGTGCCCGAATCTCCTCGTTGGCTCCTATCAAAGGGTAGAATTGATAAGGCAGAGAGAATAGTCCAGGAGCTTGAAAAGAAGGCAGGTGGTAGGTACAGTCAAGACTCATGCTCTATTCCCATATTTGAAGGAAACATCCTTGATGCCACAAAGCTGATCCTATCACGCTACAAATGGCGCTTTCTCTTTAGCTCCTCCATGAGTATAACCATACTTGCCACATATTATGGCATGATCACTCTTATCCCTGTTAGCTTTCAGTTGAACTCTGAGGAAATTCCCAGAGTGCTTCTTGTGGGAAGTGTGGGTGGTCTGATAGGTGGCATACTAGTTGCTTTGGCAAGTGACTTCTTTGGAAGGAAGATTACTGGCACTTTTGTGAGTTTCATGTCTTTTCTCCTCTCTTTACTGTTTCTGCTGAGCCTTAATTTTGACCTTACCTATCTTATTTACTCTTTTTTTGCCTTTTCTTTTGCTTCTGTGGCTTATGTGTCCGCTACGGAGATATATCCTTCTTACCTTAGAGCTTACGCCATTGGTCTCATCTCTGTGATAGGAAGGTTGGCTGGAGCTATTTCCCCTGTTGTTTTAGTTAGCTTAGCTTCTATAAGCCATACCTACGGTATTTTGGGCTTATCTTTTCTTTGGTTTTTGGGTTTTGTTTCTTTCCTAATTTGGTCCATAAAGGGTTTGGAAGCAAAAGGGAAGGCAATAGAGGAAATAACTAAATAAAAAGGGTGGCATACAGCCACCCAAG
>JAGDVY010000018.1 GCA_023255875.1 Hydrogenobacter sp. | reverse complement strand
TCTTGGTTTTTCACAAGTGCCTTTACCGTTATGAGCCTGTTTACATCCGCAGAAGGAGACAAAAAGATCACTTTACCTTTATAACTGCCTATACCCTCCACATCAAGATACACCTCAGAACCCATCTTCACACTGGAAATGATCTCCTGTGGTACCTGAAAGACCACCTTTATAGGATCAAGGGTGACTATCCTAAAGGTTTGAGACTGAGGCGTTATGTAATCACCTACATTTACAAACTTCTGAGCTATGTATCCAGAAAAGGGAGCTTTAAGCACAGTCCTATAGAGCTGAGTCTGTGCGTTCCTCAGCTGGGCTTCTATAGCAGAGATCTGATCTTGATAAACCTTCAGCTGAGTGCTTGCGTTTTCAAATTCCTCCCTTGCTATCAGGTTTTGCTCGTAGAGGAACTTTCTCCTCTCATATATGGCTTTTTGGTTTTCGTAATTGGCTTTTGCCTGCATAAGGTTTGCCTTTATCTGGTTTAGTGCGTTTTGGTAGTCTGTGGGATCTATTCTCAGAAGAGCTTGTCCCTTCTTTACAAAGCTCCCTTCATCTACCAAAAGCTCAAGCACCCTTCCACTCACCTCGGGCCTGAGGATCACATCCCTTACACCCTCAAAGTAGCCGTTTGTGGTATAAAACACCTCTATCTCTTGGGGTTTCACCAAGTAGGTGCTTATGGGTATGCTTTCTTCCTTCTTTTGGCTCTGGACTGCCCTCTCTTTGCTACAGCTTCCTAAAAGAAATAGTGCTATGAGTAAAAACCATCTTATCATACTCATAATTATACACCATACTGACTGGTCAGTCAGTTATAATATAAACCATGTACAGGTTTTTTATACACAGGCCAGTGACCACCATTATGTTCATGATGTCCTTTGTGCTTTTGGGACTATATATCTACAACAGGATACCTGTAGATAGGCTACCCAATGTGGATTTTCCTGTAGTTAGTGTTACCACCACTTATCCGGGAGCCAATCCAGATGTAGTGGATATTAATGTGACTAGATACATAGAAGACGAAGTTTCTACTATAAGCGGTATAGATGCCATAGTTTCACAGAGTTATGCGGGTTTATCAAGGGTCAATATCATCTTTAACCTTGATAAGAACATAGATATAGCTGCAGAGGAAGTAAGAGACGCGGTGCAAAGAGCCTACAGGCGTATGCCTTTTGGTGTAGACCCACCAGTGGTTAGGAAGGTTGATACGGGCAGTTTTCCCATACTTGCCATACACCTACACTCAAACAGCGTGGATTACCAGACTCTTGCATACTATGCGGACAAGGTGGTAAAAAGAGAGTTCCAAAAGATAGACGGCGTGGGAGATGTGGGTTTAGGAGGCTTTAGAGACAATGTGCTTTGGGTGAGGCTCTATCCAGAAAGGCTCTACTCTTATGGCATAACTCCGGTGGATGTACTAAACGCAGTTGTTAAAAATCACCTTGAGACACCCGCAGGAACCATCTACGGCAAAGATAAGGATTACATCATAAGGCTCTATGGCAAAGTTAAAGACCCAAAGGAGCTTGAGGAAGTCTATATCAAGCCAAACCTAAGACTCAGAGATGTGGGCTATGTGGAATTCACAGAGGACGAAAAGAGAGGAGTAGCAAGGTTCAAAGGCGAGCAGTCCATAGCCATCATCATATACAAACAATCGGGTTTCAATACGGTAAAAGTAGCGGATGAGGTCAAGCAAAAGATGGAGGAGCTAAACAAAAAACTTCCACCTGGTATGCGTATGGATATAACCTTTGATGCCAGCGTTTTTCCAAAAGAAAGTGCAAAGGCAGCTATAGAAGAGATAGCAATAGGTAGCTTTCTTACTGGTCTTGTGGTGTTTCTCTTTTTAGGAAGTATAAGGCTCACTCTAATTCCTGTGATTGCCATACCCATCACTCTTTTTAGTGCCATCATATTCCTTTACTATACAGGCAACTCTCTTAACACCTTCACCCTGCTGGCTCTTGCGGTAGCGGTAGGTATAGTCATAGATGATGCCATCGTGGTCATTGAGAGCATATACAGAAGAAGAGAGGAGGGCATGCCTCCCATACAGGCTGCGGAAGTGGGCACTCGGGTTGTGGTGTTTGCTCTCTTGGCATCCACTGCGTCTTTGGTGATCGTGTTCTTACCCATCATATTTCTGAAAGGCGTTATAGGCAGTTTCTTTGGAAGCTTTGCTCTTACCCTTGCGGTAGCAATAGGTGTCTCTTACATAGTAGCCATAAGTTTTACTCCTATGGCAGGCGCAAGAATGATAACGCAGACAAAAGAGAACATCTTTATGCGCACCTATGACAAGTTTGAGGCTTTCTTTGATAAATTACTGAGATGGTCCTTAGACCACAAGCTTGTGGTGATATCTTTTTCGCTACTTACCGTGATTTTGGGCTTTATGTTTGTGAAGTTATCAAAAAAGGAGTTTTTCCCAACCACGGACGAAGGCGCTTTCATAGTGAGGTTTGAAACACCCATAGGCACTTCCTTTGACTTTACTGACCAAAAGGCAAAGGAGGTGGAAGCCATCCTTCTGAAAAATCCCTACATAGACAGATTTGGTATCGCTATAGGTCAAGGTGTTGCAGGAAGGCCTGATGTGAATGGCGGACAGGCTTTTATCTTTCTCAAAGACAGATCAGAAAGACCTCACCAAAAGATCATCATGAACCAGCTCAGGCAGGAACTATCCAAAATAAAGGACATAAGAGTAAGCGTGGAAGCCTTCCCCATAGTCATGTCTGCAGGAAGACAGACAGATATAACTTATGCCATAAGAGGTTCATCTTTGGAGGAGCTCCAAAAGATATCCCAAAAGATGGTCTCAGAGTTTAAGAACAGACCGGGCTTTAAGGATGTGGATACAGACCTTAGGCTCAACGAACCTCAGATAAAGATAAGTGTTGATAGGGCAAAGCTTGGTGATTTGGGCATATCCGTTGAAGATGTGGGCACTACCCTTAACATACTCTTTGGAAAGTATAAATTTGGCACTTACGAAGTGGGAGGAGAAAGCTACAACGCTTATATAAAGGCAGACCCCCAATTCTTAGAAAACTGGCAGAACCTAAATAAGGTCTTTTTGAGAACCAAAGATGGCGGACTTATACCACTAACTCAGGTAGTGAACCTGCAGATAGCACCAGGATATCACGTCATAAATAGGTATGATAGGCAATACTCCTTTACCTTCTACGCTAATCTGTCTGGAAAGTCCCTTGGAGATGCCACCGCGGAAGTTGAGTCTTGGCTCAGAAACAACCTACCACCGGGCTACACCTTTCAAGCAGTGGGCCAAACCAAGGAGTTTGCAAGGGCTTTTAAAGGCTTGGGTTTTGCCATGTTAGTGGCTCTCATAAGCATATACATGGTGCTTGCCAGCCTGTTTGAGAGCTACAAACATCCCTTTACGGTGCTATTGACCGTGCCTCTTAGTCTCTCTGGAGCCTTTGGACTCCTTTACCTGACAGATACATCTCTTAGCGTGCCCTCCTACTTTGGGATCATCCTCCTGATAGGCATAGTGGTGCGCGATGCGGTCCTCTTTATAGAGAGGATCATACAACTCAAAAAGGAAGGCTATGAGACCAGAACTGCCATTCTTCAGGCAAGAAGAGAGAGGCTAAGACCCATACTTATGACCACCATGACCATAGTTTTTGCTCTTCTCCCTGTAGCCCTTGGTCTTACCGCAGGCTCAGAATTCAGAAAACCCTTAGCCATATCCGTCATAGGTGGTATAGCCTCCGCACTGCCACTGAGCCTTCTGGTACTTCCTATAGTTTATGAGCTCTTTGATAGCATAAGGATAAAAAGGCGCTAAGGCTCAGCTTTCATCTTTGTCAAACTTCTTTGCCTCAAGCCAAAGGGTGTCCATCTCTTCAAGACTCATGCTTTTTAGTTCTCTGCCCATCTGCTTTGCCTTCTCTTCCATATACCTGAACCTTCTTTCAAACCTGTCATTGGCTTTCTGAAGTACCATCTCCGCATCCAGCTTTAGCAACCTGCAGAGCTCCACCACCGCAGTTAGCACATCACCAATCTCATGCTCTATGTTTTCTCTATTTCCTTCCTTTAGAGCCTCTTTGAGCTCCTGTATCTCTTCCTGAAGCTTTTCCAGTACCTGATCCGTATTTTCAAAATCAAAACCCACCAAACTGGCTCTGTCTTGGAGTTTCTGAGAGCGCATCAAGGCGGGCATATTCCTTGGTATGCCATCAAGGACACTTTCCCTATTTTTTACCTTCTTCTCTTCCCACCTTTTGAGCACCTCCTGTGCAGGCTCACACCCAAACACATGAGGGTGTCTCTCCACAAGCTTTTCCTTCAAATGCTTTGCCACATGGTAAAAGGTAAAAGCTCCCCTCTCTTTTGCTATCTGTGAGTGCATAAGCACCTGAAGAAGCACATCCCCCAGCTCTTCCAAAAGTGCCTTGTCATCTTTTTTATCTATGGCGTCTAACAGCTCGTAAGTTTCTTCTATAAGGTACTTCTTTAAACTCTCGTGAGTCTGAGACCTGTCCCAAGGGCACTCCTTTCTTATCCTCTCCACAACCTCTAAGAGGGCTTTGATCTCATCCATGCCTTACTTTAAAAACATACGAAGCAAGTATCCAAAAAGCAAGCCAGCAAAGAAAAATAGCATTACAAGAAGTCCCAAGGGCATAGGGTATGTAGTGTATATGTATTCTCCCATCTGTGGTGTGAGCAAAAGACTGATGGGTTCATGGTTCAAAAACACCAGGTAAGCGGAAGCAACAAGTATAACCAAAAAGATTACAAAATAAACTATTAACTTCATCTCATCCGTCAAAAGCGTGCATCACAGATCTGCTCATACTCTATGAGTTCCTTTATAGTGGCTTTCTCACTACAGAGAGGGCAAGAGGGATCTTTGCGAAGCTTTACCTTCCTAAAATCCATAGATAAAGCATCCATAATAAGGAGCTTACCCACCAGAGGTTCGCCTATACCCAAAAGGAGCTTTATGGCTTCCGTTGCCTGAATGCATCCTATGATGCCACCTATAGAGCCCAAAATACCTGCCTCTTGACAACTTGGCACAAGTCCAGGAGGAGGTGGTTCCGGAAACAGACATCTATAACAAGGTGATTGCTCTTTGTTTCTAAAATCAAAAACGCTCACCTGCCCCTCAAACCTGAGCATGGCAGCAGAGACCAGAGGTTTGCCCGCAAAGTAACACGCATCGTTTATAAGGAATCTGGTGGGAAAGTTGTCTGTGCCATCAAGCACCACATCGTAATCCTTTATTATGTCCATAATGTTGTTCTTGTTGATCATAGTGTTGTAGGTTATGACCTTCACATCGGGATTTAGTTTTTCCACAGTCATGCGAGCAGATTCCACCTTGGGAATGCCTACCCTTTGGGTATCATGAATTACCTGCCTCTGAAGGTTTGAAAAATCCACCACGTCAAAATCCACAATACCTATAGTTCCTACACCAGCAGCAGCAAGGTAAAGAATGGCAGGAGAGCCCAAACCTCCAGCACCTATTACAAGGACCTTTGAGCTGAGCAATTTTTCCTGTCCTTTACCACCAACTTCTGGTAGGATAATGTGCCTTGCGTATCTCTTTATCTGCTCTTCGGTAAACTTAAACATAGGATTAATTATAAGGCTTTTTTGTTGAACGCGATATAAAGATAATTATAAGGTCAATTGCAATGGTCAATTGTTAAAAATGGTTTGAAACCGCTCTAAAGAAATATAGAATACTTGAATAAGGTTGCTAATTGTAGTAATTTTAATTAAATGTCTCATACATCCTCAAGCAAGCAGGGAAAACTCATTGTTGATCCCAATGAAGGCTGGTGGCTGGTAGCAAATAAAGTAATCAGGTTATCCCTACCCATAATACTTTCAAACTTACTATACACTATAGAAAGTGCCTTTTCCATAATACTTGTATCTGGACTTTCTGCAACCGCGGTGGCAGCGGTAGGATACTCTGCAAGCATGCTCTGGTTTATATACTCCTTGATGGCTCTCTCTTATACAGGCACATTAGTGCTTGTAGCCCAAATGACGGGTGCAAGAAAAAACCCTTCTCCTGCATTGCTTTGGGGCTTACTTATATCTTTTTTGATAGCTCTACCTCTTACCTTTATAGGGACAGATTTTGTGGCTTTTTTAATGGGAAAGTTTGGTGCATCTGATCAGGTGGTAAGTTTAGCAAGGGAGTACCTTGATCCCATATTTGCTTTTATAACTATTGGCTTTATTACCAACACCATCTATGCTGCCTACAACGGTTATGGGGATACAAAAACGCCCTTCAAGGTTTCCCTTCTTATGAATGTAGTGAATATTTCTACTGCCTATCTTCTCATATACGGTAATTTGGGATTTCCAAGGATGGAGGTAAGAGGTGCGGGATGGGGTATTGCCCTTTCAGAATTAGTAGGCTTTTTGGCATATGTGATGCTTTATATAACTAAGAAAAAACCCTTTCCCCTGCATTGGGATTTTAGTAAAAGCGTGCTTTTGAGTATTCTTCGTATTGGCACTCCCACCGCTCTTGAGAGAGCTTTCTCAAGCTTATCCTTTAACATATTTGTAGGTTTTTTGGCTAGCTTTGGAGATAAGGTGCTTGCTGCTCATCAGATAGGACTAAGGGTTGAAAGCGTTTCCTTTATGATAGGCTTTGGGTTTATGATAGCCTCCACTACCCTTTCTGGACAAAACTGGGGTGCAAAAAACTACGCAGGTTTAGATTACGGTGTTAGGATCACTGCTCACATGACTGCTTTCTTGATGGGTTTTATGGGTGTGCTACTTGCTTTATTTCCCAAGCACTTTTCCCTCATATTCACCAGAGATGTTCAGGTTATAGAGTATGCGGTTTATTATTTGGTGATAGTTGCCTTTTCCCAACCTCAGATGGCTTACGCCAGTATATACTCAGGAGCTCTCAAAGGTATGGGTAAAACTCACATACCTCTTCTTGTGAACTCAACGTCCTTTTGGGTCTTTAGAATAATACCTTCATACGTTTTGCTAAGGTACTTCCACACACCACTGGTGCCTTGGATATTTATGAGCGTGGAGATGACAGCAAGGGCCCTCATATTTTATTTAGCCTATAGGAGAGAAATATCTAAGCTTTTGAACTGCGAAAGAGAAGAAAAGAGGTGTAAAGAAGCAGGCATTGAAGTGATAAAAAGGCAAGCACTTTAGCAATAGCCATTTGGGGATGGACAAACCTCACCAAAAAACCTGATAGGTTATCAAGAAAGGAAAAGAAAAAAAGGGAAAGCCCTATCAGTAGTTTCCTTTTGGAGTTGGTAAAGAGAATAAGGTGAGAAACACTTATAGAATAAATAGCCATGGAAAGAAGGTGAGGATGGAAGACCTTAAGCATGCCCTCAAAAGTTTTGGGTTTGCTAAAGGTAGATGGGTTTCCCAGATAGTAGCTTTTTACACTGTCAAAGGTAAAGCCCATTTTTGAGAAAAAAACTATAAAGTTAATAAATACAAAAATAAACAAAAACAGAGAAAACATCAAAAGAAGGAGCTTAATGCTTGATACACCAGAAGCTTTGTCCTCACCCATAAAGATGAAAAAGAGAAGCGTTAAAAGTAAGGCTACACCACTCAAAACTTGGAACATAAAAAAGGAAAAGAGCTTTACGTATATGAAAAGGGGAGAGCCATAGACTATAAGAAGGTCAGAGAGCACAGCAAATATGCCAGAAAAAGTTGTTCCAATAATCAAGGTAGTCTTTAGCTTTTTGGGAAAAGAAGATAGTAAAAAAAGAGAAAACAGCACCAAAATGTAAAAAGCCTTCAAAAATACATCCACATGCATGTCTTCAGAGAGTTGAGAGAGGGATATTCTCTCAGGAAAGTTTGGATCTCCAAAGAAGTACTTAAAACTTGATGAGTAGGTAAAACCGTATTTGTGATAAAAGTAGATCCACGAGCTTATCCAATAAAAAAGTAGAAAAATCAGAAAGGCTAAGATGAGGTAGTAGAGAGGTTTATTGCTTTTTATGTTAGCGGATATAAAGAACCTCATCTTTCACCTCCAAAGATTACCTGCCACATGGCAAGCACCTTTCTTGCGTTGTCGGTGATAGCTTTTGCTGTGAGTGTGGCACCTGTCATATTGGGTATGTCCCTTCTGAGTCTTATGGTATCTGGTGTTAGCATTTTTCCTTTAAAGAGCTTTAGCCAGTTTTCATCGGGCATGTACTCAAGAGGCTCGTTGAAAGAAAGCACTTCTATTAGGTCTATCTTCCCTTCTGGTGTTATGGTGTATAGCACTACCTCAGGATGGGTCCTAACCGTATGCATGTCTATGTATGCGTATCCCACTATAGAGTTTCCTTTTTTGGCTATATACCAAGATACGAGCCTTGTGTTTAGTTTTACGCCAGAGAGCTTTTCTATGTTTTCCACCTGCGGTTTTGAAAGTACTATGTTTCTAACCTCTATGCTTGCACCCGGAAAGGCATCTTTAAGAGCCTGCTGTAAGGTTTTGAAATCTCTTGCAAAACTATTTATTGCAAAAGAGATAAAACAAAAGAATACGATAAACAAAGCACGCCACCTACACATGCTTAACATATTTTAAGCCCTACTTTAAGAACAGAATAGTCTTTATGATTGCCCATATGCCAGCTTCCTTTACTCCAGTGCTTTCTACCGCATCAAGTCTTTCTAAAGAGTTTCCACCGGATGAAAGACCAAAGGGTCTATCGAAAACATCCCTTCCAAAGATGAACCCTTGAGCTTTTACCACTCTCATGTACTGTTTGTTTATACCGTATGCTCGTTCAGGTGAAGGAAGAAAAAGCTCAGGCTTTATGTAGCCTTCATTATCCAGATAGTTTATAAGGCCTGGGTTTGTGATAATGTTGTCCTGGGGTGAAAGTATGAAGGATATTTTGTTAATATCTTTGCTTATCCTTGAGAGTATCTCTTGGTTGCTCCTGAAGTGATCTCCTCCGTTGGTCATTGAAAAGTAGAGCTGATACTCTCCCTTTACAAGAGGTAGAAGCTTTTTAAGCTCAGGTCCTATGTTTCCTTCTAAGCTTGCGTAAGTCCAGTCTTTTATGCTTTTTACTACAAGGTTGTAATCCTGCTCCATCCATCCTTTTGCTCCTGGCACCTTACGCCAGTAAGTAAAAGTGGCATCTACCGTCCCGCCGATGCCTCCATGACACGCTATACAAAACTTCATCTCCTGAGCATTTTGAGGTCGTAGCTTTCCGTCTTTGTCCTCTATAAACCCCACCATAATCCAGTTTTTGCTATCATTAAAAACAAGCCCTTTATCCCAGAAAAAGCCTTCTTCTTCCTCTTCCTCTTCCTGCTCTTTCCTTGTTTCTGCGTAAGCTAATTTCTTCATATACCTCATTTCCCTTATCCTAAGAGATTTGAAGGATATGGTGTTTTGAGGGTCAAGATAGTAGAGAGGATGAGCGAATTCTGTTCCAGGTGGGTACTGGTAAGTTATGACGGGCACACTACTTGCGTCTCCCTCGTACCGATCCGGCATGATGAAGTCTCCTACCTCTGTATCACTACACAGATTACCCGGACTAACTCCTTTTACGGCACACTCAACTATGGCTAAGTTTTTCTTGTAAGTGGCTTTGTCAAATTTCCCTTCTTTTTCTCTGAAAGGTTTGTCAAGCCTTATAAAGGTGGAATCTATTCTGCCGTTGGTGGGGAAAAAGCCCGGGAAAGGTTTCCACTTGAAGACTCGCCATCCCGTGCTACCTACAAAACCTTCACTGTCTATATTAACAAGCTGATAAGTCCCACCGCTGTATGTATATATGGGTGGAAGGTCAGGAAAGTACTTGAGATCTCCTTCTCCCCTCTTCTGATAAGCCTCCATCCAGTTGTCCTGTCTTATGTAGCTCTGCACTTCTGCATCAGAAGGCGTAGGAATACCAGCAAGGGTAAGGTCAGGTCTTATGGCGTTTAGCCAGGGATTACCTAACTTCAGTATTTCTCTTGGAAAAGAGTACTTGAGCGTCAGATCAAAGTCTGTCTTTTCGTTGGCATAGGGTGTGTTTGCCTGGGTGTGGCATACATAACATGGGTTTGCTATAGCCCTACCGTATCTGACTATACCTGTATCCGTATAGCACTCAAGGGGTATGTTAGGCTCAGGGTTGGTAAAATTCGTAATCTCTTCTTTTTCAGTACTACCCCCTCCTCCCCCGCATGCATAAAGAAAGATTGCAGAAAGTAGAAAAACCCTCTTCATGAGACCTCCTCCTTAAAACATCCATCCAAGCGCTAATCTGTAGATGTTTTGCTTTTTGGCATCTTTCGGTGAAAAGCGCACATAGTCTGCCTTTAGTGCCACAAGCGGGTGAGGCTTGTAAGAAATACCCACATTAAAAACCTGCACCCTATGTCCTGAAGGTTTTGTATAGCCATCTGGCACGCTTGCGTGCGTGTTGTAGTTTTCGTAAATACCAAACACATAAAGCTGTTGATCAGACACTTTCAGAAACCTAAATATATCGTAAGCTAACTGTGCATAAAAGCCGTAAAACTTCTTGGGAAATGTGGTACAATTAGCTGTATCACCAAGTTGGCATACTGCGTTTGTACTTATCTCTTGAGATATCTTATCCGCTCCAGAGGTAGTTCCGTATGCTCCCACAAACCTCACATCCCATCCACCATACTGCCACCAAAGATGAGGAGAAATAAGATTTAGATTTCCAAGCTTTTTACCCTCTTTGTCCTGCACACCACCAAAAAATCCACTCACTCCTACTTTTAAGTTATACGGAAAGTTATAATCCAGCCTTCCAGAAAAGGCTATCTGATCAGAGACCGCTTTAAAACCTTTCTGTTTAAAGCCTTGCAAAAGCTGCCCTTTCTCAACTTTTTCCCCAGCTTCCTCATTGGGTTTTAGGCCATTGGTAATGTAAGCTCTGTATTCAAGTTTTTCTAACTTTCCGTAAGCTCCAAAACCAAGCTCGCGCCAAGTTGTGGGTATTATGTTCCTTTCAAGAAAAGGCCTGTCCACACTGGGAAAGGTAGGAGGTTCGTGATACTCGTTAATGATACCTACAGGAATAAGAACAAGACCACCTCTCAATCCCAACTTTTCGTTAAAGCTGTAATCTATAAAGGCAAATTCCACCGCGGTTTCACCGCTTTCTTCCCCTCCTTCAACAAAGGCATGTTCCCACTCAATTTCTGAATTGAACTTTAGCTTTTCGTTGAAGGCATAACCAAAGTAAAGTATTAACCTTTTGGCATCCACTTCATTTTTGGGCTTTTTATCGGGATTATGGGTAAAGTGGATCTCTCCATATCCACCTACGGAAACTCCTTTAGGATTAAATAGTGCCTTGGATGCAGCGGGTCCCAATCCAGAATAAGACTTGATTTCAAGTTCAGGCATCGCTATTTCAAGTCTAAGCTTTCTTATCTCTTCTTTAAGTACCTCTGTTTCCTGTCTTACTTCCTCAGTTTTCTTTTGTTCTTCTTTTAACTTCTGAATTTCCTGCTGAAGAATTCTTATCTGCTCTTCTAATTGTCTTATTTTTTCCTCTATAGGCTGTGCTACAGCTATTGTGGAAAAGAGGGCGGAAAGCAAAAGCACCTTCCTCATTCTCTATAACCTCCTGCATTGAGATTTAATATCAACCATATTACAAAAATTGAAATCAGATGTCAATATGATAAAGATCATTTAGAGGAAGGCTTACAATTGCCTTTCAAAGGTTAGGTACTTGAGCATGTAATCCCACATGGAGATGTAAGCAAAGATCACCGCGATCCAAAGTGCCAAGTTTCCTGCAGAACTTCCCAAAGACAGAAGAAACAGGCTTAAAAACTCAAAGAAAGCCTTAGTTTTACCAAGGTAAGATGCCTGCATTATATAACCCTTTTCCACAGAAACGCTTCTTAAGAAAGAAAGGATAAGCTCTCTAATGAGCAAAAGGACAAAGCTCAGAGGATGAACTTTTTGTAGATACACAAAAGCGGAAAGCACAGATAAGAAAAAGACCTTATCCACCATAGGGTCAAGCAGAGCACCCCATCTATTTTTTTCTCCGCTTCTTCTGGCTAAATTGCCATCAAGTAGATCAGAGAGCGCTCCTAAAAGTATTAGAGCAGAAGACAACTTTTCGTGACCTTCAAGAACCGCGTAAAAGGTGGGAAAGGTCAGAAAAAATCTAAGAAGAGTTATTAGGTTAGCCATCACAAAGATTTTAACATTAGCTCTCCTTCAAGATACCTTATAAACTGGTATGCAGACCTTCCTGAAAAACCGTATCTTTCCCTTGCCCACTCAAGAGCCATACTAAAGAGCAGTTCTTCTTGAATGTTTAGGTTTCTTTTTATTGCGTAGCTTTTTACTATGTCCAGATACTCCTGCTTTCCTATGGAGAAAAAGCCCAGTCTTATACCAAACCTCTCTACAAGGGAGAGAGTTTGGATGCGATCCTCTTCAGGAAACTTATGAGCTTTTTCTATTTGGTGAAGTAGGTTTCTTCTGTTGGAAGTGACATAAACCACTGCGTTGGCTGGTCTTTCTTCTACGTCTCCATCAAGAAGGGATTTTAGGATATTTACCTGAGGGTCTCCTTCCTCAAAAGAAAGGTCATCAAAAAAGATGATAAACTTATTCTGTGTGCTTCTTATCATTTGGTATAGATCAGATAGGTGAATAATGTCCATCTGATACACTTGCACTATTCTTAGCCCTTCAGAACCAAAGAGCCCAAGCATAGACTTAACCAGGGAAGACTTTCCTGTGCCTCTGTCTCCCCACAGGAGCACATCTTGAGCGGGAAAGCCCTTTACCAGCTTGAGGGTGTTTTTTCTTAGTGTTTCTTTTTGTTTATCTATGTGAAGCAGGTCCTCAAAGTTTGGAATATGTACCTTTTCTATGGGTTGGATTTTACCGTCCTTAAAGCGAAAGGCAAGAAAGCGATCAAAGTCTATCCCCATTTTAGCTTCTCCTTTAGTATTTCAAAGAAACTCCTTTTTGGGTTTGGATACATAAGGCAGTAATGCTTTGACTTTTTAATTATTATCTGATCGTGTTTTTTTAGTGTCATGCCTTCCTGTCCATCCATAGTCAAGTAAGCCATACCGTCGGGTGAGAGATTTATTAGCTTTATCTCAAAATCACTTGGAAGTATGACGGGTCTGTTGGAAAGGGTGTGAGGACAGATGGGTACAAAGAGAAGGTTTTCTGAAAGGGGATAGATTATAGGTCCTCCAGCGGATAGAGCGTAAGCGGTTGAACCTGTAGGTGTTGATACTATAGCTCCATCTCCATAAACTCTCATCATAAATTCTCCCATGGCATAGACATCAAGCTCAAGCATGCGTGCTATGTTGCTTTTTGAAACCACTACATCATTAAGATAATCTCCCAAAAAGCGCAGGGTTCTGTCTCTTTTTAGGTATGCAGAGATCATAACTCTTTTCTGATACTTTATCTGACCTTTTAGCACCATATCAAGCACTTCAAAGGCATACTCCTTTTCTACCTCCGTTAGAAATCCAAATCTTCCTTCATTTATACCCAAGATGGGTATTTGGTACTTGGCTACAGTTCTTGCTCCTGCCAAAAAAGTACCATCCCCACCCACCACAAGAAGTAGGTCTCTGCCTTTGATATTTATCTTGGGCTTTACACCTCTACGGTTTATGTAAATATCTGTGGATACCTTCCTATCAATGAGGTATTTCTGTATCTTCTTTGCAGTCTCTATGGCGCTTTGACTGTCCTTTACAAAAAGAAGTACTTTTTTCATAAGAGTGCGTCTATGATCTCACAAAGCACGTGACCTAAGGTTATATGACACTCCTGTATTCTTGGTGTTTCGTAAGAAGGCACTACAAAACTATAGTGAGCTATCTGGACCACCTTTCCACCACCTTTGCCTGTGAAAGCAATAGTTGTAGCTCCAAGGTCGTGTGCCTTTGCTATACCTCTTACCACGTTGGGAGAGTCTCCTGATGTGGTTATACCTATGACCACATCTCCGGGCATGCAAAGAGCTTCTATCTGCCTTTCAAACACCGACTCAAAACCATAATCGTTTCCAACAGCGGTAAGTATAGAGGTATCTGTAGTGAGAGCTATGGCAGGTAGAGCCTTTCTCTCCTTTTTAAACCTGCCTACTATCTCACCTGCTATATGCTGTGCATCTGCTGCGCTTCCTCCATTCCCAAAAAGTAGAAGTTTATTACCATCCTTTAAAGCCTGTGCTATGATCTGACCTACCTCCACTATCTGTTGCGCATAAGTTTCCACAAAAGCCAGCTTTACATCAGCACTTTCTCTGAAGGAGTTTATCACCAGCTCAATCATCCTTTTTGAGGTTTCCAACTGTGAGCCTCCTCATGGTTTTGAAAAACTCCGAGAGCATATGTTTATGATACACCTCTTGGTTCTCTATAAATCTAAGGAGTCTTTGCACTTCTGGATCTTTCACCTTTTGTATATCCTCGTTGTAGTCCTTACCAGTAGACTTTTCGTATTCTATTTCCTGTTTTACCTGATCTTCTAACTTTTTTAGCGGTTTTGGTGATAAGTCCGCATTTATATCCGGCATGCCACCAAGCTCACCTATCTTTTCACCTATCTCTCCCATGTGAGTCATGCTTTCTATAGCCAGATCAAGCATTATATCCCTGTAAGTGCAGTCTTTGGCATGGAAAAACTGATACAGATAGTTTATTATGGTTTGGTACTCCTCCTTAAGAAACTTGTTTAGGACCTGCAGAGTTTGGGGGTCTGCCTTTTTTTCACCTTCTAAGGTGAAGGACTCTTTTGCAAGCTCCATAAGTTCCGTAAACTCCATCTTGTGTTCTTCTTCATCTTTTATAACCCTTTCCAAAAGCCTCTTTATATCATCGTCCTTGACTATTTCAAGCTGTTTTGTGTATATCTCTATAGCCATCTGTTCTGCATCTATGTCTTTTGCCATCATGTCCGCCCAATCGGGACCACCTATCACTATCATATCTTCTAACCTGTCAAGCACTACCTGACCGCCCAGCTTTACTACCTTTTGTGCAAACCACTTGAGATGTCTCATTTCCTGTCTTGCTATAGATTCCACTTCTTCTGTTATGTTCTTATCTGTTATTAGGAATATGTGGTAAAGATACTGAACTATGGCAGAGTGCTCAAGAGCCACATCGTAAAGAAGAAGGTTAATAAGATCTCTCTTATTCATAATATCCACCTCACTTGAAAGACATTATAGCACGGTATAATTTTACCAATCTATGGGTATTCCTGTTTTTATCCTGATACTTATCCTGCATGTATCTTACGCTCAGGATTTATGTTCAAAAGAAGCCCTAAGTAGGTTCAAAGAGATTGTAAATAAACACTATCTGTGGAAGGATAGAATAGATGGTGTGGAATGGGGTAGTCTTGATGAAGCCATAGCTTATCTGAGAAGGAAAGGTGATAGATGGACCGCTATAACCAATATAGAAGAAGACAGGCTTTGGTATTCCAAAGCCAAAATGTTTGGTATAGGTATAAGATGGGATGACGAAGGCACTATAAAAAGGGTGTTCAAAGACTCTCCTGCGGAAAAAAGCGGACTTAAAGAAGGTGATGTGATCCTTTCTATAAATGGAGTAAAGGACAAAAATCTTTGGAGCCAGACTATAAGAAGTGTGCCTGTGGGAGGCATCATAAACATAAAAGTAAAGAGACAGGAAAATCTTAAGGAATTCCACATTGTCAAAGGCGAGTTTTCCGTTCCTCCTGTGGAAGAAGTTAGGATTATACTATTAGACCATAAAAAAATAGGATACATAGCTCTGACAAACTTTACAAACCCTGCAGTAGAGGAGTTCAGAAAAGCTTTGGAATTTTTAAACTCTCAAGATGTTGATGCGCTCCTGCTTGACCTCAGGGACAACGGTGGTGGTCTTATTTCCGTTGCCAAAAGTATAGCGGACATGTTTATAAGAGGAAAGGGTGTGATGTTTTACTTAGAAGGTAGAAATAGAGCGCCTGATGTGTACGAATTTAAAGATGGAGAGCCTCTCTTTAAAAAACCTGTGCTCGTTCTTGTCAACAGATGGACCGCATCTGCTGCGGAGCTTTTGACGGTTTTACTCAGAGTCTATGATAAAGCGGTTATTGCGGGTGAGCTTACGGTAGGTAAGTATGTAGGTAGTAATATGTATAAATTGGATGACTGTGGTAGAGTGCTAAGGCTTGTTACTTTTGCAATGAAACTTCCCAATGGAGATAACATAACAAGCGATGAGGGTATATTACCCGACTGTGTGATAAAAGCAAAGAACGATGAAGGACTCAGTATGGCTTTGGACTGTCTTCTAAAGCGTATCTTTGAAGAATCTTCCATAGCTCAGCCTTGATCTCTTCCCTGTCTTTTTGAGTGTTTATTGTGATGGTATCCTCTGGCGGTTCAAAAACTTCTTTCTGTCTTAGGTATATGTTCCAGTCTGCGTCTGATATGTCCTCTCTTTGAGAAAGCCTTTTCTTTATTTCTTCCTCATCTGCAACGGTCATTAAAAACAGCACATCACCCAGCTCTTTCTTTACCATATCCCTTTGCCACTTTTTCAAGAAGGTTGCATCTATTACCACATGCTTTCCTGCATCTTTTAGTACCCTTGCCCTGTTTATCATTTCCTCATATACCCTCTTAGTCCAATCCTCCGAGTATATACCCTCTCCAAAACCCACCTTTATGTGCTCACGGACACCTGCAAGCTCTTTCCTTATAGCATCGCTTCTTATCCATTCAAAGCCAAACTCCTCGTGAAGTATGCGTGCCACAAAGGACTTTCCACTTCCAGAAAGACCCATGATTACTACTATCAATTTATCCCCAACTCCTTAAGAAGGTTTGGACTATACCCTTCCAAAACTTTGTAGTTATTTAGAACTATATTGTATGGTGTAGCTTGAACACCAAGCTTTTGGGCTATCTGTATATGTTCATAAACTAACTTACACTCTTTCACCTTAGGTGGTGCACCATCAAACTTACCCATAAGCACCTCATCAAGGGCCTTGAGTTTGTCTTTACTGCACGCTATATAAAAGGCTTTAGGGTAGCTTTCGGGAAACTTTTTGAAAGGTAGCAGAAACACATAAACCTTCAACTTATTCAGGTGAGATCTTAGTTCCTTCCACTCCTGCCTACAGTGAGGACAGTCTGGATTTATAAAGGTTATAAGTTTGTTCTTTCCACTGCCTACAACAATAGCTTTATTCAGCGGTATTTCCTTTATCTGCTCTCTGATAAACTCCGAGTAAAGGTCTTCGGAAAATGCAGGAAGCAGGAGTAAGAGTATAAAAGCAAAAACCCACATGAGATATTATTTTAATGTGGACAAGAGAGCAAACAGAATCTATTATTTAACTAGCATGAAGGTGTTTGATCTTGATAGTGCAAGGGAACTCCTTACACTTATAAAGCCTCTTGTGGAAACTATTAACATAAAAAAGCAGGAGTTATACTCCATTCTTGCCAGAATGGAGGAAGAAGAGGACAAGCTAGAAAGGCTCTATATGGAAAGCCAAAGCAGGGAAATAGATGAGGAGATAAGACGGTACTTTCAGAAGATAGAAGCCCTTGGAGGCGTCATAAAAGGAATTGATCCTATTCTTATAGACTTTCTCTCCTTTCATCAGAACAGATACATATGGCTCTGTTGGAAAGAAGACGAAGACACAATACTTTATTGGCACGAACTGGATGAGGGTTTTGCTGGAAGGAAACCAGTAGAACTCTTAAAGGAAGATCTATATCTATAAGTATATAAGTATAAGTTTATCTTATACTCAGTTTAAAAAAAACTATGGTATCCTTTGTGCCCAAAAATTATAATGTCATTAATCAATTAAAATTAGGAGGTGCTTATCATGGCTACAATAACACCAGACAAGGTGCTTGACGCTTCAGGTCTTAACTGCCCACTTCCCGTGCTTAAGACTAAAAAAGCTCTTGAGGAGCTTCAGTCTGGTCAGATCCTTGAGGTCATAACCACAGACCCAGGTGCCAAAGCAGACATACCTGCCTTTTGCAACAGAACAGGTCATGAACTCTTGGAAACTGTTGAGGAGGGAGGTAAGATAATTTTTTACATCAAGAAGAAATAAGGGAGGGACAAAATGGCTACCGAAAGGCTCGCCATAATAGCCACAAAAGGAACTCTTGATATGGCATATCCACCTCTGATCCTTGCTTCAACTGCAGCTTCTTTGGGTGTAGAAACTGCTATTTTCTTCACCTTTTACGGACTGAACATAATACACAAAAAGAAGATGAATGAGCTCAAGATAGCGCCCATTGGCAATCCAGCCATGCCTATGGCTTTCCCACCATCTATGCAAAACGCTATAACTAACACCATATCTTCCATCTTTCCCGGACCCCCTCAAATCATGGGCATAATACCAGGAATGACAGATCTCATGACCTATATGATGAAAAAGACCATAAAGGAGCATGGAGTTGCAGATATCCCTGAACTCATAGAAGCGTGTAAAGAAGCAGATGTAAAGCTTATTCCATGTCAGATGACTATGGAACTCTTTGGATACAAGTACGAAGACTTAATAGACGGTCTTGAACCTCCCGCAGGAGCAGCAACCTTTATAAACTACGTGTTAGAAGCGGACAAACCTATGATTATCTTTGTATAAGGAGGAGGTAAAATATGGCTGCACAGGGTTATGAAAAGCTACTTTTCTACATACTAACAGTACCTTTCTTTGAAAGAGCTGAGCCCACAACGGGAGAGCTCATAAACCCTCAAGCGGGTGCTCCCTTCTTCCTTGCTACAGCAGCAACTACCATGGACTACGAGGTGGAAATGGTGATAACCTCAGAAGCAGGCTTTTTGCTTATGAGAGATAACGCCAAAAAGGTTAAGGTTAGACCTGGTGTAGAGCAAACTGTCTACGACTTTATAAAAATGGCAAAAGATGCGGGTGTAAAGATATACCTCTGTGTGCCTTCTCTTGATCTTACAGAAATATATACAAAGGAAGATGTGAACCCAGAGCTTTGTGATGGGATCATAGGTGGTGCTGCCTTTCTTGACAAGCTTATGAGTGGTGAATATGCGGTTATCACTCTTTAACTCTTCTTTTATTTATATTTATAGGAAATTTATAAGCATATGCTTATATGTCCATAAGCAAAACTTAATTGACTTAAGCTACCACCACTATACATTTTTATGTAGAACTGCTTAAGGAGGTATAGGCTATGGACGGACATAGTTATGGATACAACATTCCCATATCGGAAAAGACTAAGAGTGTCCCATGGGAAGAAAAGGTAAGGGTTATTGAGGAAGTAAAGTCAGATTTTCGCTTTAAGGAATACATATTTGGTTGCCTTAACTGCGGAGTATGCACCGCATCCTGTCCATCAAATAGATTCTTTGACTACTCTCCCAGAGAGATAGTCCAAAGATTCTTAGAAGATGATGTGGAAGTTCTCTACGACATGATGCACGAGTACATATGGGCGTGTTCTCAGTGCTTTACCTGTTGGATTCGTTGTCCCTTTGTCAACAACCCAGGTGGACTTGTTGCCATAATGAGAGAAGTGGCTGTACGTAACGCTTTTGAGGCTACAAAGGATCTTCTTAAGCCTTACGGAAGAGTTCTTCTCAAAGTGATGACCACAGGAAACCAGCTATCAGCAGACATGCTACAGCCTGACTTCTTCCCAGACTGGGGTCCCAAAATGGCAGATAACATGGAAAACCTCAGAGCCAAGAGAATGGCAATTCCCTTTGATGTAGGAAAGTCCGTCAAAACCGCTTGGGAAGTATCTCTGGAGACCGCTATAGAGATGTACACCATATGGAGAGAGACTGGAATATTTGAGATGCTTGAGAAGCTGGACCCTAACCTATATAACGTAATAATGGATATAGTGGAAGAAAACGAAGAACGTTATCAAGAACTTTATGAAGAAGAGTAAGCTCACAAACGGGTTTGAAGCCCCAAAAAAAACTTAAAGGAGGTATTTATCATGGCACATGGTCAGCGTAAAGAGGGAAGCATACTTATGTATCCAGAGAAGCCACCATTTCCACTTAAAGAGTACAATGCTCACTACGATCACATCTTTGAGATGATGGAAGAGCTCGAAGCGAAGGGTGAAATACTCATATACAGGATCACTGAAGAGCATCAACCTATGTACGTTTACACCAGGACAGGAAGAATAAAGGTTATACCTACCAACAAGCTGTGGCACCACAAGTCCTGTGGTCAGTGCGGAAACATACCCGGATACCCTGCATCTCTATTCTGGTTTATGAACAAGTTTGGACTTGACTATCTTAACGAACCTCACCAAACATCTTGCACTGCCTGGAACTACCACGGTTCTGGAACATCAAACCCTGTAGCTCTCGCAGCTGTGTGGCTCAGGAACATGCACCAAGCTTGGAAGACAGGTTATTATCCTCTCATACACTGCGGAACATCCTTTGGTTCTTATAAGGAAACCAGAGAACAGCTCATCATGAACAAAGAGCTCAGAGATGCGGTAAAACCCATACTCAAGAAGCTTGGAAGACTTACAGAGGATGGAAGGATAGTCATTCCTCAAGAAATAGTCCACTACTCTGAATGGGTCCACGCTATGAGGTATAAGATAGCAGAACTCTACGAGAAGGAAGGTAAGCCAAAAGGTATAGATGTATCCAATGTGAGGGTTGCCATACACAACGCATGCCACACTTACAAGATGATAGCTGACGACTATCCTTACGATCCTGAGGTGTTCAACGGTCAAAGACCTGCAGCATCTACTGCAGTTATGAAAGCTCTTGGTGCACAAGTAGTAGATTACTCCACATGGTATGACTGCTGTGGTTTTGGTTTTAGGCACATTCTTACAGAAAGAGAGTTCACCAGGTCCTTTGCTATACAAAGGAAGCTCAAGGTTATATACGAAGAGGTCAAAGCGGATGTGATCATTACACACGACACCGGATGCACTACCACCTTTGAAAAGAACCAGTGGATAGGGAAAGCTCACGGTATGTACTATCCCGTAGCTGTTATGTCTGACGTGATGTTTGCAGCTCTTGCATGTGGTGCTCACCCATTCAAGGTGGTTCAGCTCTACTGGAACTGCTCTGCTTATGAGCCTCTTCTTGAAAAGATGGGTATAACCAACTGGAGAGAGCTCAAGAAGGAGTGGGAAGACGCGGTTAAGTACATATCAGAGCTTGAAAAGGCTGGAAAGTACGACGAGCTTATGGAGTTCTTCAAGACATATGACCTTTATGAACCATATAGCAGAACATCTACTGGAAAACCAAAAGCTTCTGCAACTGCTGCAATGCCACTATTCAAGTCTTAATAGAGGAGGTTTTTCATGGCTAAGAAGGTTTTGGTGGTCGGTGGTGGACCAGCTGGTCTTGCGGCAGCAAGAGCTTTGGGTAGGCTCGGTGTGCCTACCCTCCTTATTGAAAAGGAGGAAAAACTTGGTGGTAGGCCCATACTTGAAAACTACTACACACTCATTCCACGGAAGCTAAAACCATCTCAAGTGTTGGGACCCTACATCAAAGAGGTAGAAGAAAATCCCAATATAGAGGTAAAGCTCAAGACTGAACTGGAAGCTTGTGAAGGAGAACCTGGAAACTTCAAAGTAAGACTTTCTAACGGCGAAACTCACGAAGTAGCCTCTATAATAGTAGCTACCGGTTTCCAGCACTTTGATCCAAGAAGAAAGGGAGAACTCGGATACGGTATTTATCCAGACGTTATCACAAACCTTGAATTGGAACAAATGTTTTCAAAAGAAGGTAGGCTCTACAGACCTTCCAACGGACAGCTACCTAAAAGAGTTGCCTTTGTTTTCTGCGTAGGTTCTAGAGACAGACAGCTTGGTGTTACAAACGTACACTGCTGTAGGTACGGATGTGCTCTATCTGGTTTGCAAGGTTCTGAAATAAGAGAACACTATCCAGATGTTGATGTCTTCTGCTACTACATGGATGTGAGAACTTACGGCACTTGGGAGTATCCTTTCTACTGGGCACCTCAAGAAAAGTACGGTGTAAGGTATGTAAGAGGTAGGATAGCAGAGATCACCTATAGCCCTGCAGATGGAAGACTTAGGGTAAAACACGAAGACACCATAGTTCAAAGACCCGCAGAAGTTCCTATGGACTTGGTGGTGTTAGTTTTAGGTATGGAACCTTCCGAAGGTACAAAGAAGGTAGCAAAAATACTTGGTCTTGCCCAAGATCCAGATAGCCAGTTCCTCATACCCTCCGAAGAATCCGGCTCTAACATAGTATCCAACAAGCCCGGCATATTTATAGCGGGTGCATGTAAAGGACCTATAGACATAGAGTCCTCTCTATCCGAAGGTGAGGCAGCAGCAGCAGAAGCAGCAGCATTTATTGGTGCTAAGGTCAGTGTGTGATGGAAAAAAGGTTTAAGGGAACTACTTTAGATGACTTTTTAGTTAGGGACTACCTGATAAAGATACTGGGTGAAGGCGAGGACTTTGTGCAGGATCTCTACAGGGATCTCCTCGCCAAGTCCCTCCTCTTTCAACAACTTTTGAGCAAAGAAAGGCTTGCCTCTTTAACTGAAGAGGAGCTTGATACCATTCTAGAGAAGATCTTCGCAAGCAGAAGGAAGAGGAAAAAGATTATAGAGGAAACAGGTGTAGATAGGTTAAAGAAAGCTATAAGCGATCTTTTGTATGGAAAGGCAAACTCATGGGAAGAGAGAGTGGAAAAGTTCGTGAGAGAGATAAGGGGTGTGGATAGAAAATCTGCAAGGGATATAGCATCTGAACTTCTACACTTTACCTTTCCTGAAGAGTATGTACTTTGGACAAGTTGGATATGGGATCCAGAGAGCGAAAGCGGTGCGGTGGTTTTCTTAAAGGAAGAGCCACCCAAAAGGAGCATGTACGGAGAAACTTACGAAGAGTTTGAAAGTATATACAAGCAAATACAGGAGAAATTAACGGATTTTGGTATAAAGGTAAAAGGATACCTTTTTGTGGACATATTCCTTGCCATGATATACGCAACCTATGTGGATTATATGACCCTTTCTACCATGCACAGTGCCAAAGGCTTTTTCCCACCCGCGGGAGTCATGGCAAGGAGACTATTAGGAATAATGAGAAAAGAAGATATTTTGGAGGTGTAAGCCATGGCTATACACGAAAGGAGTTTGGTAGAGCCAGAGAGAATTTTAAGAAAGGAGAGGCTCGTAATTGACGGTATAGACGTTTCTGGAGACTGGAACCTTATAATCCTGCCAAGGGTCATAAACGACTATGACCTTGACTTTGCTAAGGAAATAGTGAATTCTCCAGATGGAAAGACCATAAACCAGTGTTATCAGTGCTCCTACTGTACCGCATCTTGTCCCGTTCATAACTACTGGGATGAGCGTTACAACCCAAGACACTTTATACACCTTGCAAGGTTGGGTCTAATAGACGAGCTACAAAAAAGAGCGGATGTAATGTGGAGATGCGTATCTTGCCACAAATGCACTCACAGATGTCCCAAAGGTGTGCTTGTGGAAGAAGTCCTAAAGGTGATTCTCAGAACCATGGCAAAAAGGGGACTCATTGAAGAGTATCCTTCCAAGAAGTTTGACAAGTTCTTTACAGAACAGGTGCTTGAGTATGGAAGGATAGAGGACGGAGAGCTTCTCTTTGGATGGATAGAAAAACAAGGCTACAAGGTGGTAAAAGACCCTATTCTCAGAAAGCCTATACCTTTTATAGGAGAAACTCCCGAATGGCTAAAGCAGCTTACCATGAAACCCATAAAATCCATGAACATAGGTTTCCTTATACTAAATGCTAAACACATGCTCTTCCATCCAAGAACCAAAAACTGGAATAAGTTTAAGCACGTGCTTAGAAAAGTTATGGAAGAAGAAGGCGCATTAGCGCATTAAGGAGGTATAAAATGGGCGTGATAGGTAAGAGAGTAGCATATTATCCAGGATGTTCTTTGGAAGGTGCTGCAAGAGCTTATGATGTTTCAACAAGGATCGTTGCAAGAGAGCTCGGTTTAGAGCTAGATTATCTTGAAGATTACAACTGTTGTGGTGCCATGGAATCCAAAAATGTGACTTTCATGGGCACCATGCTCCTAAATGCCAGAAACATGTCCTTGGCAAGAAAGCAAGGGCACGATGTTATAGTGGCACCTTGCAACGGCTGTTCCTTCTCTCTTCAAAGGGCGGAGTACTTCCTAGAGACGGACAAAAGCGTTTTTGAGAGGGTAAACGCACTTCTCAGAGAGGGTGGTGTAGATCCTCTTGATAAGATACCTCACACTTACCACATACTTGAGTGGTTCTATCACGAAGCAGGACCTCAGAAGGTAAAGGAAAAGACCAAAAGACCTCTAAGGGGACTAAAAGTTGCCAATTACTACGGATGCCTTTACACAAGACCTCACTTCTATGCAAGGACATACGCACACGCAGGCGGTCAAGATGAAGATGCAAGACCAAGAAAGAGAGACACTGCAGATGATGACGAACATCCCTATTACATGAATGCTCTGTTAGAGGCTGCAGGGGCTACCAGTGTGAATTTTGAACCTATGCATACCCAATGTTGCGGAGGACCTCACTCGCTGTCTGACGAGATGGTGTCTGAAAAGTTCGTAATGATGATCCTCCAAACTGCCAAAAGGAACGGAGCGGACATAATAGCAACGGAATGCCCACTGTGCCATGCTTCCCTTGAGATGTACAGGCATAGACTTATGATGAAGGGAGTGCCCGATGTAGATGTGCCTGCTGCATACTTCACTCAATTGCTTGGTTTGGCTTTTGGTTATAGCGCTAACGATGTAAAACTAAAGGATAACCTCTCAGACCCACTTCCTGTGCTCAAAAGACTTGGACTTGCATAGGAGGTGCGATGGGACTAGGTGGTTCTGCAAGTAAAGAATGGGAGTACAACGGTTGCGTTGTACCCCTTGACCTTTACTACGATATAGAAACGCAGACGTGGTTTAGGATAAACGAAGATGGGACTGTGACCATGGGTCTTACCGATGTGGGACAGGTAAGGGCGGGTAGGCTCTTGCACGCAAGAATAAAAGAGCCGGGCAAGTACATAAAGAAAGGAAAACCCGTAGCTTCCTTGGAGAGTGGCAAGTGGGCAGGACCAATAAATGCCATTATAGAAGGTGAAGTGGTAGAAAGAAATGAGAAGGTCCTTGAGCAACCTGACATAATAAACTACGACCCTTACGGAGAAGGCTGGGTTGCAAGAATAAAGCCTGCGGACTTAGAGAGGGATATTAAAGACCTTGTAACCGGTGAAAAGGCTATAGAAGAAATGAAAAAGTACATAGATGAATGGGACATAATTTGTATGAGGTGTACGTGATGGGGGCAAAGGATAAGCATGTAATACTTTTGGTGTCTCAGTGGTGCGCTACATGTCCCGATGCGGATATGCTCTGGAGAAAGTTGCAGGCGGAGTACGGTTTTAAGTACGATGTGCTTGATGTGGCTCAGCCAGAAGGTAAAATGTGGGCAAAGAAGCTGTTAATTAGGTCTGTGCCTTCTACCATAATAGACGGAAAGCTTGCGTTTGTTGGCGTACCAGATGAAGCAGAAGCAAGAAAGGCAATAGAATCATGAAGGTAATTATCCTTATGACCAGCGGTCCTAGGACACCATGGAGGTGCGCAGCACCTTTCTATATAGCAGCTCTTATGGCTTCCAACGAGGCGGAGGTGGAAATGTTCTTTAATATGGATGGTACAAACCTTTTAAAAAAGGGTGTGGCTCAAAGAATAATACCAGCAGAACCTAACTGTCTTTCTCCTAACGGAAAAAAGCTGAAAACGGTGTATGACTTTATGAAGGATGCCAAGCAGGCAGGTGTTAAGTTTTACTCTTGCAAGCAAGCAGTGGACTCTTTGGGACTCAAAGAGGAGGATCTTATAAAAGAGCTTGACGGAATTGTTCCAGCCAGCGAGTTTGCCCTCAGAGCTTTGGAAGCGAATAAAGTGTTGATATTTTAAAAAATCTCATACATGGGAGGTATTAATATGGCTGTAGTTAATGGGTGTAACATACCCGAGGACTTGCTTTACGATGTGGACCCAGAGGCTAATGCCTTCACCTGGGCAAAAGACAACGGTGATGGCACCTTTACCATAGGGCTCACCTCTGTAGCTGCTGCCATGGCTGGAAGGCTTGTTGCCTACACACCTAAAAAGGTGGGTAAAACAGTAGATAGGCGCAAAAGCGTGGCTACTATTGAGAGTGGCAAATGGGTGGGACCAGTGCCTTCACCACTAACAGGCGAGATAGTTGAGATAAATGAAGCGTTAAAAGGAAACCCAGCTCTTGTAAATGATGATCCTTATGGTGCGGGATGGATAGCAAAGATAAAGCCTTCTAATCCTGATGAGGTGAATCTACTTCTCAAAGGACAAGCTGCGGTAGAAGCCCTAACCAAAGTAATAAACGAAAAAGGTATAAAGTGCGGTTGATGAGCTTTCCGGAGGGTGTGTCTTTGGACCACACCCTCCTTGAAGAACTTAAAGAAGGTTTTGAGATAAGGAAAAAGTTTTTTGGGGATACTATATATTTCCACAGCCCAGGTTTTAAACATTACGAGGTAGATGACTTTAAGGTAAGTTCTGGTCCTAAGTTTGTGGATATTTCCATAACAGGAAGACACTGCGAGCTTATGTGTGATCATTGCGCTTCTAAAATCCTTTGGCACATGATACCAGCTACCACACCAGAAGAGCTCATAAGAGTAGGAGAGGAACTCAAGAAGAAGGGCATACAAGGTGTTCTCATCTCGGGAGGATCTAACAAAGATGGTGTTGTGGAGCTTATGCCTTTCCTAAAAGCTATGAGATACCTAAAGGAAGAGCTGGGTATGATCCTGACTTGTCATGTGGGACTAGTAGATAAAGAGCTTGCAGAAGGCCTAAAAGAGGCACAGGTAGATGCGGTACTTTTGGACATTATAGGTGATGACCGGACCATAGCGGAAGTCTATAAAATGCCCCACAAAAGCGTAAAAGATTACGAAGCATCTCTGAGAAATCTCAAAGATTGCGGACACAACATAGTCCCACATGTCATTATAGGACTTCACTATGGGAAGATTTTGGGAGAGTATAGAGCTATAGACCTCATTTCGGATTTTGAACCATCAGCTTTAGTATTGGTAGTAGTTATGCCTTACTATGGGAAAGCTAAGTTTCAACTACTGCCACCACCAAAAGCGGAAGATAGTGCAAGAGTGATACTGCATGCAAGGAAAAAGCTACCTACGACCCATGTGGTCATAGGTTGTGCCAGACCTGCCGGCGAGGAAAGGTTTAAGCTGGATGTGTATGCGCTACATGCGGGAGTAAATGGCATCACCTTTCCTGCAGAGGGTGTCTTTTCATATGCAAAGGAGATGGGTCTAAAACCCATTGTTTCCCAAAATTGCTGTTCTACAGTTTTTATGCCCCAATGGAGCTAAGAAGGATACTTTTAGCAACGAGCAATCCAAAAAAGGCAGAGGAGATGAAGAGATTGTTGGAATCTTACTCCTTTCAGGTAGAGATTCCTAAGGAAGAGATAGAGGTTCAAGAAGGGGGTTCAAGCTTTTTAGAAAATGCTTTCATAAAGGCACAAGCTTACTACGAAAAGTACCGTATGCCTACCCTTGCTGATGATTCGGGACTTGTGGTTTATGCCCTTGGTGGCTATCCGGGAGTTTTTTCTAGCAGGTTCTATGAGCATGAGTATGGAGGAAAAGAGGAGGTAAAGACCTCAAAGGACGAGGCTAACATAAGGAAATTGCTTAGGTTAATGGAAGGCGTAAAAGACAGAAGAGCCAAGTTTGTAGCCTTTTTGGTGCTCAGCCTTGGAGATGCAGGCTATTGGTCAATGGGTGAGTGTGAAGGAATCATCCTTGAAGAACCAAAAGGTTCAGAAGGCTTTGGATATGATCCCATCTTTCAGCCAGAAGGTATGCAAAAAAGCATGGCACAACTAAAGCCAGAAGAAAAAGATGCCATATCCCATCGTGGGAAAGCCATCAGAAACCTTGTTAAAATAATCGCAGGAGGTAGAGGTTATGAATAAATTGGTGCTTGAAAAACTCACAGAGCAGAGGGAAAGTCCCGAATACCTTCAGATAAGCATGGCTGCTGCTATGACTTTGGGATTAGTTCCTGGACAATTTTATAGAAACACCAAGCTAAGCTGTATAAATACCCTCTTGACCTATCCATCTGGATGTCATGCGGACTGTGCTTACTGTGGTCTTCAAAAAGCAAGAGATATGGAGTATTCCAAAAAAAACTTCATAAGGGTAGAGTGGCCCACGGTAAAGCTGGAGGATATCATAGAAAGGTCCAAAAGAGTGGGTCATGTGGAAAGGCTCTGTATAGCTCAGATCACACACCCAAGGGCTATAAGGGATACCAAGTATGTGCTCAAAAGGGTTTTAGATGAGTTGGGAGATAAGATATTTGTATCCTTGCTCATAAACGCAACGGGAACTACCTACGAAGACATAGAAGATTACAAAAAACTTGGGGCGGACACAGTTACAGTAGCCATAGACTGCGCAACACCAGAGATATTTGAAAAACTAAGAGGAAGACCCATGAAAAGCCCACACAGGTGGGAGACCTTTTGGAAGGTGCTTGAGTGGGCTTGCGATGTGATGGGAGATGGTTATGCAGGTTGCCACCTAATAGTAGGCCTTGGAGAAACAGAGCAGGAGATGATACAGACCATCCAAAAAGTCAGAGACTTGGGTGCAAGAACTCACCTCTTTTCCTTTTGGCCAGAGGAAGGCTCTATGATGGAAAAGGAAAAGCCATGTCCAGCACCACAGTACAGAAGAGTACAGTTTGCCAGATATCTTATAGACAACAAGATAGCTCGCTACGAGGATATGAAGTTCAACGAAAAGGGACAAGTTATACACTTTGGCATTGACCAAGATACCTTTGAGGAGATCTTCTGGAGCGGAAGACCTTTTATGACCTCAGGATGTAGGGGTAAAACCACTGAAGTTGCCTGCAACAGACCCTTTGGTGATAGTTCAGTAAGTGACATAAGGAGCTATCCCTTTAAACCAGAGAAGAGCGATCTCAAGAGGATAAGAAAACAGATGTTTGATTATGAAATGACCACAAATTACCCAGATATTTTGAATCCAAGCGTGTTTAGATACCAATGAGTGTTGAGGAACTTGTAGCGGACTTAGGTTATGGTGGTTTTGCAGGGTTTGTAGTAGGCTTTGCGATAAGAAGGGTACTAAACATTTTCCTCATGCTCTTGGGCCTTTATATACTCTCTTTGCTGTGGCTACAGAGTAAGGGAGTAATAGACATTCATTGGTCTGCCTTTTTGAATGTTTTTAAAGGTATGTTTGAGAGTTTCAACAGTTTCATTTACGGAGTGGTTAGACAGGTAGCTTTCTCTTCTGCCTTCCTTGGTGGCTTTTATCTGGGGTTTAAACTGTGATGACTGTAGAAGAGGATATGCTCCTTACTGTCAAGAAGCTTTGGGAGGAAGGAAAGTTTTACAAAGCTCATGAAGTGTTGGAAGACGTAAAGGATTTTCCCAAGTTTCCTTTAAACTACCAGTTTGATGTCTAACTTCTTTAGCTCTTCTAACAGTTCCGCAGAGGGTAGGACCTTTATGCTTGGGTCTGCCTGCAGTATGGTTCTATAACCGTTTATCCTGAGGTCTAAGATGAGCTCTTTGCCTTCCCGATTACTGTACTTTGTAAGACAATTTTTTAGCTTTGTTAGCTCTTCATCTGAGAGCTCTCTTGTGAAAACCAAAGTTATATATGTGCTCTCTCCTTTTATGAACTCCTCTGGCTTATAGACCTCCCTTACTATAAGCTTGGTATCTTCGTATTCCTCATCATGCTCCACATCGCATTTGAGAACCACAAGGGCATCTTCTTTTAGAAGTTCTTTATTGCCTTCGTATATATCTGGAAAGGCTATGGCTTGTGCTATACCCGTTTTGTCCATAAGGTAAAAACTTGCCATGTAAGTGCCGTTCTTGGTCTTTTTCTCCTTTAGTTCTGATACCACGCCCGCAAAGTAGTAAGTACCTTCTTCTAACTCTTCAAGTTCCTCAAGCCACTTTACCTTCCCAACAAGCAGTTTTTCTATTGGGTCTATGGGATGCTTGGATACATAAATACCCAACACTTCCTTTTCGTACTTTAGAGGATCTATGGTGTTATCCTTGATTGTGTCTTTTGTGCCAAAAAGGTCTCCTAAGGGAATAATGCCGTTCTTTAAGCTTTTGTCTATATTAGAGAGTAGCTTTTCCCTACTTTCTCCTGTAAAATCAAAAGCACCCGCTTTTATGAGAGCTTCTACCACCCTCTTATTCACCTTTCTCTGATCCACACTTCTTAGAAACTCGCTTAAACTGTTCCATCTTTTCTTTCTGCTTTCCACTATTAGTTTGGCTGTATCTTCTCCTACACCCTTTATTCTTGCAAGACCAAACCTTATTTTCCCTTTTCCTGCTATGGTAAAATCCACTTGGCTTTCGTTTATATCAGGTGGTAGTATGGTAAAGCCCATGTTTTTTGCATCTCTTATGAGATTTATAAACTTTTTGTCGCTTTTCTCTGTGGAGAGCTTTACCACAAAAAACTCCTCTGGGTAGTGCGCCTTCATGTAAGCGGTCCAATAAGATATGTATCCGTAAGCCACCGAGTGAGATTTATTGAAAGAGTAACTGGCAAACTCCTCTATATCTTCCCAAAGCTTTCTTACTTTTTGCTCGTCATAGCCTCTCTCTATAGCTCCCTTTATGAACTTTTCCTTCATCTCTTGCATGACATCTTTCTTCTTCTTACCTATAGCTTTTCGGAGAGTGTCCGCCTCACCTGGGGTGAAACCTGCAAGTATCTGGGATATCTTCATCACCTGCTCCTGATACACTATGATGCCGTAAGTGTCCTTTAAGACTGGCTCAAGCTCTGGGAAGATGTACTCCACAGGTTCTTTTCCGTGCTTTCTGTTTATGTAGCTATCTACAAGACCGCTCTTTAGTGGTCCTGGTCTGTATAGTGCCAATACCGCCACTATGTCGTCAAAGTTGTCTGGCTCTAATCTTTTTAGAAGGTTTTTCATACCCACACTTTCAAGCTGGAAAACGCCCGTAGTGTTGCCCTCTCTTAGAAGCTCATACACCGCAGGATCATCTAAAGGTAATCTTAGGTAATCTATGCGGACTCCGTGTCTTTCTTCTACCAACTGCCTCATTCTTTTTAACTCGGTGAGAGTCTTGAGTCCCAAAAAGTCCATCTTTATGAGTCCCACTTCTTCCAGCTTGGCCATGTCAAACTGGGTCGCAAGGGTTTGGTCTTTGTCGTAATACAGAGGTACACGCTCGCGCAAGGGTATAGGAGAGATGACCACACCCGCAGCGTGCAAAGAGGTGTGCCGTGTGAGTCCTTCAAGCTTGAGGGCTATTTCTACAAGGGTTTTTATTTCTGGGTTTTCTTGGCACATCTTTCTGAACTTGCTCACATTATCCTCTATGTCCCTTCTGTGCTGTCCGTATTTTTCCAAAAGCTCCTCTATGGGTGTTATGTACATCTCTTCTAAGGAGAGCCAAGTACCTTGAACATCACCCTGTGGTATGAGCTTGGCAAGAGTGTCTGCGGTAGAGTAAGGTACGCCCAAAGCCCTTGCCACATCTCTTAGAGTTTGTTTTGCCTTCATCACGTTGTAAGTTATGATCTGTGCCACATTATCTTCGCCGTATTTTTCCTTCACATACTGTATAACTCTGTCCCTGTTTTCCATACAGAAGTCCACATCAATATCTGGCATGGACACCCTTTCTGGATTTAGGAATCTTTCAAAGAGAAGACCATGCTTTATAGGATCCACATCCGTTATACCAAGAGCAAAGGCAAGCAAAGAACCAGCTGCAGAACCTCTTCCGGGACCCACAGGTATACCCTGAGACTTAGCCCAGTTTATAAAGTCCTGCACTATGAGAAAGTATCCCTCAAAACCCATCTTGGAGACCACGTCTAGCTCATACTCCAGCCTATCCCAGTATTCTTTCGTATCTTTTGCAAGACCCTGCTGTATTCTCTGCCTTAAGCCCTTTATGGCAAGTTCCCTTAGAAACTCCTCAGTAGTTTTGTCTCCCGTATCGTACTTGGGAAGCAGATACCCTCCACCTTCTAAAAGTTCAAAAGTATCTGAGGTTTTTTCCGCCACTTCAAGAGTGTTAAGAAGAGCCCTCTCCCAACCATCAAACTTACCCTCAAACTTCTTCCACACCTCCTCTGGACTTGCAAAGTGTAAGCCCTCGTTGGCACACTTAAAACCCAGACCTTGTTGTATTTCCATCAGAGTTTTCTTCATCTGTATAGCCATAAGAACCTGATGAGCCAGTCTGTCATCAGGATTTAGGTAATGAGAGTCGTTAGTAGCTATCAGCTTAACTCCCAAACGCTTACCTATGTCTATAAGGACTCTGTTAGCCCTTTCTTGTTCTTCAAGGGAGTTAGATTGCAGTTCAAGATAGAGGTTTTCTCCAAAAAGGTCCTTAAACTTCTTTACCCACTCCTCCGCTTTTTTCTCGTCACCTATAGAAGCGTAGTATGTGGGCACTCCCTTAAGACATGCAGTGATGGCAATAAGACCCTCACAGTGCTGACTTAAAACTTCGTAATCTATTCTCGGCTTGTAGTAAAAACCTTCCTTGTAGGATATGCTTGAGAGCTCCATAAGGTTTTTGAGTCCTTTGTCATTTATAGCTATTAGTATGAGATGATGGTTATATCTGTCTGTAATGTTATCTTCAGAAGCCTTACCCCTCCTATCAAAGCGTGAGCCCGTGGTAAAGTATGCCTCCATACCTATGATAGGCTTTATACCCTCACTTTTCATACTTTTGTAAAAGTCAAGAATGCCAAAGAGGTTTCCGTGATCCGTGATGGCAACCGCTTTGTATCCAAACTCTTTGGCTTTTTGCACAAGGTCTTTTATCTTTATAGCTCCATCAAGAAGCGAGTATTGAGTGTGAAGGTGTAAATGCACAAACTCCCTCATGTTTGAAATATTATATCTTCAACCCCAATTAAGGGGACCCCCTCCAAATGAAGTTAATTTTCGGAAATTTAAAGTGTTTTGATGAAGGCAGGCAAGCTTAGATCTAAGTTTTTCCACTGAGCGTATTATAATTTAATGAGTTTAGTCTAATGTATATAAAAGGATTTTTTGTGGGGCTGACTTTCTACTTTTTTGCTTACGCACAAGAGTGTTTATCCCTTGCACAAAGATACGCAGAACTTGAAAAGTCCGCTATATACGAGGAGCTTATGATAGAGGCGGATAGGCTTATAAAAGAAGCGTGCTCTTCCAACAATGAAAAACTACAGCGATCTGCAGACAAAATTTTGTCCGCTCTTGAGGTGATAAGAGGTAATGACTTTCAACTTCCCAAAAATAAAAAACTCCTTGATGTGGTTGTTCAGAAAAGACTGAGAAATGCACTTCTTATGCTCAACACTACAAGGAAGTACAAGGACAAATACACAAACCTTTATTCTTACCAATTGCTTTTTTATCAAGTTGCCAAAGAGAACGCACGGGTTAAAGATTACGAGTACGCTTTAAAATACTCTCAAGCATCTTACCTTATAGGAAGGGCTATACTGGAACTAAGATGAGTTTCAAAGAAGGAGATTATGTGCTTATAGTTTATGAGGACAGGAAGTACCTAAGGAAGTTAGTAAAGGGCATGAGTCTGAACGTAAAGGAGCACACTATCCAGTTTCAGGACATAGTAGGTAAAGGTGATGGTCAGAAGATAGGTGAGTTTTTTGTCTTTAGTCCTACCCTTGAGGATATTATACTTTTGGGCTTTGAGAGAAAGACACAAATAGTTTATCCCAAAGATGCCTTTTATATAGCCTTTAAGCTAAACATAAAAAGCACTGACAGAGTGTTGGAGTTTGGAACTGGAAGCGGTGTTATGACTGTGGTCCTTTCCCTTTTGGCTGGTGAGGTTTGGACCTACGAAGCGGATACAAAGTTTTACAACAACGCTCTTAAAAACTGGGAGAGGTTTGGCTTGTGTTCCAATGTGAAGGCTTTTAACGAAAACTTTCTGTCTGCATCTGTGGAAGATAACTTTTTTGATGCCTGTTTTGTAGATGTAAGAGAACCTTGGGAGTACATAGAGAAGGTATGGAGGGTGCTAAAAGATGGCAAAGCCTGCGCCTTTGTGCTTCCCACAACAAACCAAGTGAGTAAGCTCTTGTCCAGTATGCAAAATTTCTTTGCGGATATTCAGGTTTTTGAGATCCTCCTTAGACATTACAAGACCAATCCCGAAAGACTAAGACCCCAAGACCAAATGGTGGGACACACTGCCTATGTGGTTTTTGGAAGGAAAAGGATATAGTTTTTTTTAATGTCGTGGGTGTTTATCTCGCAGTAATCATAACCCTTAGGAAGCTCTCTACCCTTCATTATAAAGACAAACTGGCGGGATAACTTCAAAAGCATAGGAACTATATCTTCCAATCTACCCAAAGCTCTGCACACTACTATATCAAAAGAATTTTCTGGAATTTGCTCTGCCCTTTTGCACACTACGGTGTAATCAAGATTTAGCTTTACCTTTAGGTACTCAAGAAAGGCGCACTTTTTTGCTATTGATTCCACAAGGGTGAGCTTTATTTTGTCCTTGTAGTATATCTTCAGGGGAACTCCGGGAAAACCAGCACCAGATCCCACATCGCACACGCTTTTTCCGTCAATTTCTATACCTTTTTGCCAAAAGCACCAACTCAGAGTAAGAGAATCCACAAAGTGCCTTATGACTATCTCTTCAGGGTCTTCTATGGATGTGAGTTTATGAACTCTGTTCCATCTTTTGAGTTCTTGCAGGTATATCTCAAAAAGCTTTATCTCATCAGAAGACAGTTCAAAACCGTTTCTTTTGAAGATTTCCTCCATCAAGTCTTCAAGAGATATTCTATATCCTTTGCCATCTTTTCTGGGTCCTGTTTGGCAGGCGTATAGAGGAGCTTTATCTTCATATCAGGCGTGATGACGTATATGGTGGCGGTGTGATCTACCAAGTATCCTGCAGATGACTTTCCCTTTACCTTTTTGTAATAAACCTTGTACTCTTTGGCTACCTTTTCTATGTCCTGAGGACTGCCTGTAAGACCCACAAAGGTGGGATAGAAGAAAGGAACATAGTTTTTAAGCACGCTTGGTGTGTCCCTCTCTGGATCAACGCTCATATTCATCATACTAGCAAGGGTGTTAAGAGCGGTAGGACACACATCTGGGCAGTGAGTGTAGCCTGATCATAAACAAAACCATAAAACTCGTGCTTTTTCTGGTAGAAGAAAGCTATCAGACTTACCAACGCGAAAAATAACGCTAATTTCCTCATAAGGTAAATTATAAGCCTGTGTTAGAATAGGTAGTATGGAGTTTGAGCCAGTAATAGGTCTTGAGATACACGTGCAGATGGACACAAAAACTAAGATGTTCTGTTCCTGTCCTGTGGAATTTGGAGCGGAGCCTAACACTAAAGTGTGTCCCGTGTGCTTGGGTCTTCCGGGAAGTTTGCCCGTTGTTAATAAGAAAGCGGTAGAGTATGCCATAAGAGCAGGTCTTGCCTTGAACTGTGAAATAAAGCACAGATCCGTTTTTGCAAGGAAGAACTACTTTTACCCAGACCTTCCTAAGGGATACCAAATATCCCAGTACGAAGAGCCTCTTGCTGTGAATGGCTGGCTTGAGATAGAAGGCAAAAGGATAAGAATAAGGAGGCTTCATATAGAGGAGGACGCAGGTAAGAACATGCACGAAGGTGGCAAGACTTACGTGGATCTAAACAGAGCGGGCACTCCCCTTATGGAGATAGTTACAGAACCTGACATAGACTCCCCAGAGCTTGCAAGACTCTTTTTGGAAGAACTAAGAAACATAATGAGATACACGGGTGTTTCCAAGGCAGACATGGAAAAGGGACAGCTAAGGTGCGATATAAATGTTTCTGTAAGACCCAAAGGCTCTAAAGAGCTGGGAACTCGTGTAGAGATAAAGAACGTCAATTCCTTTAAGTTTGTCCAAAAAGCCATAGAGAGCGAGATAGAAAGACAGATAAAAATACTGTCTTCTGGCGGTCAGGTGGTGCAAGAAACAAGAACTTTTGACCCAGCAACAGGTCTAACTCACCCCATGAGGACAAAGGAAGAGGCAGAAGACTACAGGTACTTTCCAGAACCTGATCTTCTACCCTTGGTAATCCCCCAAGAGTGGATAGATGAGATAAAAAACAATATGCCAGAACTTCCCCACCAAAGAAGAGAAAGGTTTGTCAAGGAATACGGGCTTACTCCTTACGAGGCTAAAGTTATGACGGATATGAAGGCGGTGGGTGATTTCTTTGAATCTGCGGTAAAAGTGTTTCCAGAACCCAAACTTCTTGCCAATTGGCTACTAAACGACCTTTTGGGACTTCTCAACGATATGCAAAAGGACATAGAAGAGTCTCCTGTTAGTCCCACACAGCTTGCTAAGCTTGTCAAGTTTATAAAGGATGGAACACTCTCTTCCAAACTTGCCAAAGAGGTACTCAAGACCATGGTAGAGACAGGAAAAGATCCAGAAATTATTATAGAAGAGAGAGGATTGAAACAGATAAGTAACGAAGAGGATATAAGAAGAATAGTGCAAGACGTTCTGCAAAAACATCCCTCTGAAGTAGAAAGGTACATCAAAGGAGAAGAAAAGCTCTTGGGCTTTTTTGTGGGTCAGGTGATGAAGGCAACTAAAGGTAAGGCAAATCCCCAGTTAGTTAATAAAATCCTAGTGGAACTTTTGAAGGCTCACGCAGACTGAACTTTTTTGTTTGTCCTCAAAGCCAACATAAGCAAAGGTGATATGACTATCATACCAATGGAAACGAGCTGATTCCAAGTTAAACCTATCCCCGGTATGGGTGGCGTCACACCTCTGTAAAACTCAAGGAAGAACCTCAAAAGACCGTAAAGCATCATATAAAGAGAGAAAACAAATCCATCAAAGGGTTTCTTTCTGTAAGCTACCATCAGGATAAAAAAAATCAGGATCAAACCGAAAAATTCCATAAGTTGAGTAGGGTAAAGTGGTGTATAAGGTGGAGCTACCGCACCTTCTGGAAAGACCATATAAAAGAAGGGAAACTTGTCAGTAAAGTGTATGCCGGGTGTGTTTGCACCGTAAGCGGGAAAAGGCTTTCCATAACAGCATCCTGCGGAAGTGCATCCAAGCCTTCCAACAGCATGAGCTATAGTTAAGGACAGAACAGCTATATCACCTGCCTTCCAAAGGGGTAGTTTGTATATGACTATTCCCACTATAGCTCCCAAGATACCACCAAAGAGACCACCAAAAAAGTCCATACCACCGTTCCATATGGCAAACACATCCAGTAGGCTATGCACTTGATCAGGATGCTCTATCACGTAAGCTAACCTTCCTCCGACTATTCCAAAAAACAGAGCCATAAGTAGAGTGTTTTCTACGTGAGATGTGTTTAGTCCCTCTTTTTTTGCAAACCTTAGACTCAGAAAGTAAGCGATAAGAGCACCTATGGCAACAAGCACTCCGTAAGTGTAAATTTTTATACCAAAAAGCTCAATGAGTACAGGAAACATACCAGCCCCTTTAAGCTACCGAGTACCTCCCTTCAAGAAAGCCCTTCCAGACTTCTGGCATCCTTTCAAGCTCTTCCTTGGCTATTCTTTTTACTTCCTCCCTTATGCCCGCTATGTCCCTCTTGGTCCTTACCTTCACATCAAGCACCTGAGGTTGGTTTATGGGTTTTCCTATTTGAGAGACTATATAGCAATAAGCCTCCTCTATGCCCTCCACTTCTTGGACCACTCTTTGGCATATGATGTTTGCCACTGTGTTGTATATCTTACCTATGTGGGATATGGGATTTTTCCCAGCTGCAGCTTCTAAGCTCATGGGTCTGTAGGGTGTTATAAGACCATTTACCCTGTTGCCTCTACCCACCTGTCCATCATCTCCCTGCTCTGCGGATGTCCCAGTGACTGTTATATACACAGAAGAGTTTTCTTTACTATCTGCGGTGTTTATATTTACATCCACCTCCCTTCCCAAAAGCCCCTCCAGGTAAGTTTTTAACTTCTCCCTTATTAGCTCCTTTTTGTAAAAGTATTCCTCCAGGTCCTTTATGTATTTGCTTACAAACGCCAAAGCTACCGTCAGCCTTATCTTGTCCTCTATCCTAACACCCATGACCTTTATGTCCTCTCCAATTTCTGGATGTTCCCTCTTTAGAGCTTCCGAGTTTAAAAACCTTTCCGCTTCGTACACAGCCCTTTCAAGCTGATCAAAGGGTGCAAATCCTACACCAAAGGAAGTATCGTTCGCTAAAGGTATCTCTCCCTTCTTCTGAAACCTCTCAAAGAGCTCCACAAGGTCCTTAGAACCAGGTTTTATCTTGGCATAGACCTTTATGTGCTTTTCCACATCTATATTTCTTATGTGCTTTTTGAACCACTCTTTGACTGTGTGTTGAACCAGTTCCTGCACATCTAACCTCTTACTATCCTTGTCCAGTATAGCTCTACCTACCAAATGTATTTCTATAGGCTCTATAACTTCTCCTCCTCCAAAATATGCGTTTGCCACACCTCCAACAAGTAAGGCTTTATCCACATTATGGTGCATTACCGCTCCCAACTCTTTAAGATACCACTTACATAGCTCTCTTGAAAGATTCTCTGCTAAGTTATCACATATGGTATCAGGGTGTCCTATACCTTTCCTTTCTACTATCTCCGCGGACTGCTCATAGACAGCTTCAAAGGTCATAGGTGTGACCACTATTTGTGCCACCTTAGAAACCTCCTGGAGAAGAGTTTTAAGGGTAAAATTATAATCTACTTACGCACAAAAGGATAACTTCTCAATCGGGCTTTATACCTTTTTCCCCTTATATCAAGGTATACCTCAAGCCCCTCTTTTCTAAACTTAGGGTCTACAAAGCAAAGAGCAATACCTCTGTCAAGGGTTGGTGAGTAAGTGCCACTGCTTACCACACCTACAGTTTTGTCCTCCACATAAATTTTGTAGCCTTCCCTTGGTACACCCTTTTCCAAAAGCTCAAGACCAAAAAGCTTTCTATTTACTTGTGTCTCCATCAAAGCCTTCTTACCTATAAACTCCTTCTCCATACACACAAACCTGTCAAGATTTGCCTCAAAGGGGTTGATCTCTTCGGATATCTCATGTCCATAAAGAGGAAAACCTGCCTCAATCCTCAGAACATCCCGAGCACCAAGACCGCACGGTTTGGCACGTTCAAGAAGCTTTTTGAAAAGTTCCACACCTTCCTTCAAACCTGCGTATATCTCAAAGCCATCTTCACCTGTATAGCCAGTTCTTGAAATTATAATGTTGTCAAAAACTTTAAAGTGGTAATACTTTATGTCTTCAACGGGAAAAAACTCCGACAACAGTTTAGAACTTTCTCTTCCCTGAAGGGCTATTTGTACTGTGCTTTCCGAAAGGTCTTCCACAGGATGGTGCTTTGATATCCAATCTATAACCTTTTGCTTGTTTATCGCATTGACACATAGCATAAAGTTTTCTTCATCTAGCATATACACAGTTATGTCATCAATAACTGTGCCTCTTTGGTTAACAAGCATGCTGTACTGAACCTTTCCAGGACGTAGCTTACTTACTAAGTTGGTGGTAAGATACTCAAGGGTATCTTTTGCAGAAGGACCTTTTACAAGGATTCTTCCCATATGGGAAACATCAAAAACGCCACAGGCACTTCTTACAGCCAAAACCTCTTCTTTTATTGAAGAGTAAAAAATGGGCATTTCCCATCCCGCAAATTCAGATATCTTAGCATTTAGATCTCTGTGAATGCTATAAAGGGGTGTTCTCATACAAACATTGTAAAATGTTTTCCTATGCTTGGCAAATATGTGCTTTCCTTTTACGCAAAACTCTTTCTTGTTGTGAATGCGGTGCTTTTGAGTATAGTCTCCTCTTACGCTATGATGGAATTGCTTTTTTTGTTTAAGGAAAAAAGTATTAATGTAGCGTGGTCATATTTGGTAAACCTAATTCCTATAGCTTTCTTTTACCTTCTCCCTCTTAGCAGTGTGATTACTATGATGATACTTCTCAATTATATATTTTCCAAAAAAATAGACCTGATAGTCCAAAGTTTTGGCATATCACCTTTGAAGTTCTTCTCAAGTGTTGTAATTTTTCTAATTGTTGTCAGCTTTATAAACCTATTTCTGAGTTTTGGTGTGTATGCAGAGAGAAATAAAAATCTCTATAAAATAGAAAAGGAATTTAAAAAGAGACAAGAAGTTGAAGACCTTATCTTAAAAGATGCGTGGTTTTCCAAAGAAGACAATGGTAAAAAGGCATACATAAACTTTAAGTTTGTAAATATAAAAGATGGTAGCGTAGTAGGTGTTTTTTATGTAAAAATTGAAGATAATAAAATTTTGGAATTAATACAGGCAAACAAAGGACTTTGGGTAGGTGATACGGTATTTTTGTCTTCTGCACATCTTTGGGATTTCAAAGAAGGTAACAGATCTGTCCAAGAATTAACTATAAAACTCTTTGATATAAAAAATGCCAAGCCTATAGGCGAGAAGATAGAGTACCTGCACCTGCATCAACTCCTGACTCTTTACTCCTTAGGCAAAAGTGTAGGCTTAAACTACAACCTTTACATGTCTGAAGTTATAAGGAGGTTTATATCTTCGCTATCCCCTATTCCCATAAGTATTACCGTTTTGTCTTATGCACTCAAACGCAGAAGTGTGTTTGTAGGCTTTTTAAGCTTCCTGCCTGCATTCTCTTTGTATTGGATAAGTTTTATTCTTGTTAAAAAGCTATCTGAGAGTATGCCAGTTAGTCCTTTTTATGGACTTTTGCCTTTTGTGCTTCTTGTTATACTCTCTCTAAAAGGAATTTACTATCTTAGCAAAGGCTTCAGGGTCTAAACTTGCGGTCCCTACCAAAAGTCCATCTATATCAGGCATCTTCATAAACTCTCCTGCATTTTGGGGATTTACACTCCCTCCATAGAGGACTCGGGTTTTGCCTTGATAGTTCTTATTAATGCTTTTGAGAAGATCCTTTATAAACTTGTGAACTATCTGTGCATCTTCTGGGGTTGCTGGATTTCCGCTTCCTATAGCCCAAACGGGTTCATAAGCTATGTCTATCATATCTGTATGATCCTCCAAGGAAGACAGTGCGAGCCTTATCTGTGTTTCAACCACCTTAAAAGTAAGCCCTGCCTCTCTTTCTTCTAACCTTTCACCTACACAGAGTATGGGTCTTAGACCACCATCAAGACATGCCAAAAGCTTTCTGTTTATAGTTTCATCCCTTTCACCAAAGATCCAGCGTCTCTCTGAATGACCAACTATCACGTAGGAAACTCCCAGATCTTTGAGCATAGCTACCGAGATCTCACCTGTGAAAGCTCCTTTTGGTTCATAATAGACATTCTGTGCTCCAAGCTTTATGTGAGTATCCTTTAGCAGATCATAGGCAACGCACAAAGACGTGTAGGGCACGCACAGGAGTATCTCCCTATCCTTCACATCTTTTACCAGTGGTAAAAATTTGGTAATATAATCTCTTGTCTGTGTAGGTGTCATATTCATCTTCCAATTAGCGCTGATGAGCTTCATCTTATAAAGTAGTTTAGCACAGAATACCAAGGTATGTCTAGTAGCTTGCAATTCATAAAAAATTTCTGTATAATTACCTATCTTGTTGAGGTGATATGCCATGATACAGAGACAGACTTATGCAAATGTGGCTGACAATTCAGGAGCTAGAAAGGTCCAAATAATAGGTATACCATACGCACCAAGAAAGTATGCAACATTGGGTGACGTGGTTACCGTAACTGTAAAGGATGCTGCACCCAACAGCCCCGCTAAAAAGGGAAAGATTTATAGGGCGGTGGTAGTGAGGACAAAGAAAGAAGTAAGGCGTCCTGATGGGAGCTACATAAAGTTTGATGATAACGCAGTAGTTTTGCTAAACCAGTATGGTGAGCCCTTAGGAACCCGTATCCTTGGTCCCATAGCCAGAGAGGTGAGAAACAGAGGTTTTACCAAGATAGCTTCCTTAGCTCCGGAGGTGGTGTGATATGGCTCTGAAGATAAAGAAGGGTGATACAGTGGTAGTGTTAAGAGGAAAGGATAGAGGTAAGACGGGAGAGGTCATAAAGGTGTTAAGAGAGGAAAACAGGGTTATTGTAAAGAATGTTAACATAGTTAAAAAGCATGTAAAAGGTATTCCCAATGTAAGAGAAGGTGGTATTTACGAAATGGAAGCTCCCATACACATAAGCAATGTGATGCTTTTATGTCCCAAGTGTAATAAACCAACACGTGTGGGCTTTAGGATACAACAAGAAGGTGATGAAATCAAAAAGTACAGGTACTGCAAAAAGTGCAATGAAAACATAGACTTAGTAAGAACCAAAAAGAGGGTTAAGACATGAGTGTTCAAACAAAGTATGTGCCAAGGCTTTACATCAAGTACAGAGATGAGGTAGTGCCAAAACTGATAAACAGGTTTGGATACAAAAACCCCATGGAAGTGCCAAAGATAATAAAGATCGTAGTCAACATGGGTGTAGGAGAAGCGGTGCAGGACATAAAGCATTTAGAGAGGGCTATTGAAGACATAAGGCTTATAACGGGTCAGCATCCAGCCATCAGAAGAGCCAAAAAGTCCGAGGCAGGCTTTAAGCTAAGAAAAGGTATGCCGGTAGGACTAAAGGTAACTCTCAGAAAAGAGAGAATGTGGGACTTTTTGGACAAGCTCATATCCATAGCTCTTCCAAGAGTAAAGGACTTTAAGGGACTAAATCCTAGGTCCTTTGACGGTAGAGGTAACTATGCATTTGGTATAGCTGAGCAGATTGTGTTTCCAGAAATAGATTACGAGAAGGTAGATGCTATAAGAGGTATGGATATAATCATACATACGAGCGCTAAGACTGACGAAGAAGCGCTTTGGCTTTTGTCCCTTTTGGGACTACCCATAAGGAGTGCTTAAAGGAGGAGAATATGGCAAGAAAAGCTAAGATAGCCAAGGATATTAAACACTTTCCCAAGTATGAAGTTAGACGCAAGAACAGATGTCCTTTGTGCGGAAGGCCAAGGGGATTTATTAGATACTTTGGTATGTGTAGGCTATGTTTTAGAGAGCTTGCGCTCAAAGGTGAAATACCAGGAGTTAGAAAGGCAAGTTGGTAAGGAGGTTTAAGGATGGACCCTATTGCGGATATGTTTTCTGCTATCAAGAACGCTATACAGAGAAGAAAAGATTATGTAGATGTACCTTCCTCCAAGCTAAAAGAGGCTATACTTGAAGTTCTAAAAAAGGAAGGCTACATAAGGGACTGGGAAAGATTGGAAGATAATAGGAAAGGTACTCAATACACACTGCGGATACATCTTAAGTATCTAGATCCAAAAAAGCAAAATAGCGTTATAAAAGAGATAGTAAGAGTTTCCAAACCCGGAAGGCGCATTTACGTTCCTAAGCACGCCATACCCTATGTCCAAAAGGGTCTTGGCATTGCTATTCTCTCCACGGATGCAGGTGTGGTAACGGATCACGAAGCAAGAAAGCTGGGCAAAGGTGGAGAAGTTATAGCTTATGTTTGGTGAGGTGGAGCCATGTCAAGGATAGGTAAAAAACCCATAGAGATACCAAACGGTGTAAAAGTGAACTTGCAGGACTCTGTCATAACTGTGGAAGGACCAAAGGGTAAGCTTTCTATGAACTTACATCCAGATATGAAAGTCCATGTGGAAGGCAATACCATAAGAGTAGAGAGACCTTCTGATGAACCCTTCCACAGGGCAATGCACGGAACCACTGCAGCGCTTATAAGGAACATGATAAAAGGTGTTTCGGAAGGTTTTACCGTGGTGCTTGAAGTTGTGGGACTTGGATACAGAGCTGCGGTAAAAGGTGGAAATCTTGAGCTCAACTTGGGTTTCTCACATCCAGTGATATTCCCCATACCTCCAGATGTGAAGATAGAGGTCAAAGAAAACAAGATATATGTAAGCGGAGTGGATAAGCAAAGAGTGGGACAAGTAGCAGCACAGATAAGAGCCTTTAGAAAGCCCGATCCTTACAAGGGCAAAGGTATTAGGTACGAAGGTGAAGTTCTTAAGCTAAAACCTGGTAAAGCAGCAGGAAAAGGCAAGAAGTAAGGAGGTAAATATGGCAAAGTTAACGCGTCATGAAAGGAGAGAGAGAAGGCACAAAAGAATAAGGAAGAAAATATTTGGTACGCCTGAAAGGCCAAGACTTTGTGTCTACAGAAGTCTTCACAACTTCTATGCTCAGATAATTGATGATACAAAGGGACACACTTTAGTGTCCGCTTCTACTATAGACCCCGAGTTTGTAAAACTAACTGGAAAAAGAGGTGGAAAGTCCATAGCGGATGTTCAAAAGCTGGCAGAGATCTTAGTTCAAAAAGCAAAAGAAAAAGGAATAACCAAGGTGGTCTTTGACAGAGGTGGATTTTTGTATCATGGTAAGATAAAAGCCTTTGCAGAAAAGTGCAGAGAGTTAGGACTGGAGTTTTAAAGGAGGCGAAGCATGGGTGGTGTAGATATTGAAAAGCTTATTGACGAAAGGAGAAAAGCTCAAGGCATAGCTAATATAGAAGATGAGCTCCAAATAGAAGAGAGGCTCATATATGCCAGAAGGACCACAAGAGTAACAAAAGGAGGAAAAAGGTTTTCCTTCAGCGCTTTGGTTGTAGTAGGAGATAAAAGAGGTTTTGTGGGCTTTGGGCTTGGTAAAGCCAGAGAAGTGCCTATAGCTATAGCAAAAGCTATAGAAGATGGTAAAAAGCACATCATAAGAGTACCTATAATAAACGGTACTGTTCCCCACGATGTGATAGGTGAGTACGGACCCACTCAGATAAAGGTCATGCCGGCAAGGAGAGGTACGGGAATAGTGGCTGGAGGTGCAGCTAAACCCATCTTTGAATTGGCAGGATATACGGACGTACTTACAAAGCTTCAGGGTAGCACTAACCCAAACAATGTGGTAAGGGCAGTTTTCTCTGCTCTTCTTAAGCTAAGATCCTTAGAGGAAGTTGCAAGAGAAAGGGGTATTGATATTGAAGAACTTAGAAGGAGGTATCACCTATATGCGAGGTGAAGGTATGATAAAAGTTACTCTTGTGAGAGGTCTTGCTGGAAAACCAGAATCACACATACAAGCAGTTAAAAGCCTTGGGCTTAGAAAGGTAGGTCAGTCAAGGATTCTTCCTGATACTCCCGTTGTGTGGGGCAACATAAAAAAGGCTTTTTACCTTCTAAAGGTGGAAAAGGTTTAAGGAGGTAAAAGATGGAAATAAAGAGGACAGCCAAAAAGGTCTGTAAATTCTGTGAAGAAAAGAAAGAACCCAGTTATAAAAACTACGAAGAGCTAAGACAGTTCATGACAGAAAGAGGAAAGATTATAGGTAGAAGGCAGACGGGCGTTTGCGCAAAGCACCAAAGAATACTTGCCAGAGAGATAAAGAGAGCTAGACAGTTAGCCTTACTACCTTATGTGGTCATCTGATGGAGGAAGGTCATGAAGGTAATACTTGTCCAAGATCTTGAAGGATACGGTGTGTTTGGTGATGTGATAGAAGTAAAGGATGGCTTTGCCAATAACTACCTCATACCCAGAGGCATAGCCCTGCCTGCAACAGAAGGCAATTTAAGGCACATACAAAGTATCATACAGCAGAAAATGAGAAAGCTTGAGCGAGAAAAGGAAAAGGCGCTAAATCTTGCTCAGGCTCTAAAAGGAATGATTTTGGAGATTTCCAAACCCATTGGTGAAAAAGGTAAACTTTTTGGTTCTGTCACCGCAGGAGACATAGCCAACGCTTTAAAGGAAAAAGGTTTTGACATAGACAGAAAACGCATACTCCTTAAAACACCCATAAAAGATATAGGAATTTATACAGTTCAGATAAGGCTACATCCACAGGTGTCAGTGGATATAAAGGTGGAAGTAAAACCAGCATAATGTTGCAAAGAAAGGGTAAGCGTTTTAAATTTATTGAGTTATGAGACAGATAGTTCATCAAGGAAGTATCAGATTAGTAGCAGATTACATTATTGCATTAATAGGTATAGTTATTGCTATACTTTTGGCTCTCTTAGGTGTGGATAATACATTCTGGTATAAGTCCGCTACTTTACTCTATGCTCTCTCTTCTGTTATGTACATATCTTACCCTCTTTTTAGGAACTCTCTGTTTGCAAAAGTATCCACAGCTACCCTCTCTTTGGGACTAATTTTGAACCTCACTGGCATGATAAGAAGGAGTATACAGAGTTACGAGCTGGGCGTTTTTCATCCCCCGTGGAGCAACCTTTTTGAAGCCCTTACCTTTTGGAGCTTTATAGTGGGTGGCATATACCTGATTATAGAGAGAAGATACGGATTGAGATTACTTGGTGCTTTTGTTGTCCCTATTGCCTTTTTCCTGAGTGCCTTTGCGGTACTTAAGGCATCAAAAGATATAACGCCTCTTATGCCTGCTCTAAGAAGCTACTGGCTTTATCTTCACGTGGTGACTGCCTTTATAGGTTATGCGGGATTTACTGTAGCTTTTGCTGGTGCGGTTCTCTATCTGCTAAAAGAAAGATTTCCTCAGACAAAACTCATTCCATCGCAGGACTTGCTTGAGGAGATCACCTATAAGTCCATCATACTTGTATTTCCTATATGGACCGCATCTATAATATTGGGCTCTGCATGGGCTAACGAAGCTTGGGGTGGATACTGGAGCTGGGACCCTAAGGAAGTTTGGGCTTTAATAGTTTGGCTCTTTTTTGGGGCTTACCTTCATGCTAGACAGATGTTGGGATGGAAAGGTAAGCGCACTGCGTGGATGGTAGTTTTTGGCTTTATTGCGGTGCTTATCTGCTTCTTCGCTATAAATCTGTACTTCCCGGGACTTCATAGTTACGCAACGGACTAAACTATACTGTTTAAAAGTTCCGAAGCTTCCCTTTCCGCATCCTTTATGCTCTGGACTATAGTTTGTGGATCCACATTTATTATCTTAGATACCCTGTTTATGATCTCTTCGTTTTTACTATCTTCCAACAGCTCCACGAGGGAAAGTATAAATCCTATTTCGTTGAGCCTTCTTTCAAAGGCTTCAATTATATCTTTATCCAACATAAGCTCCTTTACCACGTCTTCGGGCTTTTGTCCAAGAACTTCCCCTGATAAGGAGAACAAACCTACTAGGTAGGCTTTCTCTTTTACATGAGGTGCGTACATACCCGCTAATTTCTCCGCTAAGCTGGCTCTAAAGAGAGACCTTTTCCACAGATCTACTTCGTCCTCCTCTACGAACATCTCAGAAAGAGCAAGCACTATGGTAAACTTGGCTATGTTCTCAAGCCCAAGATTGTAGACCATCTCCTCCATCTTACTTACATCCTTTATTTTTTCAGGATAAACATAATTTAGAAACTTTAGGAATTTGTAAGTTGCTCCTATATCCTTTTCCAAGATATCCACTATACTTTTCATGTCTTTGTTTTTTATTGCCTTGTAGAGCCTAAGTATAGTTGTCTTTAGGTAAGATATGGTTTTTGTATCCCTAACCCTTACAGGTTTTGATAGGAAAGTACCTTGAAAAAAGGTAAAACCAAGCTTGTAGGCAAGTTCATAATCTTCCTTTGTTTCAATATTTTTAGCTATTATTCCTTTCTTTAGACTTTTTAGTATGCCTATTACTTCTTTGAGTTCTTCCATGTTGTAAGGAACTTTTTTCAAATTTATCTTTACATAATGGCACTTTCCCAAAAGGGGTAGGTAATCTATCTTCTCAAAGCCAAAGTCATCTATACAAAACTTAAAACCCTTTTTTAAAAGAGCGTTTATGGATTCAAAAAGCTCGTTAGAGAGCCTTTTGTTTTCCACAAGCTCTATACCTACGTACTCGGGGGAAATGAGATCAAACATGGACGCTTCAAGAAAAATAGCGGGCACATTCACAAATACGAGTTTTCCTCCGCCTACCCTGAGAGGGTTTAGTTCCGTCAGAGTGTCTATTGCCATGGTAGTTGCTTTAAGGGGGTCTAGTCCTTCTGGATACTTGTTAGTTAGGGAATCCTGTATGAAAACTTCGTAGAAAGCCACTTTCCCGTTTCTGTCATATATGGCTTGTTTGCACAGCACATTCATGGGATTTATTATAACCTTCAAAAGAGCTCTTCAAAAAGTCTTTTTAGACCATTCCCTTTGATCTTACGAAGATAGTTTACAACGTACTTGCCTATAATATCCACTTCTATATTCACGTGATCTCCTTCCCTTTTGTATTTAAGGTTTGTATTTTCGTAGGTATGCGGTATAATGTTAATACTTATGGTATTTCCTTCTACATAATTGACAGTGAGGCTTATGCCATCTATACCAACAGATCCCTTTTCCACAAAGTATTCCAGCCAACTGTCTGGCACATACACTTTTAGCTCGTAGTGGTTTCCTCTGCTTTTAAAGTATGTTATCCTTGAGGTGAAGTCCACGTGTCCCAAGAGTATATGTCCACCTAGTCTGTCTCCTAATCTGAGCGCCCTTTCCAAATTCACGTGGTCACCTACGGATAGCATACCAAGATTGCTTCTCTTTAGGGTTTCTAATGAGAGATCAAACAGCAGTTCGTCTTTTACTATTTTTACTACTGTAAGACATACGCCATTTACCGCCACACTATCCCCTAACTTTATATCCTTTAGAGAGGTTTTTACACTGAGCTTGCCACCTGTTGAAGATGTCTTTATGGTTTTTACTTCTCCTATATCTTCTATAAGACCTGTAAACATCAGAGGATCACCTCATCCGCTCTAAAAACGGGTCCCTCGTAGCATACCCTGACGTAATGTCCCTCTTTGTTTTTTACTACACAACCAAGGCATACCCCCCAACCACAAGCCATTCGGGACTCTAAGGAAAGATACAGTCTGTTTGGGTCTATGAGTTTTTTTAGCGCCTTTAGCATACCTTTTGGACCGCAAGCTGAAACTACCCAAGAGGAGTCAAAATCACTAAGAGCGTCTGTTATTAAGCCTTTTTTTCCATAACTTCCATCTTCGGTATAAATTGCATAGTCAAAACCTTCCTCTTTTAACCAGTTTTCCATACTTATGTGTTCCTTACTTCTTGCACCGTACAAGAAAAACACTTTTTTTCCTGCTTTTCTGAGCTCTTTGCCAAGAAGGGTAAGTCCTGCAAGCCCTATGCCACCACCAACAAGTAAATGTTTGTCTCCATCAAGGTTAAAAAGACCCTTTCCTAATGGTCCAAGAATATCTACCTGACTTCCACGAGGGAGACTGCTTAAAAGCTCTGTTCCCCTTCCTACTACGTCGTAGAATATAAAAAGACTGTCTTCTTTAATGTCCGCTATCGCAAAAGCTCTTCTGCCTATGGGATCTTTTGTGTGGGAAACCTTTACCATTACAAACTGTCCTGGTCTCACATAAGGTGCTATCTGTGGAGCGAGTACTCGCATCATGTACGTTCTTGAAGATATAGGTATGTTTTCAAGCACTTTACCTTTTATATCTTTCATTTGTACCTCCTTAGAAGTTCATCACCAAGCAAGTTAAAGGACATAACCACAAGAAAGATGGCAACACCAGGAGACAGTATCCATGGGTAAGCGGATATGAGATTTACATTTCTTGCATCCGAAAGCATGTTTCCCCAGCTGGGCTGAGGTTCTTGGATGCCAAGTCCTAAAAAACTAAGAGCGGACTCTGCCAATATGTAGCCTGGGAAAGAAAGTGTTGCGGACACCACAAGGTAATAGTAAGTATTAGGCAGTATGTGTCTAAATATGATCCTAAGAGTTCCCGCCCCGTAAGTTTTTGCACTTTGGACAAACTCCTTTTCCCTTATGGAAAGCACCATACCCCTTATCACCCTTGCAAGACCCGCCCAACCCAAAAAGGATATTATGAAGATCACCATAAGGAACACCTCAAAGCTTTCCATGGTAAGTGGGAACACGCTTCTTAAAGAAAGCATCAAGTAGAAAGTGGGAATAGCCAAAAGCACTTCCACCAGACGCATGAGAAAGGTATCAACCTTTCCTCCCAAATATCCAGAAATACCACCAACAAAAGAACCTATCAAGAAAGTGACCATGACTCCCACAAAACCTACTAACATGGACACGCGTGATCCATATACCAGCCTTGAGAATATGTCCCTGCCCAGTTTGTCCGCACCAAGGAGGTGTATCTTACAGGGTTTTTCTACACCAAAGAGCTTAAAACCGTATGGGGTGTTGGTGAAAAACTTTATTCTGCAAGAGGTAGAAGTATCCTCTCTGTAGGACTTGAACACGGGGTTTTCCATCACATACAAATTAACATAGGGAAAGGTGAGCCTACCTTCTTTTAGCAGGTGTATGCGGGTGGGAGGATGGTAAGGGGTTGTCCTGCTCTGAAGGTCATAGGGGTAAGGTGCGATAAAGTCAGCAAATATGGCAAGAAAAAGGAAAAAGCCTATTATGGATAAAGAGAACTTCATAGACTAAAATTATAGCTTTGTCACTACTTTTTGTATTAGCTCTTTTGCGCTTTCTATGGTCTTGTCAGAAACCATACCCATAAGACGAGCTATCTCCTTTATTCTGTCCTCACCTGTTAGTTCCTCCACCCTCACAAGCGCCATATCGCCTATAAATTCCTTCCTTGTCAAAATGTGTTTGTGTGAAGCACTTGCAACCGCAGGAGAGTGTGTGATGACTATGATCTGCATACTTTCGGAGAGTTTTCTGAGAAGTCTGGCAAGCTTTATGGAAGCTTCTCCACTTATACCCGTGTCTATTTCATCAAGCACGTAAGTTTCTGCGGAAGGAGAGAGCAGGAACAGAGATAAAGCTAACCTGGATATCTCACCTCCAGAGGCAACTTCCTCTAAGGGCTTTTCATCTCTGCCATAAGACGAAAAGAGGAACTCTATATCTTCCCGTCCGTATCTTCCCTCTTGGGGTATAAAGTTCACCCTAAAAACCGCTTTTTCTAAGCCGACATCCTTGAGTGTTTCCATTACTCTACTTTCAAAGGCATCTTTACAAGAGAACCTTTTTTCTGATAGTATTTGACCCAAGTGTTTCAACTTTTCTGTGAGTTCTAAGATTTGATCTTCTAAAAGGCTTCTGTCTTCTTCTTCCTCTAAGCTCTTTATTTGGGATTGTAGGTTCTTTGCGTATTCAAGCACTTCTGCATATTTCATACCGTAGCGTCTCTCAAGCCTTTGTACTAAATAAATCTTTTCGTTGAGCCTGTTTATCTCCTGAGGATCCAATTCAAGGAGCTTGGAGCGAAGGGTTTGATCTAAATATCTTAGCTCTTCTATCATGCCTTCCACGTTTCCCATAAAAGATTCAAGGGATTTATCGTAAAGGGACAGTTGTGCGATAGTTTTCTTTAGGTCAAGCATTTTGTCTATAAGCCCACCTTCTGCAAAATGGGACAGAGCACGTTCAATGAGCGTGTTTATCTTTTCCATACTGGTTAGAATGCTTAATCTTTCTTTTATGTTCTCATACTCCTGAGCGGTTAGCCCAACGCTCTGTATGTCTCTTAGCTCCTCACGCAGGATCTGTAGCCTAATGGCTCTTTCGCGCTGTCTTTGTACCCAATCCATTAGTTTTTCTTTGAGCTCTTCAAGTTTGGAGTAAAGCACTTCATATTCTTTTCTTATCTCCATTACTTGCGAAAACCTATCGTAGGTATCTCTTTGAAAGTCTTTTCTGAGGACCTTTAGCCTGTCGTTCTGTCCTTGAAGAAGCACCATCTGAGAAACTATGTCCTTTACTACCTTTTGCACACTTCCCACACCGTTCAGATAGTACCTGCTTCTACCCTTCTTTATCTCCCTTCTGACAATGATGTGTTCTCCATCTTTGAAAAATTCTGCTTCCACTGCAGTTCCTTCTGGATATTCATTGGGCTGACCCATAAGAAAAAGTAAAGAGGATACCGTTAGAGACTTTCCCGTGCCAGACTCGCCAGTGATCACATTCAGACCCTTTTCAAACTCTACCTCTTGGTCCTTTATGAGGAAAAAATCCTCCAGGCTTATACGGATCAGCATGGTATAATTTCTATTAAAGTTATACGAGGAGGTTTATCATGGCAACACTTACCTACGAAGAGGCTCTTCAACTTCTCAGGGAACACATAAAAGGTTTTGAAGCAAGCGCCAAGATGGAAGAGATAGGAGTAGTGTATTATGTGGGTGATGGTGTTGCAAGAGCTTACGGACTTGATAACGTGATGGCAAACGAGCTTGTGGAGTTTGACAGTGGTGTCAAAGGTGTTGCTTTTAACTTAGAAGAGGACAATGTGGGTATCATAATTCTTGGAAGCGAAAGCGGTATAAGGGAAGGCTCTATAGTAAAGAGGACTGGAAGGATACTTGATGCGCCTGTGGGTGAAGGGCTCATAGGCAGAGTTATAGACCCTCTTGGAAACCCTCTTGATGGAAAGGGTCCCATAAAGTACGAATACAGATCACCAGTTGAGAAGATAGCGCCCGGTGTAGTCAAAAGAAAGTCTGTTCACGAGCCCCTTCAAACAGGTATAAAAGCCATAGACGCCATGATCCCTATAGGAAGGGGACAGCGTGAGCTCATTATAGGTGATAGATCAACTGGAAAGACCACCATATGCATAGACACTATACTTAACCAAAAGGACACGGATGTTTACTGTATATACGTAGCCATAGGACAAAAGCGTTCAACTACCGCAAGAATCATAGAACTTCTTGAAAAGCATGGAGCTATGGAATACACATGCGTTGTGGTAGCTTCCGCAACAGATCCAGCATCCTTGCAATACCTTGCACCCTTTGTAGGATGCACCATAGGTGAGTACTTCAGAGACACAGGAAGACACGCTCTTGTTATATACGATGACCTCTCAAAGCATGCGGAAGCTTACAGACAGCTTTCCCTTCTTATGAGAAGACCCCCCGGAAGAGAGGCATACCCTGGAGATGTGTTTTATCTTCACTCAAGACTTTTGGAACGCGCTGCCAAACTAAACGACGAGCTCGGAGCGGGTTCACTGACCGCTCTTCCTATAATAGAGACAAAAGCAGGAGACGTGGCAGCATACATTCCTACAAATGTGATATCCATCACCGACGGACAGATATACTTGGAGCCAGATCTCTTTAACAAGGGTGTGAGACCTGCTATAAACGTAGGTCTTTCTGTTTCTCGTGTTGGTGGTGCAGCGCAAATAAAGGCTATGAAACAAGTAGCAGGTTCTCTTAGGCTTGATCTTGCTCAGTTCAGAGAGCTAGAAGCTTTCGTGCAGTTTGCTTCTGAACTTGACAAAGCTACACAACAAATCATAAACAGAGGACTAAGACTTGTGGAACTCCTCAAACAAGAGCCCTACAGCCCAATACCTGTAGAAAAACAAATAGTGGCTATATACGCAGGAACTAACGGATACCTTGATGACATACCCGTTGAGGCTGTTAGAAAGTTTGAAAAAGAACTTTACGCATACTTAGATAGAGAAAGACCAGATATACTCAAAGAGATAAAGGAGAAAAAAGCTTTAGATGATGACCTCAAAGGAAAGATAGAAAGTGCTCTAAAGGACTTCAAATCCAAGTTCATACCTTGAAGGTTTATGTAGGATGTAGTGGTTTTTCTTACGAAGAGTGGAGGGGGGTGTTCTATCCCCCTAACATAGAAAAAGAGGAGTTTATAGTTTACTATTCCAAATTCTTTCATGTAGTGGAGCTAAACTTTTCCTTTTACTCTTTTCCCAGCAGAGGGACCATAAAAAGTTTCCTATCAAGAACCAAAGACCTCAATTTTTCTGTGAAAGCCCACAGGACCTTTACCCACACAAGGAACTACACAAGCCAAGATGTTAAGAAGTTTCTCTATAGTATAGAGCCATTGCTTGAAGAGGACAGGTTTATAGCTATACTTTTCCAGTTTCCCGAAAGTTTTCACAGAAGTGAAGAGAGTTTGGAGTATCTCATAAAACTCTCTAAGGATTTTAGAGGCATACAAAAGGTCGTTGAGGTAAGAAGTAAAAGCTTTAGAAGCGCAGACTTTTACAGCTTTCTTGAAGAGCAGGGTTTTTCGCTTGTTAATACGGACGCACCCAAAGGCAGTAAGTTTTTGATAGGACCGTGGGTGTCCGCAGGCGATATAAATTATGTAAGACTTCACGGAAGAGATCCACTAAAGCCTTATGACTACCTTTACTCTCTGGAGGAGCTAAAAAAGCTTAAAACTAAGATAAAGAAGTTGGGGGACAAGCTTACTTACATATTTTTTAACAATACCGTTAGGGGGCAGGCCGTTTATAATGCACTGCAGATGAAGATGCTCTTTGGATTGCAGGTGTCCATTCCTAAAAAGATGGAGGACTTTTACAGAGAGAGGGAGTGGGAATAGTTTAGTGATGTATTGTCAATATTTCTAAAAGGATTATATTAAGTAGAAGGAGGTGAGCTCCTATGGAAGACCTCAGGAAGGATGCGCAAGAACTTTTTAACAAAGCGTATGCTTACCACATGATGGGTGATATCAAAAAGGCAATAGAGTTATACGAGCAGTCCATAGAGATATATCCTACCGCCTTAGCTTACACTTTCCTTGGATGGGCTTACAGTATGTTGGGAGATTACGAAAAGGCAATAGAACTTTGCAAACAAGCTATAGAATTAGACCCTGACTTGGGAAACCCTTACAACGACATAGGGTCTTATCTTATAGCTCTTGGTAGGTACGAAGAGGCTATACCGTGGCTCAAAAGAGCCATCACCGCAAAGAATTACGAGCCAAGACACTATCCTCACATGAACTTGGCGCGCGCTTATCTTGCCTTGGGTAAGTTTAAAGACGCCTTAGATGAGCTTGAAAACGCCATAAGAATAGCACCAGACTACAAACCCGCACACATCCTAAGACACCAGATTCTCGCCATGCTCAACTGATAAAATAGTTTTTTATGAGAAAGGGTTTTACGCTCATAGAGCTTTTGGTAGTTATTCTTATACTTGGTCTTCTTGCTGCTATAGTGGTACCCAGAATCACAGGCAGGGTAGAAGAAGCCAAGATAGAAACCACAAAGATCCAGATGAAGGCTATAAAGGATGCTCTTGAACAGTACAAGATAGATAACGGCTTTTACCCTACTACCGAGCAGGGACTAAAGGCTTTGGTAGAAAAACCTACAACACCACCCATACCAACAAGGTGGAGACAGTACTTGGATAAAGTGCCAAAGGACGCTTGGGACAGGGACTTTATATACCTCGCACCGGGTGTAGGGCATCCATACGAGCTAAAATCCGTGGGTCCAGATGGTAAAGATGGCACAGATGATGATATAGATGTATGGAAACTTTAAAGGTTTTACCCTTATTGAAGTTCTCATTGCTACAACTCTTTTAGCCATATTTTTTGGTGTGCTCTTTGATCTACTTTCCAATGCAAGAAGGGATTACTATGAATCACAACTGTTATTTACAGACATGCTTATTTTGAACAACAAGCTCGTGCTAAATCAAAAGGAAAACCTTGATGTCAAGAAAGAATCTCTTAAAGATTATCCACAAATAGAGGAGACTACATACTCTTATGGAAAAGCGCAGATCTACATCTACACACCTAAAAGATAAAAAGGGCTTTACCCTTTTGGAAGTATTAGTGGTTCTTATGATCGTTGGCGTACTTTTTAGTGTTCTCTCTTACAGCCTTTACTCTTTCTTGACAAACTCCACAAACCTTTTGGCGGATAGTGAGAGGCTAAAGCAAGAGGCAAGTTTGCTACTAAATATACAGCGCAAGGTTTTGTCAGCAAAGACCCTTCACATAGAAAAGGACAAACTGTTTATGATTACATCCGCAGGTGATTACTACGAAGGAGTAGTCAAGTGCGCATATATCTACAAAGATAAAACTCTCTACTACTACGAGTTTCCATACCCTTACGGAGATATAAGGTTCTACGAGGAGGACAAGCTCGTAAAACTCGGAAGGTTTGAAAATTTCTCTGTAAGGGCATATGTGGGAGGGAGCTTTATGGATAGTTTTCAGGGTATTCCTGAGATTCTGTATGTGAGAGTGGGTTCATACGAGCTTTTCTTAAGAACCCTTTAGAAAGTGGAGACGAGGGGATTTGAACCCCCGACCTCCTGCTTGCGATGCAGGCGCTCTCCCGCTGAGCTACGTCCCCTTATCTAAACTAAGAATATACTCAAGACAAGTCCTAACACCAAAACCAGTAGCACCCTTTGAGTAGTATCCAAACTCTTCCTTAAAGTATGCAGGACCTGCGATATCAAGGTGTATCCACTTTATACCTTCACCTACAAACTCCTCAAGGAACATGGCTGCGGTTATAGCACCTCCATACCTGCCACCCGTATTTACTATGTCCGCATCAGACTTTTTTATCTTCTCTCTCAATTTCTTGTCATCCATGGGTAGCTTCCAAAGTCTCTCTCCTGTTTCTTTGGATATTTCAAGAAGCTTATCTCCAAACTCATCGTCGTTGGTGAATAGTCCTGCGGTGTATTCTCCTAAAGCCACTATACAAGCTCCCGTGAGAGTTGCCATGTCTATGATGTAAGAGGGTTTAAGGTTGGATGCGTAGTGAAGGGCATCTGCAAGGGTGATCCTTCCCTCTGCGTCTGTGTTATCCACCTCAATGGTCTTTCCACTCATGGTTTTTATGATATCATCGGGTCTGTATGCGCTACCGCTTGGCATGTTTTCCGCAGCACCAATTATACCGTGCACCTCTATCTGAGGCTTTAGCTGAGCAAGAGCCTTCATTATACCCAATACAGCACAGGCACCAGACTTATCCATCTTCATGGTCCTCATATAATCACCCGTCTTTATGTTGAGCCCACCACTGTCAAAGGTAAGTCCCTTACCCACAAGAGCTATCCTGTCTTTTGGCTCTCCCTGAGGTTTGTATGTCAGGTGTATGAACCTCGGAGGTGTGGAAGAACCTTTGCCTACACTCCAAAGGGCGTACATACCCATCTCTTGAATTTGCTTTTCATCGTAAATTTTGCATTCAAGCCCATAATCCTGAGCGAGCTTTTGTGCTATCTCCGCAAGTGTTATGGGATTTATCACATTTCCCGGTTCGTTCGTCAGGTCCCTTGCAAAGATCTGCGCATCTGCGAAGATTTTACCTATCCTTATACCTTCTTGATCCGCGCTGTAGATCATCACTTTATCTACACGAAAGGAGTTCTCTTTGTTGGTTTTATACTTGTCAAAGCTGTAGTTTCCCAGCAAGAGCCCTTCGGTTATAGCTTTGCTTCTCTTGTAGTCCAAGTTTTCCCCTGCGTAAAGGTGTGCGGTAGGCACTTTGTCCTTTCTGAGCCTTTTGACAAAGATGGCGGATGCCCTTCTATAATGGTCAAAGCTAACTTTGTCCTTCTTGCCTAGCCCTATTAAATAGAAAGTCCTTACCTTATCTCCATCTAACACAGGTAGTTTCACTATGGTGTCTTCCTTGCCCTTGAAGTTTTCTACCGAGAGGAGCTTTTCTATAGCCTTTGCCAACTCTCCCACATACTCAAGATGCCCAAAGTCCTCTTCAAAAACAAAGATCCCAACAGGAAGGTCTTTTATAGACTCATAAGGTTCTCTGTAAGAAATCACTTCCATGATGTATCCTCCTCAGTGTTTGCCATCTCTCTCTTTAGTGCTACTTTACCAGTTCTTGCCATTTCCATTATACCAAAGGGTTTTACAAGTTCCACAAAAGCGTTTATCTTGTCCTCTGTGCCTGTTATTTCAACAGTGTAGGTGCTTTGGGACACATCCACTATCCTACCTCTGAATATCTCAGTGATCCTAAGCACCTCATCCCTGGCTCTGGGTGTGGAAGTGTGTATCTTGATAAGAGCAAGTTCCCTCTCTACGTGAGGTGTGTCTGTTAGATCCCTTACCTTTAGGGTATCTATGAGCTTTCTAAGTTGTTTTACTACTTGATCTATCACTACGTCGTCCCCTATAACCTCTATGGTCATTCGGGAGATGCCCTTTTCGTGCGTTTCACCAACGGATAGACCTTCTATGTTATAACCCTTACCTGCTATCAGAGTGGCTATCCTTGCCAAAACACCAAGTTCGTTTCTTACAAGCACCGTTATTATGTGTTTTCTAACACTACCTTTTTTTGTCTCTCTGATCATAGGTGTGGGAGCTTCAATTGAGTTTAGCTCGCTCATACCTACCTCCTTACCCTACAAGGTACATGGTGTCCGCATCAACGCCCTTCTTTCCATCTTCAAGGATCATATCCCTGTAAGACTTGCCTGCTGGCACCATAGGAAGGACATTTTCCTCTCTATCCACATGGAAATCAAGAAGGACAGGTTTGTCTTGGATTTTCAGAGCTTCCTCAATGATCTCTCTCACTTCTTTTGGTTTTTCTGCTCTAAAGCCTACCGCACCACACGCTTCTGCAAGCTTTACAAAATCAGGTTGCACGCTAAGGTCCACTTCTGAGTAGCGCTTTTCGTAGAAAAGCTCCTGCCACTGACGCACCATGCCCAAGTATCCGTTATTTATTATAGCTATCTTTACAGGCACTTTGTACTGCACCGCAGTTATGAGCTCCTGCATGGTCATCATGAAAGAACCATCGCCGTCTATTACAAACACCTCTTTTTCTGGTCTTCCTAACTTAGCACCTATACCTGCGGGAAGACCAAAACCCATAGTTCCCAAACCACCCGAGTTTATGAACTGCCTTGGGAATGAATACTTGTAAAACATGGCAGCCCACATTTGGTGCTGTCCCACACCTGTGGCTATAATGGCATCTCCTTTGGTGGCTTTCCATATCTCTTCTATGACATACTGGGGTTTTATGACTTTGTCAGATTTTCTGTAAGTTAGAGGGTGTAGTTTTTTCCACTTTTCTATTTGCTCTATCCACTTTTGCCTCTCTTCTGGGAATAGGATCTTGGCACCTTCTTTTTTTATCTCTTCAATGAGCTTTCTCAGAACTACCTTCACATCACCCACTATGGGAACATCCACCACTATGTTTTTGGATATGGATGCGGGGTCTATGTCTATGTGTATGATACTTGCCTGAGGAGCAAACTCCTCTATCTTTCCTGTGACTCTGTCATCAAACCTTGCACCCACTGCAATGAGAAGATCACAGTTATAAACTGCCATGTTAGCGTAGTATGTGCCGTGCATACCAAGCATGTGAAGTGCCAAAGGATGTAGTTCTGGGAAAGCACCTTTGCCCATGTTGGTGGTAGTAACGGGTATCTTCATGAGCTCTGCAAGCTCTACGAGCTCTTTTTGAGCCTCTGAATGAACCGCACCACCTCCCACATATAGAACGGGTCTTTTTGCGGACATGATGAGCTTTGCTGCCTTCTTTATCTGTTGGGGATTACCTTCTGTGTGGGGTTTGTAGCCTGGCAGAGAGTTCTTCACTTCATCTAAGGAAGGAATTTTTACATCAGAGAGCTTTTGGGTGATGTCTTTGGGTATATCTACAAGCACTGGTCCTGGTCTTCCTGTCCTTGCTATGTAAAAGGCTTGGCGCAGTATCAAAGGAAGGTCCTCTATCCTCTTTACTAAAAAGTTATGCTTGGTTATGGGTCTTGTGATACCTACTATATCCACCTCCTGAAAGGCATCATTTCCTATAAGATGAGTAGGCACCTGTCCTGTGATAAAAACTACTGGCACAGAGTCCATGTATGCGTCCGCTATTGCGGTCACCAAATTGGTAGCACCCGGACCTGATGTGGACATGGCAACACCTACCTTTCCTGTAGCTTTCGCATAACCTTCTGCCATGTGTCCTGCACCCTGTTCATGCCTTGTGAGTATGTGCTTTATGCCTCCGTCTCTATAGAGAGCATCGTAGACCTCCATTATGGCACCACCGGGGTGTCCAAATATGTACTCCACACCTTCCTCTTTCAGGACTTCTATAACTATGTCCGCTCCTTTCCTTGTCATAACAAAACCTCCACTTTTTAGAAATATAAAAGTATAAAATATAAACTTTTTGTGAAATTTGGTTTAAGAAGCTCTTAGTAAAACCTTTAGAGCAATAGGGGAAAGAAAGGTAGTTATTGCTATCACGAACACCATCATCGCATAAACAGTAGGGTTAAAAATTCCCGATTGTTTTCCCAGCTCTGCGAATATAAGGCCCACCTCACCTCTTGGTAGCATGGAAAATCCTACAAGGAGTTTTTCTTTTAAACTTACCCTGATCACAAAACCGCTCAAAACTTTACCTAAGATGGCTACTATCAGGATAATCAAGGACATAAACCAAAGGGTGCCAGAACTTAGGTCTATAACTCTCAAGTTAATCTCAAGCCCCACATAAACGAAAAATATGGGTGTTAGTACCCAAACCAAGGGTGTGATGGCGTGTTCTATTTTGTGAGCCATTTTTTCGTCCGTTTTCAAAAAAACTGCAAAGGGTAAAGAGAACCTTCTTGAAAGAGCAAGGCCTGCAGTAAAAGCTCCCAGTATCTCTGGAGAGCCTACTGTGTGTGCCAAAAAAGCAAAAAAGAAAACAACGGATAATACTGCAGGTGGTATAAAGTCCTCTGTGCCAAGAGCTGATGACAAGACCTGTATGAGCCTTGCAAATATCCGCGCAAGTATGGGAGAAAGTATAAAAAATGTGGCTATATAAAGCATCAGTGTGATTGTAGCATCAAGCTTTACCACACCTTCCTTTGAGAACTCATAAAGTCCTGCAAGGAGAACCACTCCCAATATATCATCAAGTACCGCAGCACCGAGCACTATTTGAGCAAACCTTTCTTTCATTTTACCAAGGTCCTCAAGCACCTTAACCGTTATACCTATGCTCGTTGCGCTCAGTGTTCCTCCTATAAAAAGGCTTGTCAGTAGAGGCAGATTCAAAAGGTAGTAAGAAACTAAAGTTCCAAGAGCCATAGGTAAAGAAGCTCCTACAAAGGCAACAAGAAAGGCAAAAATGCCTACCTGTTTTAGTCTCTGAATGTCAGCTTCCAAACCCACATGAAAAAGCAGGAGTATCACGCCTATTTCCGCAAGAAGTTTTATAATCTGGTTAGGCTCTATGATACCCAACGCACTTTTGCCTAAGAGTATTCCTACGAGTATCTCACCTATAACAGAAGGCATACCAAGTTTGGCAAAGGTGTCTCCTACCAAACGGGCTAAAAATAGAATTAGCGCAAGATGAAGAAAAATTGTGTGAAAGTCCATAGCTTTTATATTTTATAAATTTTTCGCATAAAACAGTGTAATTTCCTTTAACGCAGATATGAAAGTGGGATGATCCTGCAAAGTGGGGATTCTTACAAAAGACTCAACACCCAAATCTTCTGCAAGCTGTCTGTAGGATACATCAAGCTCATAAAGGGTCTCAGAATGCTCACATACAAAAGATACAGGTATAATAGCTATGTGCTTATAACCAGCTTTTATAGTTTCTTCTATAAGCTTGTCAGTTGATGGTTCAAGCCATTTGACGGGTCCTATCTTACTCTGATAGCCAAGAGCGTATTTTACCTTAGGGAAGTGTTCCACAATGAGCCTCACTGTTTCTTCCGTTTGTTTCTGATATGGGTCTCCTCTCTTTATGACCTTAACAGGCAGGCTGTGAGCGGTAAAAATGAAAAAGTACTCTTCCCAATTGGGGAGATGCTCTTTTATGTTTTCCACCATAGCCCTTATGTAGGTGGGATGGTCGTGATACGACTTTACCTTGACAACAGGCACTTGTGGGAACTTTTTAAAAACTCTGTCAAACTCGTTGAAGGAAGAGCCAGTGGTGGTCTTGCTATACTGGGGATACATGGGAAGCAAAACTATACCTTTTAAATCTTCTTTGAAAAGTTCTTGCAATGCCTCTTCCGTAAAAGGATGCCAGTATCTCATAGCGACAGCCACTTTAAAGTTCTCTCCCAGTTCTTTTTGGAGCGCCTGTGCCTGCTTTTCTGTTTGCTCCCTCTGTGGGGACTTGCCTCCCATAATTTCGTAATAATGCTTTGTCTTTTTGGCTCTGATCTTGGATATAATCTTTGCCACAGGTTTTTGTATGAGTCTGGGGATTTCTATTATGTCATGATCAGAAAAGAGATTATAAAGGAAGGGCTCTACCGCAGAAAGACTGTCTGGACCACCCATATTGAGAAGTAAAACGCCTATCTTAGCCATCTGCAACCCCTACAAGGAAGTTCTTGACGGGAAAAACTCTTGACACACCACCTCTGCTACTCACGCCTATGAGCCTATCTGCATAAGATGCCAAGACCTCCCTTAAGGTGACCACTATGAACTGTGCCTTTTGGGAACGTTTCCTTATGAGCTCTCCTATCCTTCTGGCATTTGCCTCATCAAGGTGCGCATCTACCTCGTCAAAGTAGTAAAAGGGTGATGGTTTATAGTCCTGTATGGCAAATATAAGAGCCAAAGCCACAAGGGTCTTTTCTCCTCCAGATATGGCATCTATATATTGGACTTCTTTGCCTTTAGGTTTGACTACAAGGTTTATACCACCAGAGAAGGGGTCTTGGGGGTTTTCTATCTGCATGTAAGCCTTACCACCTGGGGATAGTTCCGCAAACACTCTCTTTAGTCCCTCATTTATGCTCTCAAAGGCAGTGTTAAAAGCGTTAAGCTTTTTAGTTTCTATCTCTTCAATCATCTCCTTTATAGCCTTTTTCTCTTGGGAGAGTTTTTCGTATCTATCCTTGAAATCTCTGTGTCTTTCCTCATACTCTCTGTAGTCATCTTCTGCTTTGAAGTTTATAGTGCCAAGAGAAGATAGTTCTTTACGCACGGCATCTGTAGCTTCTTTGAGCTTGCTGTAGCTTTCTTTAACTTCCTCTATGGGTCCCTGATATCCTATCTCTCTGAGCCTTAAGTTTATCTCTTGGTACTTTTCTTCAAGTTTGGCATACTCGGTTTCCAAACGGGTAAGCTCTTCTCTCTTTGCCTCCTCCTGCAATCTCAACCTGCCTATTTTTGCCTGCAGATCTGCGCAAACCTCCTCCAATTGGTCCTTCTTTGAGTACAGCTCATATGCGCTCCTTTCAAGCTCTTTCATTCTCTCCTCTAACTTTCTTTTCTCTTCCTTCAACTTTTCAATTTCATCTTCTATGTCCAGTTTAGTTCTCTCTGAGCTTTCCAAAAAAGCCATGTTTCTGTTTATCTCTGCACGCAAGTTCTGTATATCTGACTGTAGTTCTTTTAGTTTCATGCTTAGAGAAAAAGTAGCTTCCTTGAGTTGGTCAAGAGCTTTTCTGCTCTTTTCGTAGCTCTCCCTTAAGCTCTCTATTCCTGACTCTTTGTAGTGTTCCAATATGGACTGCCTTTTTATAATTAGATTGTTTAACTTCTCTTCAAGATAGGAAAGCTCCTGCGTTATATTGTTCTTTTCCTTTAACAAGTTCTCTTTTTCTTCCGCAAGCCTGATGAGATACTCTTCTGCTTTCCTGATCTTTTCCTCTATCTCCTTTAGTCTTTCAAAGCCCATCTTGTCTGATTCTTCTGTGTCCTTTATGCGCCTCTCAAGTATCCTCAAAACACCTTCCTTTTGGATCAGCTCATCTCTTAGAGCTTTCACCTGCCTTTCTGTTTGCTCCTCTTCCGCTCTTAGAGTTTCTTCCTCTTTGGAGAGTATTTCTAACTGCTCTATGTAGAACTCTCTTCCCAGGTCCCCTCTGCTTTCTGTGTGTCCACCGCTTATTACACCGCTCTTCTCAAAAACTTCTCCCTCAAGAGTCACCATTCTATAATTGCCTATTCCCAAGTCTTTGGCACTTTGGAAGTCTTCTACCAAAAGGGTGTCTCCAAACACGAACCTTATTGCCCTTTCAAACTTGCTGTCATATTCAACCAAATTAACCACAAAGTCTATATAACCCTTCCTTCTTGGATATGGTGGAAGGGGTGTGGGTTTTATCCTATTTAATGGTATGAAGTTTAGCCTGCCCCTTTTAGTTTCCTTTAGTCTCTGTATGCATTCCTTTGCCACATCTTCATCTTCAACTACCACGTAAGAGAGCCTTCCACCACCGGCGGATTCTATGGCTTTTATATATTCAGGATTTTTGACTTTTATGAGCTCATAAACCCTGCCATAAACGCCCCTTATACCTTCAAAGGGTAATACATCAACCTGCATGTCTGCCAGCTTAGCGGATATGCCCGCCTTTTCCTTTATAACCTCTTCCCTCTTATGTCTTAATATTCTTAGCTTTTCCTCAAGTCTCTCAAGTTCTTGCTTTTTTTTCCTGATGGACTGCTCTTCTTCTGCCCACATCTTTTTGTAATTTTCCACTTTTAGAGCGTTTTCTCCTATCTGTGATTTGAGTTTTTGAGCCTCTTCTTTGAGCTTTTGTATATCCTCTTGCACCTTTTGGGACTTTATGTCCAACTCCCTCAGTCTAAGCTCTATTCTTGAGAGTTGTTCTTTCTTTTGATCCATCTCTTTTCTTACAGCATTTATCTTCTCTTCCGTTGCGTGTGCCTCCTGTATGGATACTTTGAGACCTTCCTCCTTACTTTTTAACATTTGATAAAGAAAAGAGACCTCTTCTTCTTTGTGGATCACTTCTTTTTCCTTTTGGGATATGAGGTCTTTAAGCTGGGCTTCTTCCTCAAGGAGTTTTTCAAGGTTTGCGGAGAGATTTTTTATGTGATGTGTGGTTCGTAGCACGTCTTCTTGTAGCCTTTCTTTTTTCTTCTCAAGCTCCTGTATCTTTTTATCTGTGTGTTCTATGTCTGAGCTTAGCCTTCCCAATCTCTCCCTAAAGGGAAAGAGCTGTGCGTTTATCTCTTTTAGTTCTTCTTCTTTCTGGGTATGATCCGATGCTAACTTGCTTATTTCTTCCCTTATTTCTGAGATTTCTCTTTTCTTCTCTTCTATGGCTTTTTCAAGGTTATTCATGTTTTGACTTATGCTCTTTGCATCTTTCATCAACTGCTTTATTTGTAGTTCCTTTAGCTGAGTTTCTAACTCTCTGTATCTTCTTAGTTTTTCCACTTCCTGAGAGAGCCGTTCCATCTGAACTTCCATCTCATCTATGAGAAGCCTGAGTTCTCTTAGCTTTAACTCCACTTCTCCTAATTCTGTAAGTGCCTTTTGCTTTTTCTCCTCATACTCACCTATGCCTGCTACCTCTTCTATGAGCTTTCTTCTTTCTACAGGTGTCATCTTCACAAAGCGCACCACATCACCCTGCAAGACTATGTTATATGCGTTCTCATAAAGCCCAGCTCTTGCAAGAAAGTCCTTTAGGTCTCTTTCTCTTACCACAGTTCCATTTATACGAAAAACGCTCCTGCCTTCTTTATCCACCCTCCTTGATATAACGAGTTTGTCCTCTTCTATGGGAAAAGCACCTTCGTTTTTAAAGTGTACTTCTACATACGCGTACTGACTTGCTTCACCGTCCTTTGAGTATATAAGGTAGGAAAGGTTTTTTGCCCTTAAGGTTTTGGCGGTAGCAAGCCCCAGTGCAAAGGATATGGCATCACCTATGTTGGACTTTCCTGCACCGTTGGGACCTACTATCCCTATAAATCCTGGTCCTAAGGGTATCTCCACCCTCCCCTTCCCGTAGGACTTAAAACCTTCTACCACTAATTTTTCTATCCATGCGGTCATTTTATAAAAATTTAGTCCACATCGTGTTTTTCCGATGTTTCTTCTACAGGTTTTTTGGGAGCTTCCACTTCGTAAAACCTTTCCTCAAGCTTCTTTAGTATCTTAGGAAGGGTTGTGTACTCCATCTCTTCAGAAGGTAGTCTGTGAGGTTCAAATATACCCTGTCTTCTTAGTATGTCTGCAATAAGCTGAGCTTGTTCTCTTGCTTTGTCAAAGGCAGGATCATCAAAGAGGTCTCTGGGTCCTATGAGCTTACCTTCTGCAAGCTGATAGCCTGCAGCTATCACTCTTGGAGGACCATCAAACCTGGTGGGTGTGGCGTGTTTGAAGGATACTGGCATAAGGGGTCCGTTGTGAGATCCTCTCATCCAACCTTCCACTATCCACGGTCTTGCAAAGGGTTCTAATATCTCACCTACCGCAGGAAAACCTGCCTGAGCTCTGACTATCATAACAGGGTCATCTTTTCCTACATACTTGCCCGCTATAAGAGAGAGCCTTTGGGTTGAAGCGGTTGCTGCTATCTCACCGTCATGATTTCTCCACACATTCCTTACCGCATACCTTTCTACTGTGCCTATGAGAGCCAATAGTTCATAGAGCTCTGCGGGTGTTGAGAGCTTTACCGCCTTTCCTGTGTAAGTGTCAAGCACCTCAAAGGTAAATCCATCATGCATTTTGGGGTCTATCACAAGTCCTGCACACACCATTGGGTCCGCAAACATCTCATAAAGGGGTAAGTTCCAAGCGCTGGGAGAGGTTTTATCCGCAAAGAAGATGATCACAGGTTCTGAGGGTCTCTCTTCAAACTCCATCTCCGCCACACCAGGACCCATACCTTTAACATTCCCAGAAAAAGCACTAGACAAAAGGTCCTGACCTGCACCGTAGAGCTTTAACTTCTTTGCTACCTGTGTTGCTTTTTCAAAGGCTTTCCAAGCTATGCCATGAACTATCTCGCTATCAACTCCGTGAGTGTGAGTCATCACCAAAGCGGTATCATCACCACAAACAAGTATATCCGCATCAATGAGGTTTCCTTTTGAAACCTCCTCCCGTATAATTTCTTTCATAGCTTCTAACATATCTGGATGTACGGAAGAGTGTCCCACATAACCCCCTACATCTGCTTTAATTACGCTAAGTGTTATCCTCATGCTTTTACCTCCTCAAGCAAGTTATAATAATTTTACCAAAACTGTTTTGGGGGTGTTGATTATGATAAAGTATCTTAGAAAGAGGGCTATAGTGCTAACTGTTGCCTCTGCCTTTTTCTTTGTAAACTCAGCACCAGCATTGGCAAGTCTTGTAGAATCAAAACATACCCTTGAGGTGTCTTCTCAAAGAGATCAGGATATTCAAAAGATCCAAAGAGCCTTAGAGAGCAAAATAGTGCAAGAGAAACTAAAAGCCTATGGCCTCACCAAGGAAGAAATACAGGAAAAGCTCTCCCAACTTAGTGATGATCAGATACACATGCTTGCAAAGGCTTCTGATAAGGTCTTAGCGGGTGGTGATGGCTTAGGTGTAGCCATTGGGGTTGTGGTACTTCTTATACTGATAGTAATACTTCTTAAGCTTCTCAACAAAGAGATCATTATAAGGTGAGAGGGCTTTTTGCTCTCCTCCTGCCCTTTTTACTTTCTTTTAAGCTTCTTGATGTTCCTTTTGTGAAACAGAAAGATGATTACTGTGGTCCTGCTTCTTTGAGCAGTGTGCTTGAGTACTATGGTGTGAAAAAAAGTCAGGAAGATATAGCTAAGGTTGTATATGATCCTAAGCTTAAGGGTGCTCTCATAACTGATTTAGAAAACTACGCTAAAAAACTTGGCTTTAAGGCTCACACCTTTCAGGGACATCTTGAGGATGTTAAAAGATACATAGATGAAGGTAAGCCTGTTATCTTGCTTGTGGACCTTGGCTTCCTATGGTTTAGCGCACCCCACTACATTGTAGTAGTGGGTTATGACGAAAGGTACATATATGCGCACACAGGTTATGAAAACAAAAAAGCTTTTGATTACAAAGACCTTGACAGAAAATGGGAAAAGATGGGTAGGGTAGGGTTAGTGGTGTATCCTGAACATCAGGTAGTGGAACCTTCCTCATCAAGATAAAACACATCGTCGGATATAGCCTCGTTCCACCTCTTAAAGCCGGGCAGTGCCTCTATCCTATACCAAGAGGACCTGTACCATATATCCTTTGGCTCTCTTTTGACAGGTGCTATCTGCGCAGCTTTGGTTTCTTTGTGATAGTCCCAAGTGATGTAGGTGTTGAAATCCTGAACTATATCTGTTATGGCAACACCAAACTCAGAAGTAAGGGCTATCTGAAAGTCCCTCCACCTAAATACAGAGGAGTCTCTAAGAGTGAGTCCAAAGTATCCTACTCCTCCCTCTTCCTTAAGGGATGCTATGCCTCTGCCTATAAAGGCTCTAAAGGCAGGCAGGGTCTCTGGTGGATCAGACACAAAGACATCATAGCGCCCCAGTATCTCTGAAGGGAAGGGATTTCTAAGGTCCCAAACGCGAGCTTCCGCATTGTCTATACCCAGTTCTTTGAAGATTTGGTTATCAAAATCTATCAGTCTTTTGTCTATGTCTATGATGAGAACGCTTCTGGCTTTCCTTGAAAGGGCTATGGCAAGGCCTGTGAGGTCATCTTCCGCTCCCAAGACAATTATATCCTTGTTGCGCAAGTCTCCTCTTGAGTCCATAAATAGCACTCTGGCAACAGTAGTCTCTGGCGTCACAGAACCCTGATCGTAGTCTCTTATAGGTTTAGGTCTATCTTTAGTAAGCTGTATGAAAGTTCTGTAAAACTCAATGTCTATGTAAAAGGGTATGCCTCTACCTTCACAAGCTGGGCAGGTATAATCCACATAAGGCTCTATTCCAAGCTCTTTAATAAGGTCATACCCCTTCTGTGTGAGCCTTATGTTCTCCTCATCATCTATGAAGGCATAACCTTCCTTTATAAGCACCTTGATTATGCCAGACGCTGCCGGCACAGGCAGGTCTGACATATCCACTATCTGCCAAAAGTCTCCACTCTTCAAAAGCGCGGAAAGTACTCTCTCCACATTCTTTTTGTATATCCTTACCTGACTCTCCTCTCTAGCTTTGTTTGCCAGCTCTGTAAGTAAGCTCACTTGTGCCTCCTTTTATGTTTGGTTATCGGGAACATCATGTATAACTATCCTTTTGCCTGCCATGCGAGAAAGTATCTCACAAGCCACTTCCACACCAGAACCTGCACAGGATGCGAAATGTGAGCTAAGGCCTGCCAGAGTACCCACAACAAATAGGTTGGGTAAAACTTCAAAGTCCTTGTGCTTTATCATCACTCTTCCGGGCTTTGGAGATTTTGGATTTTCCACAACTTCCAGGTCAAGCCCCTTTATGTCAAATCCGTGAAAGCCCGTAGCCAAAACCACATAGTCCGCACTATAGCTACTTCCTGAAGAAGTCTTTACGGTGTATCCTTGGTCATCTCTGGTTATCTCTGTGACTTCTTCTTGGAGCATCTCCACACCGCCCCAATCCTGAATCTGCTTTCTTATCTTTTCCAAAAGGTCTTTACCAGTCATAAAGTCAAGTCCAGGAACGTTTTTCAGGTAAGCCTTATTGAGGTCAGAATTACCCTTATCAAAGAGAAGGTACTTTTTGTCTTCTGCCCACTGCCAACCTCTACCCCTTGAAGAAGCCAAAGTAAGAGCACATGCAAGCCCAGATGCACCACCACCCACTATAATGACACTGTACTTCATCATGAAAATTTATTATATCATTTTTTCAGTTCAAGTGTGGGATTTTCAAGGTTTCCGTATATGGAAAAGTTTACACCAGCACCTGATACAGTACCGTTAATTTGGGATTTTAGTGGATCCCTTTTGTTCAAAACTATCATACCACTACCCTTTAAAACCTGTCCAAAAGCTAAAGCTTGAACCTCAAAAGTCCTTCCTTTGAACACAAGGGATAGCTCATCCACTTTCACATCTTTTGCTTTTACGCTGTAAAGCTTAGAAAAACCTCTTATGTCATCATTTATCTGTAAGTCCATGTCTTTTATGTGAAAGCCTTCTAAACATTTGAAGTCTTTACCTTTTAGTCTTACACTGCCAAAAAGTTCAAACTTAAGCTCCAAATACCCGTCCGCACAGTAGCCCTTTGCCAAAAGATGTGAGAAACCTAAAGACAGATCAAGCCTGTTAAAACTGCCTATTTTTGAACTGCCCTTTAAGAGCCTTACATCATACAAACTCAAACTTGTGATGTTTTCTTGGACGCTTTTGGCTATCATATATACACCTTTTGACATGAGCCATCTGTCCAAGATCAGAAACTTAGGCAGAGTCAAAACAAGGACCAGCAAAGTGAAAAAGACAGTACCCAAAAAGTAAAGAGTGAAAAGCTTAAGGTTCTTTTTTCTCATTATATCTCTTTTCCATGGCTTTTCTTAGCTCTTCTGCCATCCTTTGATGTTCTTGAGTGATCTTGGAAAGCTCCTCGGGACTTTCTATCACGTAAGGGGTGATGAATACAAATAAAGAGACCTTATCCTCTGTCTTCGTGTCCCTTCTGAATAGCCTTCCCAAGCCGGGTATGTCTTTAAGTCCGGGAATACCTTGAGCACTCTCTAAGGTCTTGGTATTTACAAGACCGCCTATTATTACCGTCTGTCCGTTTTCCACCACCACATCAGAGTTTACCTGACGGTTGGAAGTTATAGGCACTGCATAGCTCAAAGTACCTATCTGTGGCCTTATGAAGTCTATGATGTCCTGAAGCTTTAGCTTTATCTGTAGTCTGAGGTCCTTTCCAGACACGCTGGGGATCACGTTTAAGTCTAATCCCACTTCCTTGTAGTCGTAAGTAATAACAGGTTGACCGTTTATATCAAACTTAACACCAGAAGCGTAGGGGATCACTTGACCCACTTTTATTTCTGCAGGTTGGTTGTCCAAGGTGAGCACCTTGGGATTAGAAAGTATATTAAAACCACTGCCTCTTTCTAAAAGAGAAAACAAAAGCAAAAGGTCAGGGAAGAAAAGCTGAGTGCCTCCTAAGGTGATGCTCTTTCCCGCAGTGCTAAGAACGCCCATGATAAAGTTGCCCGAAAGTAAGGCACTATACACATCTTGGAGGCTTCCACCACCAAAGCTTGCACCGCCTTGAGTGCCTATTATCTGCCACTTGACACCTATGTCTAAAGCTTTGCTGGTGCTCATCTCTATGACGCTTGCTGCAATAAGCACTTGCTTTCTTTTTACGTCCATCTTTTCTACCAAAGACTTTACTCCTTGGTATTCCTGAGGTGTTGCATAAAGGATTACCGAGTTGGTCCCTCTGTCAAAACCTATTCTCATGCCCTCTTTTGTTTCTATGGGTATAAGCTGTGTCTGTGCCTGCCTTGGCTGTTCTTCTTTCTTTAAAGGGGTCTCTAAGCCTCTTATTTCTGGCATTGGTGGTGGTGTGTAGGTTTCTGAAACTTGAACCGTTGTGGTGGGGGTTATGCCTCTGAAAAGGCTCTGCAGGCTTTTGTATATTTCCTCAGCGGATACGTATTTGAGGGGGATAATGTAAAAGCTCCTCTCTAATGTGCCAAAACTCTGTGTGTCTAAAGTGCTTATGACCTGCTTTATTATGCTTTGTACGTTTTCTGAACCTGCAACTATTATGGAGTTGCTGTCCTTGTTGAAGGTTATGAAAACAGGAGTGCCAAACTGTTGTTGAAAGGCAAGACTTAAAGCCTGAAGGCTCTGGAATATGGTGTCCGCTCTTGCCTTTTCTAATCTATACACCACCACCTTTAGGGATTCTTTTGGAGAATCCAAGTCTTTGAGTATGGACTTAATTTTGTCTATGTTTTTGGATACATCCGCTACAATAAGGGTGTTGGACTGTTGATGTACCGTGCTTTTGGCAAAGGGTGAAAGGAAAGGCTGGATAGCTTGCTGTAGCTGAACTGCCTGAACATTTTGTGCTTTATAGAGGTATATGACCACCTCTCCCGAAGTGCTTGATCTTTTGAGTGGTGCAAAGGACACCGCCTGTTGTAGAGGAACTATCTTGACAAAATTCCTCTCTTCTATAACTCCATAACCTTGCATAGAGAGGGACATAACAAAGAGGTCCCAGGCTTCCTTTATGCTGATGGGTTTTGCAGAGCTTATGGTAAGGCTTCCTTTTACATTGGGGTCTAAAATTATGTTTTTACCTGTCAGCTCGGACATAAACTTGACTATCAAAGAGATGTCTGCATTTTGAAAGTTGAGATAAACCTTGCCAGTTCTTCTCTGTTCCTGAGCCTGCTTTTGAATTTCCTCTGCGCTTTGAGCATAAACCTCTACACTGAACAAGAGAATTATAAGAAGAAAAAGCATATGCATCACTCTATCCTCAAGTTTATTTCTATGGGTTTTCCATCTCTCATAAGGCTCACCCTAAGACTGTTTTCGTTTCTAAGAGCCTGAAGTATCCTAAAAGCATCCTCACCGCTCTTTATGTCTTGGTTGTTTATGGATATGAGTATATCACCTGCCCTTATACCAACCTTAGAAAATATGCTCTGTGGGTCTACCCACTCAAAGAGAAAACCCTTTGTTTGTCCATTCTGCACATAAGGCACTAATCTTATCTGTCTAAACATAATGCCAGGGTCTGCAGTCACGCTCTCTATTTCCCTTTTGGAAACTACCGCAGAAAAACTCTCTGAAGGACTATTAGTCCCTACAGCAGACTCAAAGGTAGGAGTCTTTGCAGTCTCAAAGCTAAAACCTACCGCTTTTGTTTCTCTGCCATCGCTGAGCAGTATGTAATTTCTCTGTATATCCACAACTCTGTATCCCTCCACCTCGCTACCTATCCTTACCACTTTGGCTTTTCCCTTTATCTCCAAAAGAGCCAACCTCACGCTTCCGCTTGCCGTAGCAAGTAGGCGTACATTACTAAGGTCCTTTACCTTTTGAAGCTCCTGATCCCTAAATATAAAGCTCAGGTCTGGTGGTCTATAGTTTTCCTTACTTACCTCGGGCACGCGAAATTTCGCTGAAGGAAGCAGGTAAAAGTAAAAGAGTAAAACCGTCAGGATCACCGCATTTGAGATCAGTAGCCAGTAAGCTCCCAACATAGCTATAATAGAATGATAAATTAAGTAATGGACCTAGAGGAACTAAAGAGAATTCAGCAAGAGTGTGCAAAAAAGGTAGTTCAAAAAGACGATTTTCAGGAAATCCGCACGGTGGGAGGCATAGACCTCACCTTTCAGGATATAAGGAATAACCCAACGAAAGCTTGGGCAAGCTTGGTTGTAATAGACATAAACACACTAAAACCCATTTATGAGGATGTGGTTGAGGGTATAGTGGATTTCCCTTATATACCCACCTTCTTGGCTTTTAGAGAGCTACCTCTGATGCTAAATTTACATCAAAGGGCACAAAAGAAACCCGATGTTTATTTTATAGATGGACAAGGTGTAGCTCATCCAAGGGGGTGTGGCATAGCCTCACACTTTGGAGTGATCACACATAGCGTAAGTGTTGGTGTTGCAAAGACTAAGCTCTTTGGATACTACAAAGAGCCACCTACAAAAAGGGGAAGTTGGTCTTACTTGACATACAGAGGGAACATTTTGGGTGCAGTCCTCAGAACAAGAGATGACGCAGAACCCATCTATGTGTCCGTAGGACACAGAATAAGCCTAAAGACCGCTATTGAGCTTGTGCTCAAAACCTCCATTTACCGGATACCAGAACCCACAAGGCTCGCTCACAACCTCCTACAAAAAGTCAGGAAAAAATTATCCTAAAGGTGCTCAAACTCCTCTTTTGGAGGTCTCAAAAGGAGGGATCTTACTACCTTATAAAGGTCCTGACCCTCAACCACTACCTGATAAACCGCTGAGCATATGGGAGTGTATATATCTAGTTCTTCTGAGAGCTTTTTTACAGCTTTTACAGTATCCGCACCTTCTACCACCTGTCCTATCTCTCTGAAGGCATCTTCTGGTTTTAAGCCTTTACTTAGTAAAAAACCAAAAGTTCTGTTTCTTGATTGGCTTGAGCTCGCAGTGAGAAAGAGATCTCCCATGCCAGAAAGCCCATAAAAAGTTTCTTTTTTTGCCCCTAAGCTTACGCCTATTCTTACCATCTCTGCAAGCCCTCTTGTGATAAGGCTTGCCCTTGCGTTCTCACCATAGCCTAGTCCATCAGATATACCGCACGCTATGGCAATTACATTTTTTAGCGCTCCACCAAGCTCCACCCCTATAATGTCCGTAGAGAGATAAACTCTGAAGTTTTCAGAGAAGAATATGTCTCTTACCCTCCTTAGCTCCTCTAACTCCTCACCTGCCAGCACCAAAGCGGTAGGCAGGCCCCTTGATACTTCTGACGCAAAGGAAGGTCCAGAGAGAGAAAATACCACAGCAGAGCTGTCAATTTCTTTAACTATCTGGGACACCCTCTTGTAAGTGCCCACCTCTAAGCCCTTTGATGCGGATATAACCACCTTTTTTGAAAGGTCTATGTTTTTGATGACTTCCCTAATTGCCTGCACGGGAAGAGCTATCACCAAGTAATTGGAATAGCTTTCTATGTCTTTTAGGTTCTGTGTGGCTGATACATTGCTGAGCGTTATATCCTGTATGTAAGGATGCCTGCCTTCGTTGATCTTTTTTACTACATCCTCGTTTCTTTCGTAAACTAAAACCTCATGGCCTAACCTTCCCAAATGTGTAGCAAGTGCGGTGCCCCACCTGCCACCACCAAGCACAGAGACTTTCATAGAACTTAAGCGTATATTATAAAACATGGAAAAAAGCCCTAAAATAAGCCTCATAGTAGAGAGCTTTCATAACCTTGAAAAGGCATATGTGGACCTCAAAAAGAATCTTTCCCTTCCAAAGGAAGAGTTTGTGAGTAATAAGCTCGTCCTTGATAAGGTGCGTGTGGATTTTAACTTAGCCTTTGAGAGTTGCATGAGGCCCTGCAGACACCTTTCTACTGTTTATGGACTTAAAACTACATCTAAGGACTGTCTTGTCAAATTAGCTCAGCACATAGGTATGCAAGACATACAGACACTTGAGAAGTTCACCGAGTTTTACTTCAAGTATAGAGACCTAAAAGACGCTGTATCACCAGAAGAGCTTTACGATTTTTTGAAAGAAAACCTTGTTGTGTTTAAAAATTACGCTCAGGCTGTAGTGGAGTACATAAAAAAGACTACTGGTAATTATCTCCTTATAGACTTTGACCTCCTTAACGAAAAGGCAAAGTACATAAAGGACTCGGTGAAAAAAATAGAGTTTGTCTTATCTCAGGGTATAGAGGAATTTAGGGAAAAGCCCATGTATTACGATAGGGTAAAATACTTTTATCAGGTTGCTTACGATAGCCTCTTTGACATATGCAAACATCTTGCACCCAAGTTTGGCGTTAAAAAGTTCGGAGATGACTGCCTCTCCAAGCTTGTGGAGGTAGGCGTTATACCTCAAGATTACTACATGGACATCTTTAAGATGACACAGCTTAAAAACAAGCTCATAAGCACCTGGGAGGTATCCCCTGATGAGCTTTATGGCGCTCTTTATGAACTAAAAGACAAGTTTGAACCTGTAATGAAGGAAATGGCAAAAAGCCTGAAGAAACTCATTGAAGAAAAATCAAAGAGCGTGGTAAAATAACATCATGAGAGCGGTACTGCTCAGAGCCTTTGGGGGAGTAGAGTATCTTGATTATGTGGAAGATTTCCCAGTGCCAGAGATAAAAGAAGATGAGGTGCTCATCAGGGTAAAGGCGACCGCTCTAAACCATCTTGATATCTGGGTTAGAAAAGGTGCTTTAGCCATAAAGCCTGAACTTCCCCACATACTGGGTTCGGATGTTAGTGGCGTTGTGGAAAGGGTGGGAAGTTTGGTGAGAAATGTAAAGGAAGGAGATGAGGTGATAGTCTCTCCGGGTCTCTCCTGTGGTGTCTGTTATGAGTGCCTGTCTGGTAGGGATAATTTGTGTAGGCATTATGATATATTGGGTCTTAAGACAAAGGGTGGCTATGCGGAGTATGTGAAAGTGCCGGCAAGAAATGTTATTCCAAAACCCAGGAACTTGAGCTTTGAAGAATCCGCAAGCTACCCCCTTACCTTTTTGACCGTTTGGAATGCTCTTGTAAGAAAGGGACAGATAAAACCGTACAGCAAAGTGCTCATATGGGCTGGCTCTTCGGGTGTGGGTGTAGCAGGCATACAGATAGCTAAATTGATGGGTGCTTTTGTTATAGCTACCGCAGGAAGTGAGGAAAAGGCAAAAAGATGCAAAGAGCTGGGTGCTGATCTGGTAATAAATCACTATCAAGAAGATGTACCCAAGAGGGTAAGGGAGGTCTTCAAAGAAGGTGTTGATGTGGTGATGGACCATGTAGGAGAACAAACTTTCTCAAAAAGTATAGAATGCCTCAGGAAAGGTGGCAAGTTAGTGTTCTTTGGGACTACCACAGGAAGTAAAGCAAACATAGACATAAGGTACTTATTCGTAAGAGAGATAGAGCTTATAGGCATTTACATGGGACCATCTTCTGACCTTTTGAAGATATCAGAGCTTTTTGAAAGGGGACTTTTAAAACCGGTGGTGGATAAGGTGTTTCCTCTTTCACAGGCACATAAGGCGCACGAGTATTTAGAAGCATCAAAACACTTTGGTAAGGTTATACTCAAAATCTAACTGCGGTGTTTGAAGCTATAAAGCGCTGGCAGAGCAAGTAGCGCTGTTAAATCTGTGTGAGTTCCAAAAGCTCTCTGTTTTTTCGCATTCTACTTTGAGGTCCTCAAGCTGTCTTTTAAGCTCAAGCTGTAGTTCCCTTATCTCCTTCTCCTTTGATCTAATCTCCTCCTGCTTTTCCAACACCATCATATCTTCCTTGCTTGATTTGTCTGCTTCTGTGGAAAGGATATTTGCAAGATTGGCTCTCTGATAATTGTATTTTCCTCCGCTATCCTTCTGGTATATAGCCACTTAAGATAAGCAATTTTTATGTCTTTTATTAGCTCCCTTTTGATGACTTCTATACTTTTTTCCACTTCCAGCATTTTGTTTTTTGTTATTAAAGCTTCAAGATCTCTTTTTACAGGCAAGATGTAAGTTTGAGAAAATCCTACTACAAAGCCACTCATGGGTTCTGTTGAGTTGGGGTAGGGCTTATTTAAAGATAAGTTGCTAAAACCAGCGTAGATAGTGGGGTTAGGAAGGGTTTTTGAATACCTTTAACTTCTCATACTGCCTTACTTTTGGTGAGTTCTCAAGGGCGTAGAATATAAGGCAAAAAGCAGGAGAAGTAAAAGCATAGGCTAATGTTAAAGTTCTTGAGATTTAAAGTCAATACTTTTATTTAGCTTTATTTTTATAAACAAACAGTACCACTTTTTTATTAATTTTATCTTCCCTTATAACGCAGATATGCGTGGTGCTTTCGCAGAAGTGTGGGAAAAGTTCTCCTGTTTGTCTGTTTAGGTAATAAACTTTATCTTCTTTGTGTAAGTCTTGGGAAAAGCTTTTTAGGTCCTTTACAACAAGTTCCATGTTTGGAGCGTTTCTGTAGCCGTAAACTAAACCCAAGATAAAGGATAGAGCCTTGTTTTTTGTTTCTATCTTTCTCACAGCTTTCTCTTTCTTCTTAAATATGCTGGGATATCTTCAAGCTCTGGCTGTACTGGTTCTATGATGGTTTCTGGGACTACTTTCTTTATATCCTTAGGTTCTGGTTTTTTAACCACCTTGAGGTGTGTGTGAGTTTGTGCATCCTCAAAATCTGTGGCAACCACCGCAACGCGCATAAAGTTTTCTTTTGTATCTTCCAGCACGGCACCAAATATGATGAGAGCATCTTCGTGAGCTAACTCTCTTATCCTGCTTATAGTCTCTTCTACATCTCTGAAAGGTACATCTTCACTGACCCAAAGGGTGATGAGTAGTCTTCTGGCACCTTCAACACTATTGCCTTCCAATAGAGGACTTGTTATGGCTTGCTCTATGGCATGGTCTCTTCTGCCATCGCCTCTTCCTTCTCCCATGCCAATAAGGGCAAGTCCTCCTTTTTCCATAATAGTTTTCACATCCGCAAAATCCACGTTTATAAGAGCTGGTGTCACCACTATGCTGGTTATACCTCTTACCGCTTTTGAAAGCACATCGTCCACCATCTTGAAGGCATCTTTTATGCTAAAGTTTCTATCTGCCATTTCTGCAAGTTTCTGGTTGTTTATGACTATGTATGTATCTACCACATCCTTTAGTCTTTCAAGACCTTCCAGAGCGACTTGCATCCTTTTGGGACCTTCAAAAGAGAAAGGTTTGGTAACTACTGCAACGGTGAGTATACCCATCTCTTTAGCTGCCTCTGCGATCACTGGTGCTGCGCCTGTTCCTGTGCCACCACCTAAGCCTACTGCCAAAAAGAGCATATCTGTGCCTCTGAGAACATCCTTAATCTTGTCTATGTCCTCAAGAGCTGCCTGCTCTCCTATCTGAGGTTTTGCTCCAGCGCCTAATCCCTTTGTAACCTTCTCACCTATCTGTATTTTGTTTGGAACACTCAGGGATGCCAGATGCTGTATGTCTGTATTTATGGCAAAAAGCTCCACACCCTCTATTCCATCAAGGTACATACGGTTTACCGCATTTGAACCCCCTCCGCCTATACCAAATACCTTTATGCGCGTGGGATTTACACTCTCCATCACTTTCACCTCCTATATCACGTCCTTAAAAAAATCCTTTATTTTGGTGAAAATAGATCTAACATCCACTTTTCCTTTTACCGCGCTATTTTCCTGAGAATTCCGCAGTAGGTCTTTTTTACCTGAAAACTGCTCCTCATAAGCAAGCTTGATAAGACCTACACCTGTAGAGAAGGATGGATCCTGTATCTTTTCCTTTAAGCCTATTACACCAGTAGGGTATCCTATTCTTACGGGCATGTCAAAGTACCTCTCAAGAAATTCCTTCATACCGGCAAGCTTGGCACAGCCCCCTGTGATCACCACACCTGCGTTTATTGAGTCAAGCTTTACACCCTGTGAGTTTATAAGCTCCAAGACCTTGTCCATGATCTCTTCAAGCCTAATCTGTATAACTTCCGCAAGCTGTTTTTTACTTATCATAGTTTCTTTTTCTTCTCCTCTAGGTTTTATTTTAACCCTTTCTGTTTCATTCACTAGGTCCGCTATAGCAAAACCCTGTTCTATCTTTATCTTTTCTGCTTGTTCAACTGTGATCTTCATAAAGTGTGCTATGTCTTTTGTTATGTTTATGCCTCCCATGGGAACGCTTCCTGTTATAATGGGTGAGCCTTCAGTGTAGAGGACAAAATCTGTGAGTCCCGCTCCCATATCTAAAAGAAGTACACCTTCCTCTTTTTCCTCTGGTGTTAGTACCGCTTCGGAAGAAGCCATAGAAGATAGAAATCTGTTAGCTATCTTAAGACCACTTGAAGCGATAGCCTTTTCAAGGTTTCTCAGCATACTACTTCCAACTTTGACCACGTGCACTTCTGCAGAGAGCCTTGAACCCAAAAGTCCCACTGGGTCTATAACACCTTCTTGGTCATCTAAAATAAACTTTCTAGGGATAGCGCTTATTATCTCATATCCGTCTTCTCTTGCTCTAGTTATAGCTCTTTCTATCAGCCTATCTATATGTAGATGCTCTATCTCTATAGGTTGTGGTGATACACTTATGGTGTCTCTCTCGTTCTGACTTTTTACGTTGGGACCAGATACGCCTATAATAACAGTGTCTATTCGCAAACCAGACATCTCCTGAGCATCTTTTAGAGCGCTCAACACCGTATGGACAGCAAGGTCCAACCTTGTTATGTATCCCCTATCTATGCCCTTTGATGGCACCTCTCCCACACCCACTATGTGTATATCTCCATAACTGTCCACCTCACCTACAAGCAGAGCAACTTTACTAGTACCTATATCTAAGGAAGTTATCATCTTCATTGCCCACCTTTTATTACTGCCATACCTTGTGTTGTTAGGTCTATCTCTTTTGCTTCCATACTTATATTATAGATACGCTCTAATCTATCTAACACGTCTTGGTCTATTTGCTCTAACGGAGGAAGAAGCAATTTGGTGCCATCAGTTGTATAAACAAAGGTACCCAAATCGCTTAAATAGATATCCTTTAGAGGTATATGATTTTCACATACTTCTACTAAGTTTTTCAATTTAGGAAAGTTATCCTTTACAAGTTTTACGCTGTGCGTGTATATGTAAGGTTTCTTTTCTGGTATGTATTTGGAAAAGAAAGGTACTCCTTTCTCATCAAAAAATATCTTCTTTTCTCCTTCAAAAACCATTAAAAAAGGCTTTCTCTCTTTCACGCTTAATTTCAATATCACGCCGTCTTTTTGGAAGACTCTATCCACTTTTATGTCTTCCACGGAATTATTGGTGAGATAATTTAGCTTTTCAAGGAGGTTGTTTTCAGTAATAAAAAGCCAATTATTCTTTAGTTCCCCTGCCGCTTGGGAAAACACATAGGTTGGTATAGTGTTATTGCCCTCTACCTCAATGGCTTTTACTTTAAAGTAGGGTAGTGTATCCAAAAAAACAGGCAGGAAAAAACCAGCAAGAGCCATGGAGGATATCCAAATTATCGCCAAGGTATAGCTTATCTTATTGTATTTTTTCCCCCTGTTCTTCTCCTCTTTTTTCATAGCTTAAAATGATAACATAATTTATTTTTTTATATAATAACACTTTTTAAACAAACAGGCTTATCAATAAAGAAGGGTAGATGTTGAGCAGTTTAAGTTTATCCAAAAAGCCAAATATCTTAAAAGATGTGAGCAATATGAGCCCACCCCCAATGAAGAGCGCATTGGACATGGAACTTTGTGATAGAAAACTACCCAAGTAAAAAGCTAAAGCGGTAAGCGCACCCTGAAAAACTAAAACGAAAAGTGCGGAAAAGACAACACCCCTTCCCATAGAGGATGCAAGGATCACAGAAGAAAATCCATCCATAAAAGCTTTAGAGAGTATGAGACTGCTGTCTCCTTTTGTAGCCTCAAGTATGCATCCCAAAAGGGTCATAGGTCCTATGGTAAAGAGCAAAGAAGCGGTCATAAAGCCTCTTATGGATTCACTACTTCTCATAAGACTTTCAAGCCTCTCTTCTAACTTTATTAAATGTCCAAATATGGAGCCCACTATCAAAAGGAAAAACACCTTGAGCATTTCTGGTCTGTTTTCGTAAAGGAGCTTTATACCCAACATGAGAGTGAAAAGCCCTATGGCGTTTATAGTCCCTTCCTTGATACTGTAAGGAATATACTGCTGTGCCTTAATGCCCAAAAGAGAGCCTACAACTATTAAACCCGCATTTACCAGAGTACCAAAGCCCGGAAACATATCTTAAGAATTTTTGCCTGCCTGCTGGATTATCTGCTCAAACACATTTAGTAAGAACTCACCTCTGTCATCGGGAGAAAATTTTTCTAAAACCTTATTTCGCAAAGCCTGTCCTATAGATAGCGCCTCGTCCAAGTGATCAAGGTAATAAAGGACTTTTTCTTCTATATCCGCCCTGTCAAGAGGCAAGTATGTAATACACTCAGTTCCTGGTGTAAGGAAGCCAGGAAGGGTCATTCTGTAGTCTATAACTGGTGCACAACCCATAAAGCCCACTTCAAGGGGAGTAAAACCTATCCCAGAAGGCAGGTTAAAGGGAAAGCTGAGCACAGCCATGTAAGACCTGTCAAAGGCTTCAAGAAAGTCCTCGTAGGAGCTTGTTTGTAAAACCTCGTGTCCTTCCATAAGCTCACCCTGAAAATCACCAAGAATCTTTAGGTTTATACCCTCAAGAAAGCTCAGAATGTACCACCTTTTTCTAAAGGTAGCGTATATGGACACATCGTTTAGGAATCTCAGATACTCCTCTGGCTTTTCCCTTTTCCATTGCTCTATTTGTTCCTGAATACTCTGTTGAAACATGGATAGTATGTACTCAGAGGCAACAAAAGCTGGCACTTCTGGATTCCTAAACATAAACTCACCCACTTCAAAAAACAGAGGTACAGCGTATTGAGGTAAGATCTCTGCAACCTGATTGGCAATTATTTGCGGATCTACCACTGGACCTACAAAAATTATCTGTATATCTTTCTCACCTTTGGACTGCTTCATGTACCTTTGATCCACAAAGGGAGTTATGTAAAAAATTCCCTTGTTGATACCAAGAAGTTTCAAGCTATCCACATACTTAAGATCGCACACCACAGGTAGGAAGTTGTTTGCTTCTCTAACCTCAAGCAGTATGGGAAAGTACAAAAGAGGATCGTCTGTAAAGATGCTTACATGCACAAACCCAAAGGCATCACACATGGGTACTTTCTTCTGCTCTTGCTGTCCCACTATCATACCCGTTGAGTTTATGTCCATAAGAAAGGTAGGAGAAAACTCAAGAATGTCATTGATGGTTCTTTGTATATCCTCTTGGTTTAGCTCAAACTCTCTGACCTCTACACCTTTGCTTTTGAAGTAATCAAGCAAAGAAAGTATGTGTCTATTTACTCCTTTTTCGTTTCCCGTCCTCAAAAAAGCTAATTTCATGGTTAAAAGATTATACTACAATAGTCTGTAGTAAGCTCCCATCTTCACAACCTTACCGCTCAGCTCATACTCTGTGAGTATTCTAAGAAGTTCTGTAGCAGGAAGTCCAGAAATTTCTATGAGCTCGTCAAAGGTTTTGGGGCTTGTAAGTAGGTTTAGGATTCCATCACTTTTTGTAAGCATCTTGGTATTTAAGAGGGTCTCTTGCGCATTTCTGAAGAACTTTGCCTTTCCTTCGTTGATGAGCTTTGCGCATCCGTCCCACCTGTCGCTTTTGCCTACACCTATATGAGCATAAACGGGTCTTTTTTGTTTGTAAGCGTACTCAGCAGTTATGAGAGCTCCACTGTTTATTCCTGCCTCTACTATAAAAACCGCTTGGGACATACCGCTTATTATCCTGTTGCGTCTGGGAAAAGTATAATCACTGGGAGGTTCTGTGGGTAAAAACTCGGAGATAACCGCTGAACCTTTGGATAAAAGAAACTCAAGATGTTTGGGCATGTTGAGAATACCAAAACCAAGCACACACACAGTGTATCCACCAAACTCCACCGCGTACTTGTGAGATAAAAGGTCTATACCTCTTGCACCTCCCGAAACAATCCCAAAGGACATACCAATAAGCTGTTTTATCAAGTCTTTTGTAAAGCTCACACTGTAGTACTCAGGTTTGCGTGTGCCTACTACCGCAACAAAGGGAAGCTCTTTTATCTGTCCCCTGTAGAAAAGCACGGGAGGAGGGTCTTCTATACTTTTTAGAAGCTTTGGGTAGTTCTCGTCATCTAAGGTCAGGTACTTTATACCTTCCCTTTCCACCTGCTTGAGGACTTCCTGAGGATCAAAGGATAGTTCTCTATTTTTTATCCTAAAGGCTTTTTCTTTACCTACTACTTGCTCTAGCTCCTTTTCATGACTTTCAAGTACGAGCTTTGGGTCTTTGTAAAAAGTGTATAGCTTCTTTATGCTCCTCTCTCCCAAACCTTTTATGGCTTTGAGAGTTAGCCAAAAGTAGAGCTTATCCATCTGCCCATGTTCCAAGAAGATATGAAAAGTTTTCAAAGAAGGCTGATATGATGTGTTCAGAAGGTTCTATGTGTATAACCAAACGCCCCAAGATATCTTTTCCAATGCGCACGCCCTTTCTTAGATGCGTGGGAAGTAAGCTAAACAATGTCTGGTTTACAACTATTTCAAGCCCATAAAACTCCTCAGCAATGGGTATGTCCTGAGTGGATATGACCATATGGTATCCTTTGCCTTCTTGTGTAGATACTTCCAATGGATGAAGCTTTTCAAGATAGCCTGCGATAATATTAAAAAGTTCTTCTTCTGCAAGGACAAGCACTCTTTTATCCCTTAGGTCTTTTGCCCACTGGGACTTGCCACCTGTCTTTTCAACGAGCTTTATCTCCTCAATAACCATGCTTGGGTCCATGCCTTTACACATATCGTAGATGGTAAGCAGACAGACAGCCACAGAAGTTAGAGCTTCCATCTCATAGCCTGTCCTTTCTATGCCTTTTACATAAGAAAACGCCTCTATAGTGTCCTCCTTAATGTTTATATCTATCTGGGCATGTTGAAAAGTTAGAGGATGGCAAAAGGGTAAGAGTTCTGAGGTTTTTTTTACTGACATGATACCAGCGAGCTTGCTTGCCTCAAGGACATTTCCCTTTGGTATATTTCCCTCCAGGATGGCTTTTACCGTTTGCGGGCTTAGTCTTATTCTGCCGTAAGCTTTTGCGGTTCTAAGGGTTATTGGTTTTGAGCTTACATCCACTGTGCGCATGAGGAAATTATAACATCCACATGTGGTTCAGAGGTCCATGCCCGTGTCCTATGTTAAGACTTTGCTCTATGGCGGACTGAAGATAGTGTTTTGCTTTTTTGAGAGCTTCAAGGGGTTCTTCTCCCTTTGCCAAATAGGCTGTTATAGCGGAAGAAAAGGTGCATCCTGTACCGTGGGTGTTTTTTGTGGGCACATACTTACCTTCCAAATAGTGAAAGCCCTTCCCGTCATAGACCACATCTACCTTTTTATTACCTTCCAAATGTCCACCCTTTACTACCACATAGGAAGGACCAAAGGAATAGATGACTTTGCAGGCTTTTTCCATGTCCTCTAAATCTCTTATCTCAAAACCGCATATCTCCTGAGCTTCTGGAATGTTGGGTGTTACTATAAGGGCAAGAGGCAGAAGTTCCTTAATGAGCGCTTCTTTTGCAGATGGTGCAAGCAGTGAGTCCCCTGACTTTGCCCTCATAACGGGGTCTATTACCAGCTTTTCTATCTTGAAATCCTTTATTGCCTTTGAGACTGCCTTTATGATCTCCTCAGAAGATAGCATTCCCGTTTTTGCAGCATCTACGCCTATATCTTCCACCACCACTTTTATTTGGTTATAAACTATGTCCGCAGGAAGGTCATAAACACCAAAGACTCCCACCGTGTTTTGGACAGTAATGGAGGTTATCGCGGTCATACCATAAACACCAAGAACGGTAAAGGTTTTGAGGTCTGCCTGAATGCCAGCACCGCCTCCGCTGTCAGACCCTGCAATGGTTAAAGCCCTTGGTATCATCAGAAGAACACCCCCAACACAAAGTGAAGTTTGCTTCTTGATGTATCACCTGGTACTTTCTTGGTCTTGAAAGCCCAGTCAAGCTTTATGGGAGCAATGGGAGTTATAAACCTTATGCCTACGCCATAGCCACCACGGAAGTTTTGAGGCTTAAAGTCCTTCCAGCTGTTGGCAGCCAGACCTGTATCGTAAAACACTGCACCGTAAAGTATGTTTTTATATAGGGGATAGTTAAGTTCTGTGGAAAGTATGAGTTCCCTGGTTCCTCCTATAGGATCGTTGGTGTTAGGGTCAAGAGGTCCAGCATAGCCATACTTATAACCCCTTATGGTAAAGTCACCGCCCACAAAGAACCTCTCATCAAGGGGCACAGTCTTTCCACCGTAAGGCTCTACCATACCTACCATACCTTTTAAAGATAATATAAGACCCGTGTCAAAAATGTTATCCTTCATGAACATCTGATGGGAAAGAACCACCTTGTTGAACTTTTCTGTACCTCCCAGAACGGGAACAGCAACAGAATAACTCAGGTCTGTAAGTGCTCCCTTTGTTGGGAAAAGGTAGTTGTCCCTTGTGTCTCTGGTAATGCCAAAGATGAGTTTTCTTGACTGTCTTGTGCCTGCCTCCCGCTGGACTACAACGGATGCATTAGGTGAAATGTTAGAGTACCTGACTTTTTGCACACTAAATCCACCGCTCACGCGCCAATATTCTGCAAACTCCCGAGAAAGTATAAAATCAACTCCTGTCCTGGATACAGTGTAAGTAGTGTATTCTATACGCCTATCGTATAAAGACCCGGTAAGATCTATAGGTTTATTGAGAAACCACTTTTTAGTGTAAGACACTGAATTGTCCTTGTATCTGCTACCGTAGGATACAGATATGCTAGCTATATCACCTGTGCCCAAAAAGTTGCCTTTTCTTATAGCCACAAAGCCTGACACTTTTGTAACTTGGTTGTACCCAAGACCCACAGAGAACTGACCAGTGAATCTTTCTCTAATATTGACTTCAAAGTCCCACCTTTTGCCTTTCGAAGGTAAAGGCTGTATGGACACATCTTCGTAATAACCAAGGTTGAATATCCTAGTCCTTGAGCGCTCTATCTCTTTTTCGTCCGCAAGCTCACCCTCTTGTATTCTCATTTCCCTCCTTATCACATAATCCCTTGTCTCGTAATTGCCTCTTATTTGAATTCTATCCACATAAACGGGTTCTCCTTCGTTTATCTTTAACACCACGCTCACTTTTTTGCCTTCACTGTCTATCTTTTCATCTTTGGAAACAGAAACATTGAGAAAACCTATAGAGGAGTACTGCCTTTTTATATTCTCTATAAGTTCATTAATGACCTGTTCCCTGTAATAACCGCCTTTGTTCTTTTTCAGGATTTTTCCTACAAGCTCGTTGTAAGAGAAAAGGGTATTACCTTCTATTTTAAGTTCGTCAAGTTTGTATCTTTTACCTTCTTGTATATCTATCTCCACTGTGTACTTGTTGTCTTTTTTGGTGATCTTGTAAGATACCTTTGCGTCCAAAAAGCCCTCAGACCTGTAAAACTCCTCAAGCCTTTTAATGTCATCCTTTAGGACCTCTTCACTAAAAGGTGGGTGCAACCTAAAAGCCAACAGACTGGGAGGTTTTGTTTCCATTAGGTCCAACAGCCTACCAGACCTGAAAGTTTTGTTTCCTTTGAATACTATTGAGGATACATACTCTGGAGAGCCCTCCACTATTTGATAAACCAGTTTAGAAGCCCCTTTCTTTGGAACTATTTGGTAGGATACCATCACGTTGGGGTAACCTTCTTTGGCATAAGCCTCTATTATCTTTCTCTTTATGTATTCCATCTCCTCTCTACTTAAAACCCTTCCCAGTTTTAGTCTTCTTTGTATCTCTACCTTTTCCTCTATTGCAGGGGATGATGTGTAGCCTTTGGTGAGCTCCTCTATATCTATCTTGCCTACTTCTGTTTCTATGCCTATCTTTTTCTCCAGGTCCTCTGACTTTATCTTTCTGTTGCCTGTAAATTCTATCTTATAGATGATAGGAAGGTCTACCACATTATAGTAGAGTGTGACTTTATCACCTTCTCTTTCTTCCCGCACCTCTATCTTATCAAAAAATCCCGTTCTGTATAGTCTTCTTATGTCCTCTCTAACCAGGTCAGGTGTGTAGGTGATACCTTCCCTTGCCTTTATTAGAGCTCTTATGACTTCATCGGGCACATACTTAGCTCCAGATATTTCCACCTTTTGTATGACTTGACCAAAAGAAAAGCTGGCAAAAAGCGCGCTTATCAAAAATGCCTTTCTAAACAAGTAGGACATCTCTCTTGCCCTCCTCTATATATCCACATACAAAAGCAGATTCAACAAGTTCTTTCACTCTATGAACTTCCTTTTCTTCTACTACCAGCACAAAACCAAGCCCCATATTGAAGGTCCTATACATTTCATCTTCTTCTATATCTCCCAGCTTCCTTATCCAATCAAAAACATAGTTTTTGGGTATGAGTTTCTTTTCCACCACCGCCCTTTTGCCCTCTGGCAGAATTCTTATCAGGTTGCCCTTTATACCACCTCCTGTTATGTGCGCCATACCCTTGATCTTGATCTTTCCTCTTAGTTTTTCAATTTCCTGTACGTATATACGGGTAGGCTCAAGAAGTAATTCATAAACATACTTGCCATCCACTTTGTCTGTGTAGCTGACTCTTTTAAGTTCCAAGACCTTTCTTATGAGAGAGTAGCCATTAGAGTGAAAACCAGAAGATGCAAAGCCCACTAAAACATCTCCTTCTTTTATGTCCTTACCCGTTATAAGCTCATCTTTCTCACACACCCCCAAGCAGAAACCCGCAAGGTCATAAACTCCATCAGGATAAAAGTCCGGCATTTCTGCGGTTTCCCCACCTACCAAAGGTACGTTTGCTATTTTACAACCCTCAATTATACCGTCAATAACCTTCTTCAAAACATTGAGCTCTATCCTTCCAGTGGCTATGTAGTCCAAAAAGGCAATGGGTTTAGCACCTGATGTGATAACATCATTCACATTCATGGCAACAAGGTCTATACCTATAGTGTGATGAATGCCTACCGCCTGTGCTATCTTTAACTTTGTCCCTACACCATCTGTGGACATCATGATCACGGGATTTTTGTATCCCCTTATTTCCAATCCACTTGCAAAACTTCCCCAAAGTAGGACACCCTGTGAAAGATGCTTTACTTTCTGTTTTATGTAATCCACAAACTCTTCAGCCTTTTGAATATCTACACCAGCGGATTTGTAGGTGAGCTTATCCATGGAAGTAAAACTCCTCCAGAACAGTGTATATGGGACCTATAGAAGTCAGCGAGCTTTTAATTAGAGCTATGCGATCTAAAACTTCCTCTCCAAAGTTTGTGTTTTCATAGCGTTTTAGAAGGTCCTTGAGCCTTTTTCTATCAAATTCTTTTATCCTGCATATGGTTACATGAGGATAAAAGGGTTTGCCCTCATCTTTTATACCTGACCTTCTGTTGGCTCTTACCACCTCTTTGGCAAGATCTATCAACTGCTTACTACCCTCTGAAACGCCTATCCACAAAACCCTTGCCTTATCAACAGAAGGGAAAACTCCCAAAGCTCTGTACTTTACATGTATGGGTTTGTATCTGTTTGCTAAGGTTTGTATGTTTTTTATGACATCCACCAGCTTTTCTTCCTCTATATAGCCCAAAAACTGAAAGGTCATGTGAAGGTTTTGGGGTTCTACCCATTTGCCCTTTATAAAGCTTTCCGTTTGCTTTTCTAACTTTTCTACGTGTTCATACAATTTCTTTGTAGTAAAAAAACCTACGAAGGCTCTGATCATCTGAGAAGATTATAAACTAAGTTCTGGTATAATAAAACATGCATGCGGTGGAGCCTTTACTTTTGGTACACTTCAAAAGATGATCCTGCAGATGCGGAAGCACCTTCACACAAATATTTACTAAAAGGTGGCTTTATAAAGCAGGTCGCTTCTGGCATTTACGCCTTTACACCCCCCGGCTATAGAGTTCTGAAAAAGATAGAAAACATCATAAGGAAAGAGATGGAAAGAAGCGGTGCACAGGAAGTCCTGCTCACAGTCCTCAACCCTGCGGAGCTTTGGAAAGAGACGGGAAGGTGGGACCTTTATGGAAGAGAGCTTTTTACTCTAAAGGACAGACATGGTAGAGAGTACTGCCTTGGACCCACCCACGAAGAAGAGATAACGGATTTGGTCAGAAGCTTTGTGAATTCTTACAGACAGCTACCCTTCATACTCTACCAGATACAGGTAAAGTTCAGGGACGAAAAGAGACCTCGCTTTGGACTTATACGTGGAAGAGAGTTTATCATGAAAGACGCTTATTCCTTTGATACAGATGAGTTTTCTGCAATGATGTCCTACCAAACTATGAGATTCGCTTACGAGAGAATTTTTAAAAAGCTAAGGTTAAACACCCTAATGGTAGAGGCAAGTGTGGGAGCCATAGGAGGTATAAGTTCCCACGAGTTTGTGATCCTCACAGACTACGGAGAGGCAAAGGTAGCCTACTGCCCAAGTTGTGGCTATTCTGCTAATGCGGAGATAGTAAAGCTCCCCCTTGGAAAGCAGGATCAAGAAGAAGAAAAGCCCTTAGAAAAGGTATATACACCCAACACGGAAACCATAGAGGAACTCTCCCAGTTTTTAAAAGTGCCAAAAAGCAAAATACTAAAAGCGGTACTCTACATGGTTGAGGACAAGCCAGTGATGGTTATGATAAGGGGAGATAGGGAAGTAGATGAGAACAAACTCGCAGAAGCTCTTGGCACAGAAAACTTCAGGCTTGCCACTGACGAGGAGGTCTACAAACTTTTTGGAACACAGAAAGGCTTTATTGGTCCCTTTAATGTACCTGCTGATGTGAAAATCCTGTGGGATAATTCCACCTTTGGTATAAAGAACGCGGTGATTGCCTTTAATGAACCGGATTACCACTATGTAAATGCTAACCCTGAAAGGGATTTTTCTTATGGTGATTTCCTTGACTTGGCACAAGTTGTTGAAGGAGACCCATGCCCCAAGTGCGCATCTCCTCTAAAGGTCAGTAGAGGTTTAGAGATAGGACACATATTCTTACTTGGCACTCGCTACTCTGTGCCCATGAAGGCATACTACAAGGATCAGCAAGGTGAGGACAAACCTATATTTATGGGATGTTACGGCATAGGTATCTCACGGTGCATGTCCGCTATAGTGGAGCAGTATCACGACCACCTTGGTATAAAGTGGCCCACAGTGGTTGCCCCCTTTGAGCTTGACATCATATGCCTAAACCCCTCTGATCAGGAACAAAAGGAGGTAGCAGAAAAACTCTACCTGATGGCTCAGGAAGTAGGCTTAGATGTCATATATGATGACAGAGAAGCAAGTGCTGGCTTTAAGTTTGCAGATGCGGACCTATGCGGATTTCCCTATAGACTTGTAGTAGGTAGAAAGGTTAAAGAAGGTAAGGTTGAGCTTCAAAACAGACACACAGGCGAGAAAACTGATATAAATATACAAGATGCCATACGAGTAGTAAAGGAACTCATAGATAAGGATAAGCTTTAAAGGCAGAGCCTTTAAAAAATCCCAAAGCCTTTTTTTCAAAACCTTGGTAGCCCCTTCACTCTGAAAAGAGCTAACCATGTTTGCTATATCAGTCCCCCGAGCCTAAAACGCTTCTCAAGGGAGAGAAGTCTCTTGCAAAAGATCTCCCAAAAAAGGAATATTCAAACTCCAAAAGACAGCTTAGGGTAATCACAGCTATGTTCTAAGATTTTTCAAACAGTCTCATGGGTCTATTGACGTATTAGAATATTCTTATACATTTAAAAGTTGAAGGAGGTTTTAGCCATGTTTATGGGAAACATGATAATAGATGTTCCGGAAGATGCCATAGTTAATATAAATTACGTGGTGCTAAAAGAAGGTGTTACCTTAGACGACGTTATGGAAAGGGTTGCTTATCTTTGTGAGCATGTAAAAACCTATCACTCGGATACGGGATTCTATGGAGGCTTTGTGCTTCTCAATACGGGTGGAGTTTCTCTTGAAGGCTCCACCGCTGGTCAAACAACAGAACATCCCCTAAAAGATAGAGAGGTGCTTATAGTCACCTTCTGGAGAAGCTTAGAGGATCATGAGGAATCTCACAGAAGCGAAGGTTTCAAAAAGCTCTTTAAGGATCTTACCGACCTTGCGGAAAGCACTTACGAAGTTGTCTACAAGATGCTTTGGCAGGGCAAAGCTTATGACCCAGAGACTGCAAAGAAAGCAAGAGAAGCAAAACAAGCACACTGTAGTAATTGCTGAGTTATAATAAACATGTGCAGGTAAGAGTAGGCATAGTAGGCTGTGGTGTTGTAGGCACAGGCACGGTAAAACTATTGCTAGAAAACTCTCACATAATAAAGAAAAAGACGGGTATAGAGCTTATCCTGACAAAGGTTGCGGACAAAGATTGGGAAAGAAAAAGGGAAATAGAGATACCTACTCATCTCAGAACCTACGACTATAGGGAAGTTATAAAAGAGAGCGATATAGTCGTTGAACTTGTAGGTGGTAAAGATTTTGCTAAAAGCCTTATACTTGAAGCTCTTGAAGAGAACAAACACGTAATTACCGCTAACAAGCGCTTACTTGCAGAAGATGGTCTTGAGATCTTCAGGAAAGCTAAAGAAAGGGGTTTGCACATAGGCTTTGAGGCATCTGTGGGTGGGGGTATTCCTATAGTTAAAGCTCTAAAGGAAGGTCTTGTAGGCAACAGAATAAGAGCCATTTATGGTATCCTCAACGGAACTACTAACTATATTCTCACAAAAATGCTAGAAGAAAGGGTGGACTTTACACATGCTCTTGAGCTTGCTCAAAAACAAGGTTATGCAGAGGCAGATCCTTCATTAGATATAGACGGTTGGGATTCTGCTCACAAGATATGCATACTTTCCATGATAGCTTTTGGTAGGTATGTGCCTTTTGAGGAGGTTTATGTAGAAGGCATAAGAAATCTTGATCTGCTTGATCTGGAACTTGGAAAAGAGCTGGGGTACACTCTAAAGCTTCTTGCCATATCAAAAGGAGGGGATAGAAGCATAGAAGTTAGGGTCCATCCTACTTTTATAAGGTCAGAGGATGCTCTTGCCAAGGTTTCTGATGTTTATAATGCCATAATGGTGGAAGGTGATTTTGTTGGCAAAACCATGTTCTACGGTAGGGGTGCTGGTAGTCAGCCTACCGCTTCTGCGGTAGTTTCTGATATAGTGGATATAGCCAAAAAACTCCTCTTTTGTACAAAAGATAGAGATCAGTTTGAGTGGGAAGACCAAGCTCTACACCTGAGCAAGGACTTTTACAGCAGGTATTACATGAGGTTTGATGTGCCTGATAGACCGGGTGTATTGGCAAGTGTTTCCAGGGTTTTGGCGGATTATAACATAAGCATAGCTAGTGTTCTTCAAAAGGAGAAGGTTTGTAAGATGGCAGGTAAAGAAGGTGAACCTGTAGTTCCTCTTGTTATACTCACGCACAAAGCTTACGAAAGTAGTATGCAAAAGGCTATAAAAGAGATTAAAAAACTCCCCGTCATAATGGGAGAGCCTGTGGTTATACGTGTTGAAGAAGAAGCATATTAAGATTTTACCACCTTGTAAAAGAAGCTTATAAACCTGGCAGCTATAAGAAAGGCTATACCCAAGGACCAAAAGAATACATCCGCACCAGACATCGTACCCTCAAAAAGATGAAGCATAAATTCCCTTATGATAAAGGCTATAAGCACCTCTAAAAGAATTTCTACCCTTACCCTTTCGTGTTCAAAAAAGTCTATAAAAGCCCTTATGAGTTCAAGCACCACTATAAGAGAGAGCACATTGGTAACAAGTTCCTTAAAGCCAAGTCTGACAGTTGCTTCTGTAACAGTTAAACCTATTTCCGATATGGTTCTAAAAATACCCACAAACAAGCCTATAATAAGCACGATTATGGTTATATTAAAGGCTAATATAATAAAGCCTTTGTATATCTTTGATACAAATTCTTGCATCCTAAATTTTCTTCATATCTGGTGGTAGTTCCCTTGGAGGTAGTCCTGTATATTCCACATCTTTCTCCTCATCAAGCCTTTTAGAAAAGGGCTTTTCCGTAGTTAGTTCTTCATAAACGTGTGCCACAAGCCCTGGAACTCTACCTATTATGAAGAATCCTTTCCCCAACCTCCAATCAAAGCCCATTTCTGATGCAATTGCAGCTATAGCTCCGTCTACGTTAAGAACGAGTTTTTTGCCTTTCTGTTTTGCTATCTCTTCCTCTACCGCTTGAGCAAATTCGCAGTGCTTTCCATAAAATTCCAAAGTTTTTGCAATGTCCATAAGCCTTTTGGTCCTTGGGTCAAAGTCTTTATAGTACCTGTGTCCGTAACCTGGTATGGGTTTTTTGGCAGAAAGGTATTCGCTGACTATCTCTTCAACACTTTTTCCACTTGCTACACCTTCCTGTATAAACTTCATGGCATCCTCTAAAGCACCACCGTGAGCAGAACCAAAAGCTAGTACGCCTGCCGCCACCCCCACATTCAAAGAGTTGCCACCCGATGCAACCGCTCTTGCAGCTATAGCAGAAGGTGGAGCTATACCGTGGTCTATCACGGAAACAAGCATGGCTTCCATCATTTTGCTTTCTCTTTCTGTTGGAAGCTCACCCTTTAGTATGAGATAAATCGCTTGCGCAAAAGAAAGATTGCCTACAAGATCAAGCAGTCTGTAGCCTCTTATGTAAGTTTCGTGTCCCACATGCTGAGTTATAGCGGTTCTCCACATACCCATCAGACTCCTCCTTTTATTACTTCTTCGTTTACCTTTATTTTACTCTTCTTCATAAGATGCTCTATAAGATAGTTTACCATGGTATCTGACTTCATGTTTAATATGTCCTGTGTTAGTTTTTTTGCTTCATCCTCCTTCATAGCCTTTCTCTTTCTATCCGTTATAAAAAAAACACCATAACCTTGAGCCAACTCGTAGGGACCAAATACCTTCTCTTTTGATAGCAAAAAGCGCACTATCTCATCTTGCTTTATCTTTGCTACACTCATAATTTGGTTTGCAGGTGTATCACTAAAACTCAAATACTTGGTACTGACCTCTTTACCCTCTGAGAGCAACTTATACACTTCCTGTGCCTTTTCCTTTAGTGCTGATAACTTTTTGCGCTCTATCAGTATAGACTTTATCTGGTCCTTTACCTCATCAAAGCTTTTCACACCGGGAGGCTCAATCTTGTAAAGGTATATGAGTACATACTCATCTCCTGACTTGGAGACAGAAATGCGATTCTTTTCACTCAGCCTTTGAACTTCAGAGTTTATGACTTCGGGCAGTTTGCTCTGATCATTGGGAAGCATATACTCAGCGTAGCCTTGAGGTATCTTACCTTCCTTTATAGATTTGTAGAGCTCTTCTATTTTTCCTTTATCCTTTTCCTTCCAAACTCTTATTATCTTGGTTTCTGGCTTTTTAAAAAGCTCTTTATTTTTCTCATAAAAACTTAACATCTCCTCTTGCGTTGGGGTATAAGAAAGCTCCACATCAGAAGGTGTGAGTATGTAAAGCCTACCAGATAGCAATGTGGATTGAACCGCCAAATTAATCTCTTTTTCTTTGTCAGAAATGTAGACGCCGTTAAAGATCAATGCGAGTAGCTTCTGTATCGTTAACATTCTCCTTATGTAATCTTCGTACTCTTCCGGAACAAGTCCAAGCCTTAAAAGTAGCTCCTTATACTTAGAGGCACTAAAGCTACCTCCTTCTTGAAAGGTTGGGTCGCTTTTTATGACACTTATGACCTCTTCATCTGAAGCGTAATATCCCAAGGACTTAGCCTTTTGATAAAGAAGTTCTTGTGTAATAAGGTTATCAATTACCTGCTTTTTTATAATTTCCTCAAGCTCTTTGTTCTGTATGTTAGAGAACCTTAAAAGCTCCCTTCTGTATTCTCTTAAAGTTATACAGCTACCATTTACCTCCGCTACGCACTTTTTACCTACAGAAGTGATATCCCTAATACTCCCAGTAAAAAAAAGCCAAAGAAGGAAAGAGCCTGATGCTAAGACAACTATAAATGCTACTAAGGTTTTATGTTTTTGGATTAGAGCGTACATAATCTTAGCTTGGGTTTTCCTCCAGTGATACGCCTTGGTTTTCTTCTGGTGACCTTGCTCTTTGGAGTATCCTCACTACTACCCATCTTTTTGTTTTAGACAGAGGTCTTGTCTCCCTTATAAGCACTATATCTCCCACCCTACATTCGTTGTTAGGATCATGTGCATGGTACTTTTTGCTCTTTATTATGTGCTTTTTGTACAGAGGATGGGGCACTTTTCTGTCTACTCTAACTACTACCGTTTTTTGCATCTTATCGCTAACAACTACACCCACAAACTCTTTCCTTTTACCCATCAGCCTTCACCTCTCAACTCCTTTTCTCTTATTATGGTAAGAACTCTGGCTAACTCTCTTCTTGTATTTCTTATAGCCATTACGTTGGGCAAACCTTCTACCTTTTTCTTAAACCTAAGCCTCAAAAGTTCTCTCCTTAGTTCTTCTTCCTTTTTTCTAAGATCCTGTATGCTCAACTTTCTGAGTTCATCTGCCTTCATACTGTCATACCTCCTGCTTTTACAAGCCTTACCTTTATAGGTAGTTTGGCAGAAACCAACTTATAAGCTTCTTCCGCCACGCTTTCGGGCACACCAGAAAACTCAAAGAGTATCCTTCCGGGCTTTACTACCGCCACAAAGCCTTCTGGATCACCCTTTCCACCACCCATTCTTACCTCATTGGGCTTTCTAGTATAGGGCTTATCCGGAAATATATTTATCCACACTTTAGCTCCTTTTCTGAGGGCACGCACAAGGGCTATTCTAGCAGCCTCTATTTGTCTCTGAGTTAGCCAATGGGCTTCTAAAGCCTGTATGCCATACTCACCAAAAGCAAGCCTGTTTCCTCTAAAAGCTTTACCTTTTAGTGTTCCTCTCTGAGATTTCCTGAATTTGGTCTTTTTTGGAGCTAAAAAAGACATCTCTTATACCTCCTTTTCTGCTTTTTTAAGGTCCTCTTCTATTTTCTTTATTATCTCCTCTTTACCGCCTTTTAGTATATCACCTTTGTATATCCACACCTTTACACCCAAAACTCCGTACTTGGTTTGAGCAACTGCAAAACCGTAATCTATATCCGCTCTGAGAGTTTGCAAAGGCATCCTTCCCACCAAAAACCATTCCGCTCTTGCCAGTTCTGCACCACCTATCCTACCCTTTACCTGAACTTTTACACCTTTTGCGCCTGCCTTGAAAGCGTTATCTATAGCTCTTTTCATGGCTCTTCTATGGGATACACGTCTCTCTATCTGAAGGGCTATTTCTTCCGCCACAAGCTGGGCATCAAGCTCTGGTACTCTTACCTCATCAACGGTTATGGTCACTTCTTTCCCAACAGCTATTTTTTCTATGTCTTTCTTTAGCTGTTCTACTTCCGCTCCCTTCCTTCCTATTATGATACCTGGCCTTGCAGCAAATATCCTGACTTTTACCTTTTCTGCAGCTCTCTCTATAACCACTTTGGAAACTCCAGCAGAAGCATATCTCTTCTTTATGTAATCCTTTATCTTTAAGTCTTCGTGAAGAAGTTTAGTGTAATCCCTCTTATCAGCAAACCATTTGGAATTCCAATCCTTTATTACACCTATCCTAAAGCCTATAGGATGTGTTTTCTGACCCATTTATTGCTCCTCCTTTCTCTCTTCTAACACTATTGTTATGTGAGATGTCCTTTTTCTTATCATGGTAGCTCTTCCGTGTGCCCTTGGCATCCACTTTTTGTACATGGGACCTTCATCCGCTACCGCTTTCTTTATATATACCTTTTCTATATCAAGTCCGTGCTGTTCTGCGTTGGCTAAAGCACTTTTTAGTACACCTTCAACGATTCTTGCACTTTTCTTTGGAATAACCTTTAACTGATAAAGAGCAGTTCCAGCACTTTGTCCTTGTATTACTCTTAAAACTTGTCTCACCTTCGTTGGTGAAATCCTCGCATATCTTAAAACCGCTCTAACTTCCATGTTCCTTACCTCACTTCTTTTTGGCTACTTTTGCAGATTTATCTGGGTGGCCCTTAAAGGTTCTTGTGGGTGCAAACTCACCCAGCTTGTGCCCTACCATATCGGAAGTTATATAAACGGGTACAAAGGTCTTTCCGTTGTGTACCGCTATAGTGTGTCCCACAAATTCGGGAATTATGGTGGTATCTCTGCTGTAGGTTCTTACCACTTTCCTCTCTCCCGTTTGGTTCATAAGCCTGATCCTCTTCCACAGCTTTGGATCCACCCAAGCTTTTTTGTTGACTATTGCTCTATACTCTTCCCAGACTTTTTTGTACTTTTCAAGGGCTTTTTGGAACAGGCTTTCTGTGTGTTGTACCTTTCTCACCTGTTTGTATATCCTTTGAGTCTTCTTGTACAGCTTTAGAAACTGATCCAGATCTTCTATTAGCTTATTTCTTTTGTTCCACGCACCTCTAAAGCTCATTCTTGGCTTCCTCCTTTCCTTCTAGCGATTATAAACTTGTCTGAGTATTTTTTACCTCTTCTAGTCTTGTATCCTTTGGTCTTCCAACCCCAAGGAGATTCTGGATGCTTACCTTTGGTTTTTCCTTCACCACCACCGTGAGGGTGGTCTACAGGATTCATAGCGGTACCTCTTGTGTGGGGTCTCCAGCCGAGCCATCTGTAGCGTCCAGCCTTTCCATACTTTACAAGCTCGTGTTCTGCAAGCCCTACTCTACCAATGGTTGCCATGCATCTTTGATGCACTAACCTAATCTCTCCCGAAGGTAGCCTGAGCTGTACATAATCATCTACTTTACCAAGAACCTGTGCTGACATACCTGCAGCTCTTGCTATCTGTCCTCCTTTTCCTGGATGTAGCTCCACGTTGTGCACTATGGTACCCACGGGTATGTACTTGAGGGGCATGGCGTTGCCTACCTTTATCTCTGGAAGCTCCTTGCCTTTCTCCGCATCCTCATAGGATATGGACATTACCGTGCTACCTACTTCAAGACCTTCTGGCCAAAGTATGTATCTCTTTTCACCATCAGCGTAGTGAAGGAGGGCTATTCTTGCAGATCTATAAGGATCGTACTCTATAGCGACTACTTTTGCAGGAACTAAGCTCTTGTCCCTTTTGAAGTCTATGAGCCTGTATCTTTTTTTGTGTCCTCCTCCTCTTGAGCGCGAGGTTATTTTACCTTGCTGACGGGATCTTCCCTTTGCCCTGTGCCAATGAACTAAAAGAGACTTCTCTGGCTCTTTCTTTGTTATCTCCTTAAAGTCATAAAGAACCGCATGTCTTTGACCATTAGTAACCGGTTTTAACTTTCTCACACCCATAGGTTTAACCTCACAAGTTTAGTAAATCTATCTCCTTATCAGGAGGAATGGTAACTATAGCTTTTTTGTAGGCGCGCGTGTAGCCGTACTTTCTAAATTTGCCCAATACCCTTTTCTTCTTAGGCTTTACTATCATGGTATTTACCTTCAGGACAGGTACTTTAAATAACTGTTCCACCGCATACTTTATTTCGTGCTTTGTGGCGTCAAGGGCAACTTCAAAGGTGTACTTTTTATACTCCTCCATTAGCCTGTTACTCTTTTCTGTTATGATGGGTCTTATTATTATCTCTTCAGGCCTTCTCATGCGGATAACCTCTCGTATATTTTTTCTATGGCTTCTTTATGAAGAGCTAAAACATCTGCCCAAAGTATATCATAAACGTTCAAACCTTCCACGGGAAGCACCTTTACCGTTTGAAGGTTTCTGAAGGATTTCATCACTACTTGATCCTTTTCTGGAATAACTATAAGCACCTTTGAGTCTTTTATTCCCATGTTTTGTAGAAACTCAAGAGCTTTCTTTGTCTTGGGTACTTCACCTATGTTAATACTATCAAATATAAGAATTTTACCCTCTTGTGCCTTTGATGAGAGTGCCATCTTTAGTCCTAACTTTCTAACTTTTTTGGGTAAGCTGTAATAGTAATCTCTAGGTTTAGGACCGTGAGCTACACCACCACCTACAAATATATTAGCTCCTCTATCCCCGTGTCTTGCGTTTCCTGTACCCTTTTGTGGTAGTATTTTTCTTCCACTATATGCAACTTCACCTCTGGTTTTTGTGCTGTGAGTTCCCTGTCTTCTTGATGCCAGTTGCCACTTTACCACTTCCCAAAGTACGTGCTTCTTTACCTCAACATTAAAAATGTCATCTCTTAGTTCCACATCTCCCACTTTCATGTTCGTACTCCTTCTTTTACGAGATTTTCCACTATGTGCTTTAACCTGTTAAGTTTGAGTTTTTGAGACTTTCTATAGGATATACTGCTTTTTTCTACGATTACACGGCCACCTGTAGGACCAGGTACAGAACCTTTTACCAAAAGAATGTTCTTTTCGGGCAATACATCCACCACAAAAAGTGCCTGCACCCTCACCTTTTCAGCACCATAGTGTCCTGCCATCCTTTTACCTTTCCACACTCTTCCTGGGTCTGACCTGTTTCCTATAGAACCCACCGCCCTGTGATACCTATGACCGTGAGATGCGGGAAAACCACCAAAGTCCCATCTTTTCATAGTTCCAGCAAAACCTCTTCCTTTACTGATGCCTATTACATCTACCAACTCACCAGGAGAGAAGACATCTTCAACACGTATTTCCTGACCTACTTGATAACCTTCTACTGAATCTACCCTAAACTCCTTGAGCACTCTTAGAAGCTTTACACCAGCTTTTTGCAGATGACCTATCTCTGGCTTAGTTAAGTGCTTCTCCTTTGCAGGGAAAGCACCCAATTGAATAGCGGAGTATCCTTCCTTCTCGGGAGTTCTTATGGCAACCACCACATGAGGTGGCACCTCTATTACGGTAACGGGTAGCGTGGTCCCGTCTTTGAGAAATACCCTTGTCATACCTAACTTTTTTCCCATCAAACCAATAGCCATGATATCAACTCCTCATCTTTAGTTCTACATCTACACCAGCAGGTAAGTTTATGCTCATGAGGGATTCTACTGTTTGGGGAGTTATCCTTGTGATGTCTATTATCCTCCTGTGTTCCCTTATCTCAAAGTGTTCTCTTGATTGGTCAAATTTGTGTGGAGAGCGAAGCACTACCCACCTTTTCTTCACCGTGGGAAGGGGTATAGGACCCTTAACCATACCGCCGGTCCTTTTGACAGTATCTATGATCTGCTTTACAGACTGATCAAGAAGCCTATGATCGTAAGATCTTAGCTTTATTCGTATAAGCTCCTCCATCTTTCTACACCTCAATCAAGGATTTTGGTGACCACACCAGCACCTACAGTCTTTCCTCCTTCCCTTATGGCAAACCTCAGTCCCT
>JAGDVY010000028.1 GCA_023255875.1 Hydrogenobacter sp. | reverse complement strand
CTCAATTATTAGAAGCATATCATCAAAAATCAAGACACAGAATGTTTTGATGAAACAAACACAGTCCCTATTCAACTGCCAAGATAACAAGGGTCTGCTTTTTGACCCTCAGTTCAAATTTGGTAGTTAATTTTAATGCGTATAGTATAAATCAATCACCTTTTCTTGGGAATGAGGGAAAACATCAAGAAAGCTCCTTCTTTCTTTGGTTCTGATTCTATCTGTCCTACATCCGATAGGTCTTCTAAGATCCTCTGCACAAGCCTGTCTCCCAGCTCGGGATGTATGTTTTCTCTTCCCCTGAACTTTATTCTAACTCTGACTTTATCTCCATCTTCCAAGAACTCCCTCATGTGCTTGAGCTTTACCTTTAGGTCATGTTCGTCTATTCTTGTGGATAATTGGATATCTTTTACTTCAATAGCATTCTCTCTTTGCTTTTTTCTTGCTGTTTTTTCTTTCTTCTTCAGTTCGTATATGAACTTTCCGTAATCAAGTATCTTGCAAACGGGTGGGTTTGCCTGTGGTGCTATCTCCACAAGGTCTAAGCCTTTCTCTTCTGCTATTCTTAGGGCTTCTTCAAGGGGCACTATGCCTATCTGTTTGCCTGTCTCGTCAATGAGCCTAACTTCTTTTGCTTTTATTTGCCTGTTTATTCTGTAGTTTTGCATCAGAACCTCCGAATTTTTTTAGATAAAATCATGATTTTGCAAATACATAAAGGGATAAAAGGAAATTTATAAAGAGCAGTAAAGTAGAAATCATAGAAACCTTCCTAAAAAAGCTCCTTTTGGGATGATCAAAGGGAAGCAGGTCTATATCACCTAAGGACCTTTTTAGCTTTTTCAGATAGTAAGAGATTATTACATTAACCCCTAACCCACTCATGAGAAGTAAAGCGTAAAGCTTATGCGCATCAAGAATAAGATAAGACAGTAACAACAAAAATGCAAGAGGATAAAAGCGCCAAAGTATCCTTCCGTAAAACCTACCTGCTAGGTTCTTGTTTTGTTTTTCTCTGAGGAGCGCTGGTGCTACGACGAATACCAACAGAAATAGTGAGCCTGTGTATAGGGCAAGTGGCAGATGACTCATAAGGTTTTAGTTTTTACCTTTCTGAAGATTCTAAAAGCTAATCCTGACAAGAAAAGCAAGGTTATAAATCCCACCAAAGCCAAAAAGAGTATGTACTTCAAAGTTCTACCTCTGCGTGCCTTGATGCGTGGCATTGGATATTTACTGCCACGGGAAGGGAAGCTATGTGGCAGGGATATAGCTCCACCCTTACATCTACAGCGGTCACTGTGCCACCAAAACCCATGGGTCCAAGACCCAGCTTGTTTATGTCTTCTATGAGCTCCTCTTCTATCCTTCTGGCTACTGGGTCTTTACTTCTCTCTCCTGTTTTTCTCAAAAGTGCCTTTTTTGAAAGGAGCGCGCAATACTCAAAGTTCCCACCTATTCCTACACCTACTGTAAGTGGGGGGCAAGCGTTGGGTCCTGCAAGTTTTACTGTCTCAAGCACAAACCTCTTTACTCCTTCCCAACCATCTGCAGGTTTTAGCATGGCAAGGCGCGATGTGTTCTCAGAGCCTGCACCTTTTGGCGCGAAGATTATCCTTATTTTGTCTCCGGGCACCACAAAGAAGTGTATTATGGCAGGTGTGTTATCTTTTGTGTTTTTCCTCTCAAAAACAGGATCATAAACCATGGAAGCTCTCAGATAACCTTCTGTGTAAGCCTGTCTTACACCTTCGTTTATGGCATCTACCAAAGACCCACCAACTATATGAACATCTTGCCCTAACTCAACAAAAACCACCGCTACACCTGTGTCTTGACAGTATGCCATCTGCTCTTCCTTTGCGGTCTTAGCATTCAGAAGTATCTGTTTAAGCACTTCTTTTCCTATTGGAGACTCCTCTTTTTCTAAGGCAGACTCAAAGGCATAGACTACGTCTTGGGGAAGCTCGTAATTGGCTTTTATGGCTATCTCTTTGACTGCTTTTATTATGTCCTCACAGTGCACTTCGCGCATGAAGCATTTCCTCCACTACCTTTAAGTTCCTCTTTACTGACTCCACAGACCTTCTCCACATCTCTCTCTCTTCTGGAAGCATGGGTATGTTTATTATCTCTTCCACACCACAACTACCCAGCTTTACAGGCACACCCACACACACATTTTGAGCCTCGTAGTACTCTCCTTCTTCACCCTCTAAATAAACGGAGCATGGGAGTATCCTCTTGTTGTCTGTGACTATGGCTTCTACCATCTCCACTATGGATGCTGCGGGTGCCCAGTAAGCGGATGTGCCCATAAGGTCCACAATCTCACCACCTCCAAACTGAGTTCTCTTTATGAGCTCAGAGAGTTTTTCCTTAGGTAGCATATCTTTTAAAGGTATTCCTCCCACGTTGGATATGGATATAAGCGGGACCATTTCATCACCGTGCCCACCTATAACATAGGCGTGTATATCCTTTGGAGACACTTTCACCTCGTTGGATATGAAGGTTTTAAACCTTGCAGAGTCAAGAACTCCAGCCATGCCCATCACTTTTCTCTTGTCAAATCCAAGCATCTTATAAACTGCATAGGTCATAAGGTCCACTGGATTGGTCACCACTATAACTATAGCGTCTTTTGCGTACTTTTTTATCTTCTCGCATATAACAGAAAGAATAGATAGGTTCTTGTCTAGCAGGTCTTCTCTTGACATGCCTGGTCTTCTGGGAAATCCTGCGGTTATAACTACTATATCAGTGCCCTCTAAGGCTTCGTATCCATCACCTTCTGGACTTACCGTGTAGCCTTCCACTTTGGCATCTATGTCTATGGCGGTGAGCATCTGTTTTATGTCAAGAGCTTTGCCCTTTACTGGTTCTATAAGCTTATCTCCGTCCTTTTTTGGAATGTCAAACATCCTAACATTCACAAGCCCCCTCAGAGCAAGAAGACCTGCGGTGTGCTCACCCACATTACCCGCACCTATAACGGATACTACTTTCCTCATTTTCATGTCTGTACCTCCGCCTTTTGCTTATTTTTAATCCACCTTAGCAAGCCACCTGCAAGCAGAACTGATATCTGTTTTGGTGTAAGATTATACTTGCAGGGAATTTCCTCTCCTGTTGTCTTGTTTATAACCACTATCTCTTTTCCACTCTTTAGCCTTTCTATTAGCTCAGGAATGTATATTTCGTCTCCCATGGAGAACTTGTTGTAATCCTCTTTATCCACAAACTCAAGGGGAACAATGCCAAAATTTACCAAGTTTGCATGGTGTATGCGCGCAAAGGATTTGGCTATGACAACCCTAACACCCAAAAATCTAGGTGCAAGCGCAGCGTGCTCTCTTGAAGAACCTTGTCCGTAGTTCTCTCCACCTATTATTATGTTTGCTTTACCTTTCTCGTCTCTTACCTTCTTGGCTCTTTTTACAAACTCAGGATCTACATAGTGATAGACATACTCACTTATAGCGTATATGTTGGATCTCAGAGGTAGTATCTTGGCACCTGCGGGCATTATGTGATCCGTAGTTATGTTGTCACCTACTATAAGGGTGACCTCTCCTTCTATGACCTCGGGAAGCTCATCAAACTCAGGGAGTGGTACTATGTTAGGTCCTCTGTATATCTCCACCTTTTTGGCTTCTTCTTCTGGCAGAGGTTCTATAATGGCTTCATCTCCGTATGGGAACTTTTCTGGCATCTCTACTTTTATCCACTTTATACCTTCTTTTTGAGCGAGCTTTCTAGGGTCTATTATTTCTCCTGCTATAGCGCAGGCCACACACACTTCGGGTGATGCCAAATACACCTTTGCGTCCGGAGTACCAGACCTTCCCTCAAAGTTTCTGTTGAAGCTCCTTATGGATACACCACCGCTTGGGGGTGCATAACCCATACCTATACACGGACCACAGGCGCTTTCTAATATCCTTGCTCCTGCTTTTAGAAAGTTGAGAAGTATACCATTCTGAGTTATTAGCTCAAGAGCTTGTTTGGAACCAGGAGCTACCGCAAATATCACATCAGGATGCACCCTTCTACCTTCTAACATCTTCCCTGCACGTGTCAGGTCTACAAAGGAAGAGTTAGTGCAGGAGCCTATAACTACTTGATCCACCTTTATGCCTTCTACTTCTCTAACTGGTACCACATTGTCCGGAGAGTGGGGGCAAGCTATTAGAGGCTCAAGCTCCGAAAGGTTAATCTCTATGATCTCATCGTACTCCGCATCAGGATCTGGCAGTAGTTCTATCCAGTCTTCTTCCCTTCCTTGAGCTCTAAGATAAGCTCTTGTTATCTCATCGGAGGGGAATATGGATGTGGTTGCTCCAAGTTCCGCTCCCATGTTGGTTATAGTTGCCCTTTCGGGAACAGAAAGCTCTTTTATACCCTCACCAAAGTATTCAAATATCTTGCCCACACCACCTTTAACGGTGAGCCTTCTTAACAGCTCAAGAATAATGTCCTTTGCGGTTACCCACTCAGGAAGCTTTCCGGTAAGCTTTACTCCCACTATCTTGGGCATCTTCAGGTAGAAAGGTTCGCCTGCCATGGCAGCCGCCACATCAAGGCCTCCTGCACCAATGGCAAGCATCCCAATTCCTCCAGCAGTGGGAGTGTGAGAGTCGGAGCCAAGAAGAGTTTTACCGGGTTTTGCAAACCTTTCCAAATGGACCTGATGGCATATACCGTTACCCGGCTTTGAAAGGTATATACCGTAGCGTTTGGCAACGCTCATGAGATACTTGTGATCGTCAGGATTTCTAAAGTCTGTCTGAAGCATGTTGTGATCTATATAGCTCACAGAAAGCTCTGTCTTTACCCTATCCACTCCCATGGCTTCAAACTGAAGGTAAGCCATGGTGCCTGTGGCATCCTGCGTGAGTGTCTGGTCTATCTTTATAGCTATTTCTTCACCAGGTATAAGCTTTCCACTAACCAAATGTTTTTCAATTATCTTGTAAGCTACAGTGCCCTTTGCCATAAGACCCTCCTGTGCAAAAAGTGATGATCAATATTATAGACTTTTTAAGCTATAATTCTACACCTAATTTGAGGAAGAAAAAACAGAAAGATGTGACAAAGACAGAAACGGTAGAGGAGATAATAAACACTCTAGGAACTGATAACTTGTCAAAAAGCTCAGATATAGCAGAAAGGATATTATGCCATATCCATACCTGCTAATGAATTTCTTTGGATTTATTGTATAATTTTGGCATGATCATAAGGGGCAAGGTTTGGAAGTTTGGAGATAATGTGGATACAGACCAAATAATACCTGCAAGATACCTAAATACCTCCGATCCTAACGAACTTGCCAAACATGTGATGGAAGACTCAGAGCATCCTGATTTTGCACAAAAGCACAATCCGGGAGACATAATAGTAGCAGGAAAGAATTTTGGTTCTGGCTCTTCCAGGGAGCATGCACCCATAGCTATAAAGTATGCGGGTGTGCCTGTGGTCATAGCCAAGTCCTTTGCAAGGATATTCTTTAGAAATGCTATAAACATAGGCCTTCCTATTGTGGAAGCTCCCGAGGCAGTTGATGAAATAAACCACGGAGATGAGGTAGAGGTTGATCTTGATAAAGGTATAGTCAGAAACCTAACAACAGGTAAAGAATACTCCGCTACCAAGTTCCCCCATGAGCTTCAGGCTATACTAAAAGCAGGTGGCCTAATGGAGTACGCAAAGCAAAAGCTAAAGGGCAATGCTTAAGGAAAAACTCAAGAGTATGATCTTAGAAAGGGCTTTAAAAATAGCGCAAGAGCCTATATTCAAACTTTCCTCTGGAAGATACAGCAAGTATTATATAGACCTCAAACAGATAACCCTTGACCCTGAAGGTGCTTACCTTGTAGGTAGTTTAATTTACTCCGCTATAAAACCTTTGAGACCTCACGGTGCGGGTGGATTGACCTTGGGAGCAGACCCCATAGCGTACGCTGTAGCTTTTGTGTCTTATACTGATGCAAACCCCATAAAACCCTTTGTAGTTAGAAAGGAAAAAAAGGAACACGGAACTGGAAAGCAGGTAGAGGGTCTGTTAAAACCCGGTGAAAGGGTGGTGGTGCTTGAAGATGTGGTAACCACAGCGAGCTCTTCTTTGAAAGCGGTAAGAGCTTGTAGGGAAGAAGGATTGGAGGTGCTTGGTGTGTTTTGTATAGTTGATAGAGAAGAGGGAGGAAGGGAAAACATACAAAAGGAAGGACTGGAACTTTATTCCATCTTTAAACTGTCTGAGCTTCTCAAAGCGGTATAACTTTTGCATGGTTGAAGAAAGAGAAAAAGAGATATACTATCATGTGCAAAAACTGTTTCCTTTTGCGCCAGAAGACTTCAGGGAGATCCTACTTTATCGTATAGGCCAAATCTCCATACTAAAAAACATTCTCTACCCGGCTTATGCAGTGGCTGAGGTGGATACAACAGGGCTTCTCTTGGATGTGCACACAGTGAGAGAATTTTTTGAGAAATACTCTTACTGGAGGAACTTTTTCCTTGAGATGATAGCCAAAAACCTTTACGAGCTTTTTGTTGTGCTCAACGAACTCTTATCAAAAAGGGTAGATAAAAAAGATTATCAAGCTCACGCATGAGGATATAACTAAGGATATAGGAACTGCAAGAGAGGTTGTGTCAAGACTTCTTAAGGACTTGGAAAGAAGCGAGATAGTTGAGTTAAGAAGAGATGAGATAATAGTAAAGGATGTGGAAAAATTAAAGAAAGAGCTCAGCTTCTAAGGTTCTACCACAACGCACTGATACCTATCTAAGTATTTTTTTTGAACTTCAAGGACTTGGTGATAATCCACACTATTTATCTTATCGGGATAAAGCTTGTCCAGCTTCCAACCCAAACCCATAATTTCGTAAAATCCCAAATACCACGCCTGCTTGAGCCTTGTTTGATGATCAAGAAGGAAGTCTCCTATTAGCTTGCTTTTGGCAAGCTGTACATCTTCCTGAGTAATCTCCGAAGATTGAACTACTTTAATAAGATCTTCTAAAGCGGACTGACTTTTTTCGGGAGAGGTCCCCACATAGGCAAACATCCTCGGAGAGAAGTAGCGAGTAGGATAGTAAGCGTAGGTGGCATACGCATATCCTCTTTTTTCTCTTAGCTCTTGGAAAAGCTTTGAAGTCATACCGTTTCCCAGAGCGCTCACAAGCACCTTAAAGCTGTAATAATCCTTATCTTCTATCTTTGGAGCGTTAAAGGCACAGACGATTGTTGCCTGAGCACCCGGTCTTTTTATCCTTTGGATTTGATCCGACTGTATGTAGATGTCCTTTTTAGGAAGTTCCAGAGTGCCTGCGGGCATTTCCAGAAAAATGGGTTTGAACATCTCCTCAAGCTCCTGAATATTCATGTCTCCCACTACGCTAACCACTACATTTCCACCTTTGAGGATATCTTTCCACCTTTTTAGCATGTCCTCTCTTGTTATGCTTTTTATGTCTTCTTCTTTTCCAAGGGGTGATACCTCATAGTCCGTGCCTTTGAAAGTCAGTGCCCTGAGGTGTTCCATAGCCAGCTCGTATCCTCTTTCCCTTTTGGACCTAATGGCGGTTATCACGTTTGTTTTTTCTCTGTCTATGTCCTTCTCGTCAAAAGCTGGTTCGTAAAGCATGCTCCTTATCACCTCAAGTCCCCTACTCAGACCCTCCACCTTAGTGGCAAAGGCTATCTCCACATAATCATCTGTAGTGGTGGCAGTTATACTACCACCATAATCTTCAAAGGCGCTGGCTATCTCATAAGAGCTGTACTTTTTCGTGCCTTTTGTGAGGAGTGTGGTAATAAGATTTGTGATACCTCTTCTGACCTCTCCATGAACACCAGACTTGATAAATATCACACCAGCTACTATGCCCTTCCCGTGCGTCTCTTTTATGATCATCTTAACACCGTTATCAAGCTTGACCTCACGCACCTTTTCACCTCCAAAAGAGAGAGTAAGAAGTATAAGCACAAAGAGAATAACGCTCATTTTTTCGGTAGCATAAGCACTTCGTTATAAATTTCTTTCTGCAGGTAGTTCTCTAAAACCCTGATCACATCTTGCTTCCTGACAGACCTTATGTTGTTTTCAAAGTACTTGTAGTAATCCAAGAGACCCACAACAGTAATGGAGTATCCTATATAATAAGCATCGCTGGATACCTTCTCTTGGGAGAATATTTCAGAGTTTATAATGCGCTCCTTGGCTTTTTTGATTTCCTCTTCTGTTAGTTCCTTGCTAAGGTTAGTCAGTATCTCCTTGAGTCTTTCTTTGACCTGTTTGTACTTTTCTGGATCAAGAGTAGCACTTATTACATACATGTTATCCTGAGGCCTTGCCAAATCTCCTGTATATACGCTATAGACTAAGCCTTTTTCTTTTAGCTCTCTGTAGAGCAGAGATGTCCTTCCTCCACCCAAGATCTGATCCAACACCACCAAAGCGTAATACTCCTTTGACCCTATAGGTGGTACTCTCCAACCTATAATCCAGTAAGCCTTTTCTAGCCTGCTGTCCTCTATCTTTTTGAAGCGGGCTTCCATCTGTTCAGGTTCTGGCGGGACCTGTGGTCTTTCAACAGGTCTTCCTTCTTCCCTACCAAAGGTTTTGCTCACCTCCTCTTTTACCTCCTGAGGGTCTACGTCTCCCACTACCACCACATACATGTTCTTGGGTTGATAGAAGTTCCTGTAAAACCTCAAAAGGGCATCTCTGGTAAAGTTCCGTATGGTCTCTTCGTAGCCTATAATGGGAAATCTGTAAGGTGAAACCTTATAAGCTAATTTTTCAAACTCCTCCCACAAAACAGTGGAAGGATTATCCTTACCTCTTCTTAGTTCTTCTATAACTATGGGTTTTTCCTTCTCTATCATATCCTCAGATAGGAGTGGTTTTTGGGTAAGTTGGTACAAAATTTCCAAAGCGGGCTTCCAGTAAGGTTTTGCTATTTCTATATGATAGAAAGTGTATTCCTTAGAAGTACCTGCGTTTATGTTTCCTCCCATACTTTCCACAAGTTTATCTATCTCTCCGTATGGGTACTTTTCAGAGCCATTAAAAAGCATGTGCTCCAAAAAATGTGCCATACCTTTTTCTTGGTAGTTTTCGTATATGGAACCTACCTTGAACCAAACATGAAGGGCAACCGCTTCAGTGTCATCTCTCCTTTTCACTATCAGATGCGCACCGTTGGGTAGCTTGTATGTGTAGAGCTCTTTTCCCAAAACTGCACTTACCATAAGCACCTCCAAAAACAATAATATAAGAAATTTCATAAAAAAGATTATAACACCAAAAAAGTTGTTGCAAATGAAATTCATTTGAGGTATATTAATGGTTATGGAACTCAGCGAGCTAAAGAAAGAGTTTGAGCAATTTCTCAAACAGAAAGGTTATAAGGTTACTAAGAGCAGATTGGAACTTATAGACAAGATAGCAAAGTATGGCTCTCACTTTGAGATAGAACAGCTCGTTGTTTGGGTGAGCAATCAGGATAAAAGTGTTGCTTCAAGGTCTACCGTATACAGAACTATCAAACTTCTTCAGGAATTTGGTGCCATACGGGAGGTTATAAAGCTTGGCAACAGGACCATATACGAGTTTATTGCAGGTAAGCCACACCACGAACATCTCATATGTGTAAAGTGCGGTAAAATTATAGAGTTCTATAAAGAGGAGATAGAGGAATTGCAAGACAGAGTTTGTGAAGAGTATAACTTTACTCCTATAAATCATCGTCTTGAAATATTTGGTTTGTGTAAAGAGTGTGCCTCAGCGGTTTAACCACTGCATGAAGTAAAGCCAAACTCCTGCGGTGATGGGTGCTATCTTTTTGTGCTTATCAAAAACGCCTTTTAAGTGGTATGCGATCAGAGTATAAACAAAAAAAGGCTTCTGTAGGGACCTTCGTACTTAGGAGTTGGAAAGAGTGCGTTTTTCAGAAGATAAAGAGCTACAAAAATAAGAGCAAATAAGGATGCGTTTATCATAGCCTTTTTGTGCATTTCTCTTCTGCCTGTCTTTATAAAGTAAATGCCGGCAGGTATAGAAAGCCCACTTATCCTTACGGTTATTAAGCTTAGGTAATTTAGCACCTCGTATCCAATTACATCGTAAAATTATATGTCAAATAAGCTAAGTGAGAAATTCTAGACCGTCAAATAATTGCTTATAAACATATAGAAGAAAACGAGAGAAAAACTAAGGCAGGAAGAAAGCCAAAAGTTTACAATACCCAAATAACAACTCCTAAAGCTTTTTTGGATACTTATGCTTGGGGATATAGCTTCTTTAGAAAAAAGAAGGTTTTGGTTATGTACCTAATTAGCATATATAATACTTTAATAAAATGCTAACCCTAAAAAAGATAAAAACAGTAAAAGGTGAAATTAGAGTACCTTCTGACAAGTCCATATCCCACAGAGCCATTCTTATATCCTCCATTGCAGAAGGTAAAAGCGTCATAAAAAACTGGCTTGTCTCTGAAGACACAAAGGCAACCTTTAACGCTGTGCTTCAGTTGGGTGTCCAAGCACACATAAAAGGTAATGAAGTGATAGTGGAGGGAAGAAACTACCTATTTAGTGAGCCCTCAGACATCATCGATGCTAAAAACTCAGGCACTACCGCAAGGCTTCTTATGGGTGTGCTTTCAACTCAAGAATTTTTCAGTGTCATTACAGGAGATGAAAGCCTAAGAAACAGACCCATGCTGAGGGTAGTAGAACCCCTCAGGCAGATGGGAGCGTGGCTTGATGGTAGGGAAAAGGGAAACAAACTTCCTGTAGCAATAAGAGGTGGCAAATTAAAGGGCATTTCTTTCTTTAACAAAAAGGCATCCGCTCAGGTAAAGTCTGCACTCCTTTTGGCTTCTTTAAAGGCAGATGGTATTACTGAGATAACAGAACCCTACCTTTCAAGGGATCACACAGAAAGAATGCTTAGACTTTTTGGAGCGGAAATAACCCAACTGGAAGGCAAAGATGGACACATAGTTAAGCTAAAAGGTGGACAGAAGCTCCACGCTTGTGAAATATACTGTCCTGCAGATCCCTCTTCTTCTGCCTTCTTTGTGGCGCTTGCTGTTCTTACAGAAGGCTCTGAACTTATCCTAAAAGATGTCCTTGTAAACCCAACCAGAGATGGCTTTTTTAGGAAGCTGAAACAGATGGGAGCGCGTTTAGAGTATATAAACCTAAGGGAGATCTCTGGAGAACCTATAGCGGACATATGGGTCAAAGGAGAAGGAAGACTAAAGGGTATAGACATTAGGGAAGAAGATGTTCCATCTCTCATAGATGAGCTTCCCATTTTGGCGCTGATTATGGCATTGGCTGAAGGCACATCTTCCGTTAGAGGAGCTCACGAGCTAAGAATTAAAGAAAGCGATAGGATCAAGGCGATTGTAGAAAACCTCAGAAGCATGGGTGCAAAGATAGAAGAATACGAAGATGGCTTTTACATAGAGGGCGTTGAAAAACTAAGAGGTGCTCACATAAAAACCTACAAAGATCATCGTATAGCCATGACCTTTTCCATAGCGGGCTTGGTAGCTGAAGGAGAGACCATCATAGATCATCCCGAGTGTGTGTCTGTATCTTACCCTGAATTTTACAAGGACCTGGAAAGGCTCATCCACCAAACCTAAGACGCACCGCAAAATACACAACAGCAAGACTCAAAATAAGGTTTAAAAGACCCAAAAAACGTGCCATTCCTCTGTGAAAACTGCTTTCCACAGCTCTTTTTCCAAAGTAAAGGTCATGCACCAAAGAGACTATGACTATTAGAACAAAGAGAGCTATTTTGTGCCAGAGAGTTAGGGTATAAGGGTTTGAGAAGTTAAAGATATTGGAAAATCCCAGTATGTAATGCACATTAAAAAGACCTGTAATAAAGAGTCCCAAAAGAGCCAAAAGAGTGCCATAAAAACTAAAACGCCTGCCCACCTCCTGAAAAGCCTGATCCCTTATGGGTAGCTTTCTAATAAAGGGAGCAAGCACCAACACAAGAAAGAGCATACCTCCCACCCACAGCATAGCAAGAACTATATGAAGGAAGAGCATAAGCTCTCTCATGAGTGCCATTATAACGGAAAAAGCATGAAATCTTTTGATGTGTTATGATTTTTTGAACAAATTTCTTTGGGGTGTGGGAATGAGTTGTCAGTCGTTTGGAGATTTATTAAATCAGTATGGAAGTATAATCAAGAATGTTTGTTGTTTGGAGGTGGAGGTGAATAATATAAGAGGATGCTATTTTGCTAACGTATTGAACACTACTTGCTTAGAACATAAGGATTATTTACCTTCAGAACCAGCTACTTATTTATTTTTGGTATATATTCAAACATTTACTTGTTTGTTTGGTAATTATTCTTACTCGGCTCAACTACCTCTTTACCTTTATAAGAATTACTTTCCTTTATATGTCGGATCAACCGGTAATTTTCCTAAGAGATATAATGAATTTATATTATCTCTTTGGAGTGGTATGAGATTTCCACATGTATTTGGTGGTAAACTTCATGAACATTTAAGAAAGTTATCAAATTTCCAATCAATGAAAATGTGTTTACTCGTATTTTATACATATAAAAAAGATCAAGCGAAGTGTATAGAATACTTTATTTTTAACCATAATGATTTTTGCAAAATATTTAACAAAAAACAACCAGAGTGCCCGCCTCAAGTCAATCAACAACAACCATTTGGAAAAATAGCCCAATCCATCATCCAAACAATACAAACCTTACAATCCTGCCCCTAATCCTTCCCCTTCCTCTTCCCTTTTGCAACCTACCTGCATAGGATCATTTCCAATGCATGGTATAATCTAAAAAGATGTTGTGGAGGGATTTTTTCAGGAAAAAGTGTTATGCGGTAGATGAAGGGAGGTTTCCAAGAAAGCTTGGACTTTTAGACCTTACCTTTTTAGGCATAGGTGCTATAATAGGCGCAGGTATATTTGTAATAACTGGGCAGGCATCTGCTCTTTATGCGGGTCCGGGTATAGTGCTTTCCTTTCTTTTGGGTGCTATTGCTATAGGTATTAGCGCATTGGTTTATGCGGAACTTAGCTCCGCTTATCCCATATCTGGTAGTGCTTACAGCTATACATACGCAACGATAGGTGAGATAGTTGCGTGGCTTGTAGGCTGGAACTTGCTTGTGGAGTATGGAGTTGCTACCGCTGCGGTTGCCACAGGATGGTCTGGATATCTGCGCACTTTTCTTGAACAGAACTTTGGCTTTACTCTGCCTGTGTTTCTAACAGGTGCTTATGATCCTGCAAAAGGCACGGTGGTAGACCTCTTTGCTTTGTTGGGTGTGGTGGCGGTATTTATCCTTCTAACCATAGGCATCAAAGAAAGCGCTACGGTAAATACCCTAATAGTGATCCTAAAGATAGCCACTCTTCTTACTTTTCTCTTTTTTGGTATAAAGTATATTGACTTTAAGAACTTTGAGAACTTTCTTCCTTATGGATGGACGGGCGTTTGGCATGCAGCTTCTCTTATTATATTTGCTTATCTTGGTTTTGATGCGGTATCTACTGTTGCGGAAGAGACCAAAAATCCCACAAGAAACGTTCCTTTGGGTCTCATTCTGTCTTTGGGTATAAGCACTTTGCTTTATATGTCTGTTAGCTTTGTCCTTGTTGGTATGGTCAATTACAAAGAGCTCAATGTTCCAGATGCCTTGGCTTTTGCCATGTTCAAGGTGGGAAACAAAGAAGTAGCCAATATTATAGCTACGGGAGCGGTTATAACAATAACAAGCGTGATGCTCGTTATGGGACTTGGTTTTACTCGTATAATCTATGCCTTATCCAGAGATGGACTACTTCCCAAAAAGCTCTCTGAGATTCACAGTAAGTTTAAGACTCCTTACATTTCCACACTAACAGGTGGTGTTATACTGTCTTTGCTTGCTGGCTTTGTGCCTCTTAAGGTATTGGCAGAGCTTGTTAATATAGGCACACTGCTTGCATACTTCATGGTAGGCATAGGCGTGATACTTCTCAGAAGAAGCGGTGATGTTGTACCTACCTTTAGGGTACCGTACGCAAAGCTTTTACTTCCCATAAATCTTTTCCTTTTGGCTTTTATCATGGCAGGTCTTCCCAAAGAGACTTGGATAAGGTTTTTAGTTTGGAACGCTCTTGGAATTATCATTTACCTTATGTACGGCTATAGAAATAGTAGAGCTCAAGAGAGAGTTTATGAATCATGAGAAAACTCTTTGTTTTTATTCTTTTGATCTTTTCTTTTTCGTGTTTGTCTCAGGAGAAGGTAGTTATAGCTCCAAATTCCAAAAATATACCTTGCAAAGTGAGTAAGGTGGTTGATGGTGATACTTTCCACTGTATAGCCAACGGAGAAGAAATAAAGGTAAGACTCATAGGCGTGGATACTCCAGAAAGCCACAAAAACCAAAAGGCACTTAGAGATGCAGAGAAAACGGGCATGCCAGTGGAGGACATTATTAAGATGGGCAAAAAGGCATATGAGTTTACAAAAAGACTAATACCAGAGGGCACTACTGTGTATTTAGAGACAGATGTACAACTTACTGACAAATACGGCAGGATACTGGCTTATGTTTGGCTACCCGATGGTCGCATGCTAAATGAAGTTCTCGTAAGAGAAGGCTACGCTCAGGTATATACTATCCCACCAAATGTTAAATACCAAGATGTCTTACTGTCTGCTCAAGGAAGGGCAAGGGAAGAGGGAAAGGGCTTTTGGAAGAGCGGTTTTTAGTCCTTCTTGACTAACTCATAAGCAAAGATAAGATAATGAGGCAAGGAGTGTAAGACATGGCAAGACTTGTAAAGCACACAGAGAAAGGTCCTTATAAGCTTCAGGCTGGAGAAGAAACCTACTTTATATGCCAGTGCGGGCTTTCTAAGAACAAACCCTTTTGCGATGGATCTCACAAAAGGGCAAAGGACGAAGAGGAAGGAAAGCTTTACATATATGACGAAAAGGGCAGGATTGAGATATAAAAAGAGTTTTATAGAACATCTTCACAAGGAATTTGAAATATGCAAACAGAGGGTAAAAGAGTCAGGATTAGAAGAGAAAGTAGAATTTGTTAAGTGTAGTAAGAAAGAAATACCTCTTCCCGACAGTATCGCAGAGAGAGTGCTCATGGCAAACCTCTTACATGAGCTTCCTTACCCTTCTGAGTTTCTAAGTGAAGTTAAAAGAATCTCCAAACCCAACGCCCAAATAATCCTTATAGACTGGCATCCCGTACCATCTCCCACAGGACCACCTATAGAAGAGAGAATTTCAGAGGATAAAGCTTTAGAACTTTTAGAAAACAATGGTTTTCTCTTAATGGAAAGGTTAAATGTATTCCCATACCATTACTTTTTGATAGGCTCAATATCATCAAACAGGACATGCAACAACTCATAGAAGACATTGAAAACACCGTGCCTTATGCTCTCGTTAAAGGATGTGAAATATTGAGTTTTTTGGAGAGCAGGTAAAGAGATGGAGAGGTAAAAAAGAATGCGCTCAAAGACTTTTGAAGTATGCAGAGCTTATAAACAGAAGTTTGAAGCGTTCCTTAGTTGGATAGAGGAGTATTTGATAAGTATAGGGAACAGCATAGAGGAGGTTTTGCTTTAATTGGCTACGCTCATGGAATACTTTGAGACTTATTGGTAACTAAGGAGAAGAGGCAAGAGCTACAGAGAAGCGCTCATAGTAATAGCGCATAAGATAGCAAGGATCATCTATAGCGTGCTAAAGAAAAAAGAATCTTGCAAGAAGTTTGCAAGCTACAAATACAAGGAGATTTTGAGAGGATTGAGTATGAAATTGAGGAGTAAGGACGAAAGAACGGGCTACATGGCTTATTTATAGAGAACCCAGACATAGCCTGCTGGTTCGTGGAGGATTGCCAATACCAAAAACCTAAAACTTTGTTAAACATTAAAACTTGACAAAAAACTTAGTGGAGGTCTTGGCATATAACTAATTTCTCGCTCAGCGTATATATGCTATTTATAAACACATATGCCAAAATCCTCAAACCTCTTTCTCCTTTTGGTATCCAGTAAAAACACCAAAAACCTTGATTCAGAAGATGTGTATAACTTCCATACCTGCAAAGGCTTACAGTCATTAAAAGATCCCATCTTGAATAGGACTATGGAGGGTTTTTCTGGTTTTTCATCTCTTAGCACCTTTCTGTCTGCATAAAAGGGAAGGTTATGGTGGAAGTAGCCAAGTTCATAAACTTTTAGACCGCCTTTTGGGTCAAGGGCTTTTATGTAATTCCCCACCTCTCTGTAATGCCTGAATTTCTCAAGATATTCCACTAAGCCTGCATTCACAAACACAAGGAAAGCTATACCTCCCACCAAAGGAGAAAGTGCATAATTTTTGGGAAGTACAAGAAAAGGCAATAAAGCCAAAAGGAGGAAAAGCTTATTTAGTCCAAAGTAGAAAACCGCTATAACTATGGTTAAGGATAAAAGGGTGGTTAAAAAGAGAGAAGAACTCGCAATGAGCCTTTTCCAAGTTGTGTTTAACAAAAAGCTTGCGGTAAGCACTGACATGGCAGGATAGGCAGGAAGCACATAGACAGGTATTTTGGACTTTACTATACTAAAAACTGTAAAAACAAATAAAAACCAAACCATGAAGAAGGAAAGTTCTCTTCTTAACTTAATGATGGACCAAAAGAAGGCAAAAAACACTAAAAAGGAGTAAGGCAGGAAGCTAATTAGTGTATCAGAAAGGTAAAAGTAAAAGGGATCTGTGCCTTGATGTATTCTTTTGATGTTTTCTTGGTAAAACACCCTAAAAAACTCCTCTTTGTGAGTAAAAAGTTCGTAAAAGTGCCACCAAAGACCAAAGGGTAAAAAGAGAAGCGTCAGCAAATAATAGCGTTTTTTTAGCAGTTCCTTCGGGTTTTCCAAAAGGAGGTAGATAAAGGCAATACCTGCGGGGATTACAAAGCCTGCAGGACCCTTTGTCATAATGGCTAAGGAGGAAGAGAAAAAGGCAAGGGATAGTAAGAAGATGTTGTCTTTTTTGTAAGCCTTTAGCCACAGGTAAAGGGAGAGGGTTATGAAAAAGGTGAAGGGTATTTCGGGAGATGCATACCTTGAGTTGGCAAAAAATTGAAAGGAAGACACAAGTATAAGAGCGGATAAAAGGGAAACTTTTAGGTCTTTTAAAACTTCCCAAGCTAAAAGGAAGGTGATAAGACCTGTGAGCAAGCCAAGGAGTGCGTGAAAGAACCTGAGTCCAAACTCGTTAATACCAAAAAGATAGTATCCCAAAGAAACTATCCAGTAGGTCATGGGAGGCTTTTCAAGCCTTAGATCACCGTTATAGTAAGGTGTTATAAAGTTTCCTGTGTTTATCATGTGTTTTGATGCATCCGCATAAAAAGACTCGTTGGGCATCCAAACCTGAGGTAATCCCAAGTGAAGGAAGTAGTTTAATAAAGTGATTAACAAAAGTAAGTACAGCATGTTAGGGAAATAGTATCACATCAACAAGGCTACCTTTTTTTATCTCTTTTACGCCTTCGTAAACTACCATGTACGCGTTCATATCTATGTAGGAAGTTAGCATATGAGATTGGGTCTTGGGAGAGAACAGGCAGTAAGCTTTGTCTTCTTCAAACCACACATAAGACCTTACGAATTCTCTCCTTTCTGCGTCCTTCCTTGAAAAGTCCTCTTTGAGGATGGCTTTGAAGGTCTTGGGTGTGTAATCGCTTCTTCCTGACATTTTGAGCAAAGCGGGATGCACTATGAGGTCAAAAGCCATACTGCAAGATACTGGATTACCAGGAAGTCCAAAGAACAAGCCTCTTTCTCCATAAGTGCCAAAAAGAACTGGTTTTGCCGGCTTTATGCGTACTTTGTGAAACTTTACATCTACTCCGCACTCTTTAACCAGATACTGAACATAGTCCTTACCTCCCATAGACACACCACCGGTGGTTATAAATATGTCATAGTCTTTCAAATTGGCTAATGCACGAGCGATCTCTTCTTGATCATCCTTGACTATACCCAAGTAATGGGGTTCTCCACCGCTTCTTATGACTTGTGAGATAAGCACATAACTGTTGGAACTTCTTATTTGGGTGGGTTTCTCTATGCTCTCTCCCACATCCTTTATCTCATCACCCGTTACTAATATAGCTATCCTTGGTTTTCTATAGACGGAAACGAGAACCTTGTTTACCGATGCCATTATGCCCACTTCGTAGGGTCTTATGAGTGTGCCTTTTTTTATAAGAAGTTCTCCCTGTTTTACTTCCTCTCCCCTCTTTCTTATGTTGCTCCAAGCCTCTAAAGGACGTTTTATGAGTATGTGATCGCCTTCTTTCTGAACCATCTCAAAGGGAATTACTGTGTCTGCACCCTGTGGGATGGGTGCTCCTGTGAATATAACTACTGCACTGCCTTTTTCAACAACTATGCTTTTATCCTCTCCTGCAGACAGCTCTCCTACCACCTTAAGTTTTACTGGTTTATCTTCGGAAGCTGACTTTATGTCTTCGTGCCTGACCGCATACCCATCCATAGCGGAGTTATCAAAAGGTGGCTTGTCTGTATCAGAAAGGATATCTTCTGCAAGTACCCTTCCCAAAGCTTGGTTTATAAACACCCTCTCTGTATCTATTACCTTTGTGTGTTCAAGGACTATAGAAAGTGCTTCTTCGTAGGGGATCATAGGGTTACCTCCGACATCTAATTTTAACCTGAGAAAGGCTCACTTACCTATGCCTAACTCTTTCATCTTTCTCCAGAGAGTGGTCCTGTGCATACCTAAAACTTTTGCTGCAAGGCTTTTGTTCCAGCCTGTCTGCTCAAGCACACGCCTTATCCTCTCTTTGTCTTCTTCTACATGCGAACTTTCTTGAGTCTCTATTTGGAAGTCTTCGGGTTTTATGATGCTTCCTCTGCAGGTGATGACCGCTCGCTCTATGATGTTTTCAAGCTCTCTTATATTTCCCGGAAAGTCGTAGGACAGCAAGATCTTTACCGCTGAGGTGGAAGCCATATTTTTACTACATTTAGTCTATATATAGGTCTTCACGGAACTGTCCCTTTTTGACAAGCTCCTTAAGGTTTTTGTTGGTGGTAGCTATTATGCGCACATTAGCTTTTCTGGTTTTGGTGTCTCCAAGTCTTTCAAACTCTTTGTCCTGCACAAGGTGTAGTATCTTTGCCTGAAGAGGAAGGGGCATATCACCTATCTCATCAAGGAGTATAGTACCACCATCTGCTATTTCTACCCTGCCGAGTTCGTCCTTTACTGCTCCTGTGAAAGCTCCTTTTGCATAGCCAAATAGTTCTGCCTCCAACAGACCCTCTGGTATGGCACTGCAGTTTATCTTTACAAAGGGTTTATCCCTGCGCGGTGATATGTACTTAGCAAGTAAGCTTTTACCTGTGCCTGTCTCTCCCTCTATTAACACATTGGTGTCATACTCCGCTATAGTTTTTGCCAATTCTATGGCTTTTACTACCGCAGGGTTTTTGGAGATGATGGTGTCCTCCTCCCCTACTGCGCATGTGCTAACCTCTTGGGATCTAAAAAATGTGTTGCATGTTGCAACAGTGTTGCAACAAAAAGGTTAGACTCCCTCTACAGCGTAAATGCCCCTTAGGTTTCTACCTTCTTCGTCCCAATCAAGTCCATAACCCACAAGAAATGCATCTGGCACTTTAAATCCCACATACTCCACTTCAACATCTACCTTTCTCCTTTCGTACTTATCAAGAAGGACACACGTTTTTAACATCTTGGGTTCTCGCATACTCAGGATGCTTTTTATCTCCTTGAGCGTATAGCCCGTGTCCAAGATATCGTCCACCAAAAGCACTTTCTGTCCTTCTATATCCATACTCAAGTCCTTTACGATCTTCACATGGCCTTCGCTAAAAGTGCCAGAGCCATAGCTAGACACCCACATAAAGTCTATCTTTACAAGGGTGTTTATGTATCTTACCAAGTCCGCTAAAAACACGAAAGACCCTTTAAGGAGTCCTATAGCAATAAAAGGTCCTCCAAAATCGCGCTCTATGGCTTTGGCAAGTTCTTCCACCCTTTTTTTAATCTCTTCCTCGCTTATTATAAGCCTTAGCCTTTTACCCTTTACGCTCGTGTATTGCATACTACCATTATGCTTTGTTGTCAAGTTTTCCTAAGGCTGTTTGAAAATTCCAATTTTTACATTAAAATTCAAAACCAGCTTCTACAAAAGGACCTTTAAGCTTCAGTTTTGTATCCACGCTAGATTCCTTTACCTTTAGCTCTTGATATCTATAACCACCCGCTAAGAATAGAGCTTTGTGTGGATAGATTTTTAACCTTCCTATAAAATCATAGTAATGGTTTGAACTGTAAGAAATACCCCTAAGCTCTCCCTCTGCTTTAAGAAACTTTGTAGGTTGAAGTTGTATCCCAACGTAAAGCATAGGTACAGGAACTGTAAGCTTTTTTGATTCTGTGATGTTTTCTTGCTGAACTTTTAAACTTAAGTCCAAAACCCTTATGTTAGGTCCAAACTCTACATTTAAAACTCCTTTAGTTAATCCTTTCAAGAAAGGAACTCTGTAATAAAGTGCAATATCATAGTGGTCTGCTTTCACCTCTGAGTAAAATGTTTGGTTTGCACGGTATGTTTTATCACCAAATTTAAAATCTGTACCTTTTCTACCAGTTCCTTCAAACTTCATAGGTGTTGCCATAACGTATATGTTAGGTAGAAAGAAGGGAAGGTCTATTTTTACTCTTCCAATAGGTCTCGTTTTTTTACCGTAACCTAAGTTTTGATTTACGTCAATCCTATCAGCTTCGTTTTGGACTTTATATCCTATGTATCCGCTTGGATCTTGATTCCAAATTCCTATTGAAGCCTCTATGCCTATAGCATGCGTTAAAACTGGATAAGAAAAGGACATTAAGGCTACTGAATAGAGGAGATACTTTTTCATCTTTACACCCCTACAAAATTATTTTTCCTTGGATTATTATAGCATAACTTGAGTGAGAAATTAACCACATAATTTGCTATTTTTCAAACAGCCTCCAAAAGACTTGCGTTTAGGTCTATGCCTATAACTCCATAATCTTTGGTTAAAGCTATTTCAGGTAATTCCTCTTCAAAGCTTATAAAGGCATAAACTTTACCGTCCTTTAGCTTTAGCTCTACTATGTATGGAAACCAATTGTTTGTTAGTTCTGCTTGTGTTAGTCTCCAAATAAAATCTATCCACTTGTCTTTTTCTCTTTTGACACTTCTTATGACTTTTGCATAAATAAACTCTCTTTTTCCAACTGTAATACGCAATTTGTCTTTATTCTCAAACCTTATAAGCCTGTTTCCTTTGTCTGTCTTTGATCCTATACTGTAAAGCCTT
>JAGDVY010000001.1 GCA_023255875.1 Hydrogenobacter sp. | reverse complement strand
CCTACTACTAAAAAGGCAAAAAGGGGCGTCAATAAAAGAAGCGCTTCCATATTAGCCTCTCATATCCATTATTTCGTCTGTGGACTCTACACGTCTCAATCTAAATATGGCTACTATTATTCCAAGACCTACTGCTGCTTCTACCGCTGCCAATGCTATGATAAAAAGCGCAAAGATCTGACCATCTGCAAGACCCAAATGAGCATCTGCACCAATAAGGGCTATATTAACCGCATTTAATGCAAGCTCCATACTCATAAGCACCGTAACTAAGTTTCGCCTCACTATCATACCAAAGAGTCCCAAACCAAAAATGATCACGCTTAGTATTATGTAAGCCTTAAGGGGTATCACTGTCATAAGTTTGAGCCTCCTTCCTGCCTATTATGACCGCACCTATCATGCCTATCAAAAGTACCAAAGAGACAAGCTCAAACACAAGAAAGTATTTGCTAAATAGTATACTACCAATAACCTCTGTATTGCCAAACTTCTTTGACAGCTCCCGTATCTGTCCCTTAGGTGAAGCGCTTACACCCAAGGAGAAAACTACCAGTATTTCAAAATACATAAGTAGAAGCAAGGGAAAGGATAAAGCACCCTCAACCCTGTAGTGGGAATCTTTTTTAAGTGCCTTCTCCCACGGTACTGCAGTCAGGACAAACACATAAAAGACTGTCACTGCAACAGCGTATATGAGTAGCTGTATGGCACCTACGAGTTCCGCGCCTGCCACAAAGAAAATACCCGCTATGGCTATAAGTGAGGAAAGAAGCGATAGTATTACATACACAGGGTTAGGAAGTATGACTACACCTAAGGCAGAAATAACCGCCAAAAGAGAAAAAAGCAAAAAGGCTAACCACTGTATCACCCCTTTACCTCCGGTAGTTTAAGATCGTTTTCATACCAAAGTTTTTGTCTTTGCTGGTCATCTATCCATATCCTGTCTGGCTCTTTTTCTCTTCTTGCCTGCCAATCTCTGCCTATCTGCTCTAAAGTTTCAAGATCCAGTATGGCATCCTTTCTCGTGTAAGAGGCTGTCTCGTGAATATCGCTATTAAAAAGACAGTCTACAGGACAGGCATCCACACAGAAACCACAGAAGGTACATAGCATAAGGTTCATGTTAAACACACTCACTACGCGCTTTCCGTTGGGAAGTTTTTCTCCTTCTATCTCAAAAAGCTGAGGCACAGGACATGCTCTCTTACAGAGCAAACATACCACACACCTGCTCCTACCGGGTCTTACCTCTATTTTGAACCTTTCCACCCACTCATCAAAGGCAGGCTGAGGTTCCGTTCCATCTACAACTTTGTGCCCCAGAAAACCTCTAAACCTTTTGGGAGGCGTTAGTTTTTCGTATGGGTAGTGGGTGGTTATGGTTCTGCTAAAGGCTTGCCTAATAGTTACAGATAGCCCTTTTATAAAGTCAATAAAAAGTATTCTCTCAAGCCAAGTGAGTGGTCTCTCAAACACCTTCTTAATCATGGCAGTGCTCCGCAAGGAAGATATTATAAACTGATTTTTAAATTTAAAGAGCTATATTATTTTCCATTATGATCAAAGAGGTATTGGACCATAGAGAGCTTCAGTTTGAGTTTGCCAAAAGGTACTTTGAGGACTTTATCTCCAAGAGAAGCCATATGATACCCTACCTAAAGCCTCGTGAAACCCCCACACTTTTAATGGATACAGCGGGCATAAAGGAAAGGTATGAAGAGATGCGAAAACACATGCCTGACTTCAAGATATACTACGCAGTAAAAGCTAACGATGACATCAATGTCATAAAGGCTCTGGCAGAAAAAGGTTCAGGGTTTGAGGTGGCTTCTTCCGAAGAGCTAAGCAAAGTGCTGAGCCTAAAGGTAGAGCCCGAAAGAGTCATATCCAGCAATCCAGTAAAGCCTGAGGAATTTATAGATTATGCTTACTCTGTGGGAGTAAATCGTTTTTCTGTGGATTCTTTCACAGAGGTGGACAAGATAGCAAAGATAGCAAGAAGAGCAAGGGTTTATGTAAGGCTTGTAGTTCCCAACGAAGGTAGCGATTGGCCATTATCCAAAAAGTTTGGTGTTGATGTGGATACCGCTTTAGAAATTCTTGAGTATGCAAGAGAAAAGGGTCTCATTCCTTACGGTATAACTTTTCATGTGGGTTCTCAGTGCAACAACTACAGAAACTGGTTTATTGCTATAAGAAAGTCCGCAGAGCTTTGGGAAAAGGCAAGAAGTAAGGGCTTTAAACTCCAAATGCTCAACATGGGTGGTGGCATACCCGTCAAGTACACTTATGAAGCTCTCAGGATAGAAGACATAGCCTATTACATAAAGGGTCTTCTGCAAAAGTTTTTCCCCAATCCCCCTTATGAGCTTCAAATAGAGCCTGGCAGAGGACTTGTAGGTGATCAGGGTATAATGGTTGCTAAGGTGATAGGAAAAGCCAAGAGAAACGGCGAAAATTGGCTATACATAGATACTGGAGTTTTCAACGGTTTGGCAGAAGCTCTGGGAGGTATAAGATACCCCTTTTACATAGAAAGAGAAGGAGAGCTAAAGGAGTGGACCATAGGAGGTGTGTCCTGCGATAGTATGGATGTTATAGCCAAGATGGTAGCCCTACCAGAGCCCGAGGTAGGAGATTACCTTTACATACTGTCCGCAGGCGCTTACACAACAGTATACGCTTCTAACTTTAACGGTTTTCCAAAGCCTAAGGTAATCTGTCTGTAATGTATACTTGGAGCCTTCCTTCTTGAGAAGGCTCTATTCCTATTATTGCTCTGACAAGCTTTTTGTGTTTTTCAAAACTCTTCAGCAGTGCCTCCTCATTCATGTAAGGAGAGTAAAACATCACCAACGTGCTTAGCTCTACCGCTCTTACTATATGTAAAATGTCCTCCGCAGGAAGGACCTCCTTATAGCCCACGTACAGAAAGTCTGGATTTATATAGGATATATCTCTGAGTCCGTCTTCAAAGGTGGGTGTATCTATGCCTACCTCCCTCTGTATAACTATTGATTTACTGTGCTTCACAAGAAAAGAAAGCGGTCTTTCAAGAATTAGTATTATCTTCTGATAATTTTTAGATACATGCTGAATGACCGAATAGGCAAAGGCGCTCACCCTTAAAGGATTTGTGCCCGAAAGAAGCACTATACCAGAAGAGTTTATCCTAATAAGTTCGTCTATGAGCTTAGGTATTTTTGGATCGTCACAGAGGTCTTCTAAAGCGGGCACAAAGTAGGGAGTTTTTACTATGTTTACTACATAACTGCCTCTCTGGGTTATATAGCTGACCCTTATCCTTCCTATGTTCTGTATGCCAAAGGAGAAGGTACCCTCATTTCCAATAGGACCCAAAAGGTGTGACGCATAACTTCTCAAAGCAAAAAGGGTATCTCTCACATCTTCCGCAGTAAGCAAGGTATCTGTTATCTTTACGAATTTCCCATTCTTTTTGTCAACGATGGGTGCGTTTGGAACCAAGTATATCTCTGTTATATCTGGATTTCCGCTTATATAACTCAGTATCTGGGACATATAATTCATGATCCGCTCACCACTAATTTGATTATGCTCATATCCATGCGCACAAAGATAAATTATATTTCAAAACAAAGGAGGAATCTAATGGCAGTAAAAGACATAGTAGATGCGCTAAGGGATGTGACCGTTAACAATATGAGACTTTCTGAGCTCATAAAGGATATTAAACTCATAGGTTCCAACCTTGAGATAGTTTATAGACTTCCCCAAAAGGGTCTAGAGGAAGAGATAAAGCAAAAGACATACCAGGCTTTAGAGAATATACCAGAGGTAAAAACTATAAACATAAGGTTTGCAGAGGGTGTGCCCGAAGTACCCCCCGCTTTTACAAGAAGACACGTAGAAGGTGTAAAACACCTCATAGCGGTAGGTAGTGGAAAAGGTGGCGTTGGCAAATCCACTGTATCTGTTAATTTAGCGGTAGCGCTTTTAAAACAGGGCTACAGGGTAGGGCTTTTGGATGCGGATATATACGGTCCCAGCATTCCAACCCTTTTGGGCGTAAAAGGAGAGAGGGTACATGTAGATGAGAAAAACAAGCTCATACCCGTGGAAAAGTACGGTCTTAAGGTGCTCTCCATAGGCTTTTTACTCCCATCAGAGGACACTCCCGTCATATGGAGAGGTCCCATGCTGATGAAGGCTCTCACCCAGTTTCTCTTTGATGTAAATTGGGGAGAGCTGGACTTTCTTGTCTTGGACCTACCACCTGGTACAGGAGATGTACAGCTCACATTGGCTCAGAATGTGCATATGACAGGTGCGGTGATAGTTACCACACCCCAGGATGTAGCCTTAGCTGACGTAAGAAAAGCGACCTCTATGTTCAAAGAGGTGAATGTACCCATACTGGGCGTGGTGGAAAACATGGCATACTTTATCTGTCCTGATAGTGGAAAGAAGTACTATGTATTTGGTAAAGGTAGAGTTTTGGAGTTTGCAAGAGCCTACGAATTGCAAATATTGGGTTCTATACCCATGGACCCAGAGGTGGCAGAAACATCAGATAAGGGTGTTCCTGTAGTTATCGCACATCCTGAGTCTGAAGTTTCTAAAGCCTTCTTGGGGATCGCTAAGCTTTTATCAGAAAAAATTTTGAGGAGGTAAGCATGTTTATAAAAAAGGTAGGTCAAAGGGTAGTTTACTTAGATCATATAGCAACAACACCTGTTGCACAAGAGGTACTTGAAGCTATGCTTCCATACTTTAGGGAGTACTTTGGAAATCCCACTTCCTTGCACAGCTTTGGTCAGGTAACCAAAAAAGCCATCAATTCCGCAAGGGAAAAAATAGCAGCACTCATAAATGCCAACTCACCAGAGGAGATTATTTTCACTTCTGGTGGTATAGAAGCCAACAACTTAGCCATAAAGGGTATAGCGGAAGCTTACGAGAAGAAAGGCAAACACATAGTTTCTACAGAAATAGAGCATCACTCCATACTACACCCACTAAAAACTTTAGAGAGAAAAGGTTGGGAAGTCACATATCTAAAACCTGACAGATACGGCCTTATACATCCAGAGCAAGTAAGGGAAGCGGTAAGACCTGACACTGTGTTGGTAAGCATAGGACATTCTAACAGAGAAATAGGCACTATACAGGACATAAAGAGTTTGGTGCAAGCAGCAAAGGAGAAAAATCCCAAAGTGATCTTCCACACAGACGCATGTCCTACCTTGGGACACTACCCTGTTGATGTGAAAGATTGGGGTGTGGATGCAGCGTCCTTTACCGCTCATCTCATGTACGGACCCAAGGGTGTGGGCGCTCTATGGACCAAGAAGGGAGTAAAAATAAGGCCTCTTATAGAAGGTGGTACGCAAGAAAGAGGAGTAAGGGCTGGAACGGAGAATGTTCCCGGAATAGTGGGCTTTGGTGCTGCAGCGGAGCTTACCATGAAGGAGCTCGAAGACAGGATGAAAAGGCTTTCTTACTACAGAGATAAGCTCAGAAAGGCTCTTGAAGAAAAGCTTGATTACATAGAATTTACAGGACATCCCACTCAGAGACTCCCCCATCACCTTTCACTGATAGTTCACCTCATAGAAGGAGAAGCTATGCTTTTGAGACTTGATCTTATGGGAATAGAGACCGCTTCTGGTTCTGCGTGTGTTTCTTTGGCACTCAAGCAATCCCATGTGCTCTTTGCGATAGGAGTACCAAAAGAAGTAGCAAACGGCTCGCTTGTATTTAGCTTTGGAAGGGACAACACGGAAGAAGACGTGGACTATGTTATAGAGGAGTTTCCAAAGGTCATAAAGCTTCTGAGACAGATATCCCCATTCACACCCGAGAATTGGGAGCAGTATATAAAAGGTAAGAAGTGATACAGGCATAAGGTTTAAGCTGGTTCTTTACCTTTTTGGCAAGAAGCTTGAGAGGCTCTCTGGTAATAGGGTAAAGGAGGTTATCATCAAGCTCAAGGAGAGGAAAGAGGAAAAAGTCTCTTTCAAGTAAGTGCCTATGGGGTATTCTCAAAAAGCTGAGCATAATCACATACTGTTCGTACAGTAATATGTCTAAGTCTATCTCCCTAGGACCCCATCTGTATCGTTCTACTCTACCTACAGACTTTTCTATGCGCTTTAGCTCCCTTAAAAGAGCGATGGGTTTAAGGTTGGTGTTGAGCCTGAGAACACCGTTTAAAAAATTAGGCTGATCTGTTACTCCCCAAGGTGGGCTTTCGTATATAGTAGATACCGCTTCTATCTTCCCTAACTTTGTGAGGAAAGTTAGAGCTTTGAGTATGTTTTCTAACCTATCTCCAAAGTTGCTACCAAAGGAAATGTAGCATATAGCCATAAGTATATGTTAAAAGAGCCTTTTTGGTCTGTAGCCTCTTATGAAGTCCTCACCGCTGACTCTTTTACCTTTTGGACTTATGAGCTCAAGAATCTCCACAGAACCCTCACCGCAGGCAACCTGAAACTTTTTTTCGTGTATGACTTCACCAGGCTCTCCCCCTTCCTCACACACCTTTACCTTCAGGACCTTTATCCTTTCCCCCCCTTCTAAGAAGGCATAGCAGTCAGGGTAGAGTCCCCTTATTCTATCTCTTACGCTGGTTGCAGGCGCTTTCCAACATATACGGTACTCTTCTTTCAGAATGGGAGGTGCGTAAGTTGCCTCTTGATGAGCCTGTGGTATGGGTTTTATCTTACTTGCAAACCATCTTTTTAGAGTATCAACAAGCAGTTTTGCTCCTCTTGTGGAGAGCTTTTCGCTTAGACTCACCAAGTTGTCATCCTCTTGAATAGGTATGCTCTCTGCGCTTAGAATGTCCCCAGTGTCCATCCCTTCGTCCATAAGTATTACTGTGTTTCCCGTTAGCTTATCACCTGCCATAAGACATCTCTGTATGGGTGATGCGCCTCTGTATTTGGGAAGCAAAGATGCGTGAAGGTTTATACATCCATAAGGTGGTATTTGGAGAATTTCCTTTGTTAGGATCTTTCCGTAAGCAACCACGACCACACAGTCAGGCTTTAGTTCCAAAAGTATATCCTTGATTTGGCTTTTACTCTCTGGCTGATACACTCTAAGGTTTAACTCCAGAGCACTTACTTTTACTGGTGGTGGTGTGAGCTTAAGTCCTCTCTTTGCTGGTTTGTCTGGCTGTGTGATCACTCCCACCACTTGAAAGTGATCATGAAGAGCCCTAAGACTTGGCACTGCAAAGGAAGATGTGCCCATAAAGATTAGTCTCATACTTTTTTGTACTCCAGAGCTATATCGTCTCCAAACTTATAGAGATTTACAAGCCTGTGTCTCTTTGCTTGGGATAGGTCATCAACACCTATATATCCAATGTTTAGACCCTCGCCTATCAAAATGGGTGCTATAAAGACAAAGAGCCTATCATATAGGTCTTCCTTTATAAAGTTTGTGATGGTTATGCTACCGCCTTCTACCAGAAGGTGCATGATCTCTTTAAAGTAGAGCTGTCTTAGTACATCTCTTAAGTTTAGTTTTCCATCTATAGCTTCCGCAAGTATCACCTCCACGCCTTCTTTTTGTAGATTTTCTATCTTCTCTTTGTCCTCCACCGCGGTTATCACTATGGTGCTTGCAGACTTGTCCTTTACCAGTTTACAGTCCAAGGGTATTCTCAAGCGTGGGTCAAGCACTATCCTGATGGGTTGCCTTTCCCAAGGAAAGGCTCTTACAGTGAGCTGAGGATCGTCTCTCAGAAGGGTGTTAATACCTATGAGCACCGCTGTAGCCTCTGCCCTTAGTTTGTGAGCAAAGTCTCTACTCTCTTGGTTGGTTATCCACTTACTCTGTCCGCTTTTTAGTGCCATGCGCCCATCTATGCTCTGAGCCATCTTGAGAGTTATGTAAGGTCTCCTCTGGGTTATATAAGTAAAAAAGTCTTCGTTTAACTCCCTTGCTTCCTCTTCCAAAACTCCCACAGATACCTCTATACCTGCCTCTCTTAATTTTGCTACTCCTTTCCCTGACACCAAAGGATTTGGATCAAGCACCGCTACTACCACTCTCTTGACCTTTGCTCTTATGAGAGCATCAGTGCAAGGTGGGGTCCTTCCGTAATGAGCACATGGTTCTAAGGTAACATAAACGGTGGAGTTCTCCGCTTGCTTTCCAGCCTTTTCAAGAGCTACCACTTCGGCGTGTGGCATTCCTGCTCGCTCGTGGTAGCCTTCTGCGATAATCTTTCCATCTTTTACTATGACACAGCCCACAGTGGGGTTGGGATGGGTAAGTCCCTTTCTGCTTTTTGCAAGCTCTAAGGCTCTTTTCATAAAGTAAATGTCATTGGGAGTCATTACTAAAAAGTATTATCTTCTCGTCTTTTTTCTGAAGTTGCATGTACTTCCTTATGAATCTCTCTGTGTAAATTTCTGGGTATTTATTTACAAGCTCAAGCATATTCTCAAGCTTTGCGTTTTCCCTTTTAACTTCTTCTAACTTCTTGTCTATGCTGTGCAAGGACTTTTGCATCTTCCACACATCAAAGACATTAAAACTGCTAAAAAACAGGTTATACACTGTCAAGATAACCAATAACGTCATAAAAACGAGAGGTAAGAGCTCAGGAGAGAAACCTCCAAAACTCCTCTTTCCCTCCAAACCTTGACGCATTACCAAGTTCCTCCTCAATCCTCAAAAGCTCGTTGTACTTGGCTATCCTATCCGTTCTGGAAGCAGAGCCCGTTTTTATCTGACCACTACCTACACCTACCGCAAGGTGGGATATGAAGGTATCCTCCGTTTCTCCGGAGCGATGAGACACTATGGTGGAATAGCCTCTTTCTTTAGCTAAGCTTATAGTTTTGAGAGTTTCTGACACAGTGCCCACCTGATTGAGCTTTATGAGAATGGCATTAGCTATACCTTCCTGTATGCCTTTTTTGAGAAGCTCCGCGTTAGTGACAAAAAGGTCATCTCCTACAAGTTGCACTTTCTTTCCAAGAGCTTGGGTTATTAACTTCCAACCCTCCCAGTCATCTTCAGCCATTGGGTCCTCTATGGAGATGATGGGATACCTTTCTATTAAGCGTGAGTAAAAATCGCAAAGGTCCTCTCTGCTAAACCTTTTTCCCTCAAGGTGATAGAGCTCATCCTCGTAATAAAACTCGGAGGAAGCACAATCAAGAGCTATAAGTATGTCTTGACCTGGAGTGTAGCCCGCCTTTTCTATGGCGAGCATGAGCATATCAAGAGCCTTTTCTGTGTTTTCCAGCTGTGGTGCAAAACCCCCTTCATCTCCAACATTTGTGGAGTATCCCCTTTCTTTCAGAAGATTCTTTAGAGTGTGAAAGGTCTCTACTCCCATGCGCAGAGCTTCTGAGAAACTACCTCCCCCCACGGGCACTATCATAAACTCTTGCAGATCAAGGGGATTGTCCGCATGAACACCCCCATTTATCACGTTCATGAAAGGTACAGGAAGCTTGTTGGCAGTTATACCACCTATGTACCTGTAGAGGCTTATTCCCAACTCTTGCGCACTTGCTCTTGCAACAGCCATACTAACTCCCAGTATGGCATTGGCACCTAACCTGCTTTTGTTGGGTGTGCCATCCAAAGATATGAGAATGTTGTCTATATCCTCCTGACAGGTAGATTCCAAGCCTTCTATCTCTTTTGCTATTATGCTATTTACGTTGTCCACAGCCTTTAGAACTCCCTTACCCATGTACCTGCTTGGATCGTGATCCCTTAACTCCAAAGCCTCCTTTTCTCCCGTAGATGCACCGCTGGGTACTATGGCTCTACCTATAGCTCCTGATTCTAAAATTACTTCCACTTCCACAGTAGGGTTTCCCCTTGAGTCAAGAACTTCCCTTGCTTTAACTTTCTTTATGGCAGACATGTCTTAAATTATAACCTATGATAGTAGATGAGTTTGATGTGGTAGTTATAGGTGGTGGGCATGCGGGTATAGAGGCAGCTCTAGCTTCTGCACGCATGGGTGCAAAGACGGTTATGTTTGTTTTAAACGCAGACAGTATAGGCCAGATGTCTTGTAACCCTGCCATAGGAGGCATAGCTAAAGGTATAGTGGTGAGAGAGATAGATGCCCTGGGTGGCCAGATGGCAAAAGCCATAGACGCTACAGGAATACAGTTTAAAATGCTAAACACCAGAAAGGGTAAAGCGGTTTGGTCTCCAAGGGCACAGGCGGATAAAAAGCTCTACAGAGAGTATATGAAGAAAGTTTGTGAAAACCAAGAGAACCTTTACATAAAGCAAGATGAAGTAGTAGATATACTCGTAAAGGACAACAAGGTTGTTGGTGTGAAAACAAGGTTAGGATTGGAATATAAAGCTAAGGCTGTGGTGGTCACTACAGGCACTTTTCTGAACGGAACCATATACATAGGTGATAAGGTTTTTCGTGGAGGAAGGGCTTGGGAACCTCCCTCTGAGGGACTTTCCGAGTTCTACAAAAGAAATGGTTTTACACTTCTTAGATTCAAGACGGGCACTCCCGCAAGGCTTGACAAAAGAACCATAGACTTTTCCGCTCTTGAGGTGGCACCAGGAGATGACCCACCTCCCAAGTTTTCCTTCTGGACAGACCCCGTGGGCACTTATTGGTTTCCCAAAGGAAAACCCCAAGCAAACTGCTGGATAACTTACACTACTCCCAAAACTCACGAGATAATACGCAAGAACCTACACAGAACCGCTCTTTACGGTGGTTTAATAAAAGGGATAGGACCACGTTACTGTCCATCTATAGAGGACAAAGTGGTAAAGTTTCCAGACAAAGACAGACATCAGATATTCTTAGAACCCGAAGGCTGGGACACTATAGAGATATACCCCAACGGTCTTTCCACATCCCTACCGGAAGAAGTCCAATGGGAACTCTACAGAAGCATACCGGGACTTGAAAAGGTGGAGCTCATCCGTCCTGCCTACGCCATAGAGTACGATGTGGTATCCCCAACAGAGCTTTATCCAACGTTGGAAACTAAGAAGATAAGAGGACTATTTCATGCGGGTAATTTCAACGGTACTACTGGCTATGAAGAGGCAGCAGGACAGGGTATCCTTGCAGGTATAAACGCTGCACTAAGAGCCTTTGGAAAAGAACCCATCTACCTGCGCAGAGATGAGAGCTACATAGGGATAATGATTGATGATCTTACCACAAAAGGTGTGTTAGAACCTTACAGGCTATTTACCTCAAGGTCTGAGTATAGGCTGTATCTTAGACAGGACAATGCCATCTTGAGACTTGCACACATAGGATACAACCTTGGGCTTTTGAGTGAAGAGCAGTACAAATTAGTCAAAGAGCTAAAGAAGGAAATAGAAAGCTGGATAGAATTTTACAAAAGCGTCAAAGTAGCTGTGGCTATAGGTTCTGATGTTAGAAGTTATACTCCCTCCCAACTACTCACTTCAGAGCGCAGTATAGAAGACATTAAAGAGCTCGGTTTTGAAATTCCTGAGCATCCTTATGTGAAAGAGGAGGTGGAGATAGAGCTAAAGTACGAACCTTACATAGAAAGAGAAAGGAAGCTTAACGAAAAGCTTAAAAAACTTGAAGATGTAAAAATTCCTGAGGACATAGACTACGATAAGATACCCAGTTTAACAAATGAAGCGAGAGAAAAGTTAAAACGCTTTAGACCCATCACAGTCGGTCAGGCGTCGCGCATAGACGGTATTACTCCTGCCACAATAACCGCACTTCTTGCTTACTTAGGAAAATTAGACTAAGATGAGCCATATCAGTGTGAAAAAACTTTTTACATAATAGAATAAAAAACATGGCTAAGGTTAAGATAAACAACAAAGTCTTTGATATTCCTGTAGGTGTCCGGTTTGGTGAGCTCCATCACGAGATAGAAAAAGCTGGAGTAGAGTTTGGTTGCACAGACGGTCAATGTGGGGTTTGCGTATGCACAGTAAAAAAGGGCTTGGAGTACTTGGCAGAGCCTTCAGAAGCGGAGGAGGAAACCCTCTGGAGAATAGGTGAGTATGAAGAAAACAGAAGACTAACCTGTCAGCTCGTTATAGAAAAAGAACCTCCGGATATCATAGAAATAGAAACGGATTAAACGGAGAGGGCGGGATTCGAACCCGCGGTACGGGGATTACCCGTACACAGCATTTCCAGTGCTGCGCCTTAGACCACTCGGCCACCTCTCCTGAAGGGTACTACTAATAATTATAATATACGCAAAAGTCACAGAAGGCTTATAAATGGATTTTAACTTTCAGCAACTGCTATGGCAAAGCTTACAGCTTGATAACTCCAAAAGACAGTAAAGCCCTCTGAAGGATCAAAAAAGTAAAAGAGAGAGATATGGAGGTCTAAAAGTTATACCTTCTGTAGAAGAACTTTTTGAGAACTTCTACCGATAAAAGGTAAGTAAAGGTGATTATAAAAACAAAGGCGTAGAGTCTATTATCTAAAGGTTTTAGTTCCAGTATATTACCTAAAGGGGTAAAGGGTAGAAAAAAGCCAATCCCCACAACAAGCACTACAGTAAGTACGAGCGAAAGTGATGGTTTACTTTTTGTGAAAGCTTTTTTGGTACGTAAGACAAGTAATACGAGGACTTGAGTAAGAAGCCCTTCTAAGAACCATACAGAACGAAACATTTCTGGGCGGACTTTGAATATGTACAGCAAGAAAATGAAGGTTATGTAATCAAAGATGGAACTCAGAATACCAAAAAAGAACATAAACCTCTTTATAAAGACCATGTCCCACCTTCTTGGACTTTTTATTTCGTCTTCATCTACTCTATCTGTTGGTATGGACATAACCGCACCATCCGTTAGAAGGTTTGCAGTCAATACCTGTTTGGGTAGCATAGGTAAGAAGGGCACTAAGAAAGAAGCACCAGCCATGGAAAACACATTTCCAAAGTTGGAACTTGTTTGCATAAAGAGATACTTCATAGTGTTCAGAAAGGTTTTTCTACCCTCTAATACCGCATCTATGACTGTTTCTAAATCTGCTTTTAGAAGAACTATGTCTGCGCTTTCCTTTGCTACATCCACGGCGTTCTCTACGGATATGGCTACATCCGCACTTCTCATGGCAGCAACATCGTTTATTCCATCTCCCATATAACCTACCACATAGCCTGCCTTTCTGAGTGCTCTGACTACCGCATCCTTTTGCAGAGGTGATAGTTCCGCAAAAACAAAAGTGTCCCTTACTCTGCTTATGAGAGCTTCTTCGGAAAGTTTTTTGAAATCCTCACCGCTTATGACGCCACCTTGTAAACCTATCTGTTGCGCCACATATTCCGCAACGAGTTTGTTATCTCCTGTGATGATCCTCAACTCCACACCTAAATCTAAAAGCTTCTTTAAAACGTTTTTAGCATCTTCCTTAATAGGGTCGTGCATGACTGCAAAGCCAAGAAATATCTCGTCCCTTTCATCCTCATAGCTGACGGATTCCTTTTCCACAACTTTGTAGGCTATAGCTATCAATCTAAAACCGCGCTGGCTATAGTCTGTATAAACTTTCTCTATATTTTCTAAAATCTCATGCAAGTTGTGTATTTTTTCTCCTATTTGTGCATAACTGCACACTTCCAGCACATGAGAATATGCACCCTTAGTTATCAAAAGGTTTTCTTCTCCTCTCCTTACGAGTACTGAAAGTCTCTTCCTGTTAAAGTCATAGGGTAGCTCGTCAAGTTTTTTAAATTCAGATATGTCTTCTGATCTCATCCACTCCTTTATGGCTTCGTCTACAGGGTTTTTATAACCCGTCTGAAGATAAGAGTTTACATAAGAAAATAGAGCTACTTTCTCGTCATCTTCGTCAAGTATGTTCTTAAAAGCGTATACCTTCATCTTCCCTTCTGTGAGCGTTCCCGTTTTATCACAGCACAGAACCGTCATGCTTCCGAAGTTTTCAATGGATGCTAATCTTTTTACTATAGCACCTTTGCGGGCCATATGCCTTGCACCGTAAGAAAGTCCAACGCTTACTACCGCTGGAAGAAGTACCGGTGTTATACCTATTCCTAAGGACAGTGCAAAGAGCAGAGAGTTTATGATCCCCCTGTTGTAATGTGCATTTACCGCAAATACCAAAAGTGTGAGAAGAGTTGCCACCTCAAATAGGGTGTAGCCAAACCTCCTAAGACCGTGTTCAAAGTCTGTTTCACCTTTGCCTAACTTTAGTCTCTGTAATATCTTTCCGTATTCAGTATCCTTACCAGTCTTTATAACTTTCATAATACCAAAACCGCTGACCACATGTGTGCCCATGTAGAGGTAATCACCCACTTTCTTTTCTACTGGGTAAGCCTCGCCTGTCATTAGAGCTTCGTTTATAAATAGGTCTTTCTCTTTGATCACTGTACCTTCCGCAGGGACTATGTCTCCAGCCCTTAGCACTACTATGTCTTCAGGAACTATATACTCTATAGGAATCTCCTTTTCTTCACCGTCCCTTATCACTGTTGCGGAGACCCTTACCATAGAGAGTAGTTTTTCTACTGTTCTGTAAGCCCCCCTTTCCTGCCAGAAGTCCAAAAGACTACCCAACAGAACTATACTTGCGATGACAAGAGCATCCGCTTTCTCTCCTAAGGAAATGGATAATAAAGCTACTGACAAAAGCAAAAGAGTGTAAGGGTTTTTAAACTGATTTATAAGAATTTCCCAATCGCTTAACCTTTTTCCTTTTTCAACTTTGTTATAACCGTACTTTTTTAGTCTCTCCTGAGCTTCTTTTGAAGATATACCTAAAACTTCAGAAGTATCGCTCCCCATGTAAGTCCTCCTCCCATAGCGGTAAGAAGGATTAGGTCTCCTCTTTTTATTTTCCCTTCCGCGTAAGCTTCGTACATGGCTATAGGTATGGATGCAGCGCTTGTGTTTCCGTACTTATGTATATTGGAATAAACTCTATCTTTCTGTATACCCAACTTTTCTGCAAGTGCCTCCATTATCCTTATGTTTGCCTGGTGGGGTATTAACATGCTAATGTCCTCAATGCTAACACCTGCTTCTTGTATAACCTGTCTGCAGACCTCTTCCATACTTCTAACCGCAAGCTTGAAAAGTTCTTTCCCTCTCATGTTTATGTATCCACACTTAGGAGCATACAGTATCTCCCAGAAGTTGCCGTCCGATCTCATCTTTGAGGATAGTATTTGTCCATCTCCTTGAGAGAGAACCACCGCACCTGCACCGTCTCCAAAGAGCACGCACGTGCTTCTATCTTCCCAATTTACTATCTCCGAAAGCCTTTCTGCCCCAACTAAGAGTATATTTTTTGCTCTGCCAGACCTTATGTAAGCGTCCGCTAAGTCAAGTCCGTATATGAAACCACTGCAAGCCGCTGATATATCAAAGGCATAGGCATTTGAGGCTTCTAATTTTGCTTGCAAAAGGCACGCGGTAGAAGGAAATCTCAGTTCTGGTGTGAGCGTGGCAAGTATGATTATATCTATATCCTCAGGTTTTATACCTGCAGAGTTTATAGCCTCTAAACTAGCCATATAAGCCATGTGAGTTATACTTTCCTGATCCGCTATGTGCCTTTCCTTTATTCCTGTCCTTGTGGTGATCCACTCATCAGATGTATCAACTATTTTTTCTAAATCAAAGTTAGTAAGCACTTTGGAAGGTAAATATTTTCCTATGCCTGTTATGGTAGTTCCCATTATATCTTTACCTCTTTGGGGCTTAGGTTTCTTAGTTCTTCTGTTAGTCTTTGGTTAAAATGCTGAAGATAAAACTCGCTTGCTACCCTTATGGCATTCTTTATAGCTTTTGCATTTGCTCTTCCGTGAGTTATTATGACAGGCTTTTTTGCACCCAATAGAGGTATGCCTCCGTACTCTGCAAAATCCGCCTTCTTCTTAAAGTTATTGAGGGCAGGTTTCATAAGCAAGGCACCTATTTTAGCAAGAAAACTCTTTTTAACTTCTTCCTTGATCATCTGCAAAACCGCCATGCCAAGACTTTCACTGGCTTTTAGTATCACATTTCCTACAAAACCATCGCACACTATCACATCAAAGGTCCCAGCGTATATATCCCTCCCTTCTGCGTTCCCCAAAAAGTTTAACTTGCTCTTTTTGAGAAGCACGTAAGACTCTCTTACAAGCTCATTACCTTTACCTTCCTCCTCACCTATGCTGAGGATGCCTACCCTTGGATTTTGAATGCCGAGGATCTCTTTAGCATAAGTGTGTCCTATGATGGCAAACTGCAAAAGGTGCTTAGGCTTGCAATCCACGTTAGCTCCTACATCAATAAGAACCGTTTTACCCTTTGGATTGGGCAGAGCTACACCTATAGCAGGCCTTTCTATACCCTCAAGAGCACCAACCAAAAACTTACCCACAGTGAGTACCGCTCCCGTGTTTCCTGCAGAAACCAGTCCATCTGCTAGATTTTCCCTAAGCAAAAGTCCAGCAACATATAGAGATGATTTTTTCTTTTTGAGCACGTTTGAAGGAGGTTCGCTCATACCTACTACATCTTCCGCATGGACTATTTGGATTCTCTCTTTATCGTAATCCTTTCCTAGTAAGCTTTCTATTTTATCTTTTTGGCCCACTAAGTAGAGAAAGACATCAAATTCCTTGTGAGCTAACAAACATCCTTTAACTATCTCTTCGGGGGCGTAATCTCCCCCCATACAATCAACTGCTATTCTTGGCTTATCCATCAACTGATTTTAATAACTTCCCTACCCTTGTAGTACCCACAGTATGGGCACACCCTGTGAGGAAGTATAAACTCTCCACAGTTAGGGCATGAGGAAAGGGACACAGGCTTTACCTTTGAGAAGAAATTTTGAGCTCTTCTCTGATCTCTTCTCCACCTGGACGTTTTCCTTTTAGGAACAGCCATAATTCATCGCCTCCTAAGTTAAGAGTTTAATTTATATTATAACCTGTTATTATATTTTAATAACGATGAAACTCCTTTACTTCTCCATACTGAGAGAGGCATTGAAAAAGGACCAAGAAGAGATAGATTTTAGCGGTAGTGTGAAAGAACTTAGGCTTGAGCTTATTCGCAGATATCCAGACCTGAAGGACCTTCTGGAAAAAATAAGGTTTGCAGTTAATGAAGAGTATGTGAGTGATGACTACCAGCTAAAGGGTGATGAAAGGGTGGCTCTTATACCTCCTGTGAGCGGTGGATAAGAAAGCTCTTGTTGTAAGATTATCCTCTTTGGGCGATGTGGTGCTATCTTCGTGTGTTATAGAACCTCTCAAAAATATGGGTTATCATCCTTATCTTCTCACTTTTGAACCTTATGGAGAGATATTTATGGATGATAAAAGACTAAGCGTGATACAGGTAAAGAAGGAAGAACTCTTTCAAAAGGATACTCTTAAAAAATTGAAGGGTTTTGATTTATACGTGGACCTTCAGAAGAACCTAAAGACTATCTTTCTTAGACTTTTTGTAGGAGGCTCTTGGATGGTCTACAACAAGCGGAGCATAAGAAGAAGGTTAGCGATATATATCAAAGCCCTCAGAAAACCTTACTACGTGGTAGATGCATATCTGGAGGCTATAGGTCAGAAGGGATTTAGGCCTAAGATAGAAGTCTCGGAGGAGAGGTTAAGAACGTGGAAAGAAAAGCTTGGAGATAACTTTGTGTGTATAGCTCCTGGTGCCAGGTATAAGAAAAAAAGGTATCCCTATTTTAAACAGGTGGTGGACCTTCTAAAGAAAGAAGGTATTAAGGTGGTTTTGGTAGGAGATGAAAAAGACAGGCTTTTAACAGAGGGGTTTGATGGCGTAAATCTGTGTGGTGAGCTTTCTCTTGTTGATACTCTTGCGGTTATTAAGTTGGCGCGTGCCTTTGTAGGTAATGATTCTGGACTCTTACACGTGGCAAGGGCAGTGGGCACAAAAGCGGTTCAAATATACGGAGGCACACACCCTACTTTAGGCTTTTCTTTGTATCCCGATGAAGGGATAGTACTTCTAAAAAACTTAAAGTGTCAACCCTGCGATCCCCACGGAAAGGGACATTGCAAACTGGGAACTTACGAGTGTTTGCAAATAGATCCACAGGCGATAGTTTCTGCTTTGCTTACACTGATCAGATGAGCCTTTCAAGAAGATTGTTAGCTCCGTTTAGCTTTTGGTATGCAGAAGATATGACATAGTAAAGCTGTTCTCCCTCTGCCACTGTAAGATCGTAAAGAGTTACCTTCAAATCTTTGAGCACGTTGTAGAGGGTAGTGTAAAGGGATACATCTAACTTCTTCTCTGGATTGGGTATCTCCCTGTAGATACTGAGTATATAGTCGCACATACCCTTTATGCTTCGGGCGATGTTTAGCACTTCCTCATCAAATTTGTACATCTGCAGGACCTCTTGGTACAGATCCTCTATCTCTTTTGCAACGCTTTTAAATAGCATATCCTCAAGGTATGTTATGTCCATGATTATAATTTGAGCCAGGTGATAGAAATTTTCAAGTTCTTGGTGAGGCTGTTTGAAAAATCCCAGAAATATGTTTACCCTAAGCTGTCTTTTAGAGTTGGAAAGCAAATAAGACAAAGAAAAGGTTTTAACACTCATGCGTAGATTTTCCTCCTGTGTAAGGTTCTGCTACAACGGGCTTTTGAAAAACCACACGGAAAGATCAGCTTATCATAGATAAACTAAGTGAAGGAACTCCAAAAGAGAAGGGTTAGCTTCTTTTCAGGGTAGTAAAAAGACTGCTCCTTTGTCTACCTCCTCTAATAACGGGACTTATCTTTGGAGATATGTTTTACATTTCAAAAGTGAGTCCCTTCTTCTTCCTTCTTGCCATAACAGACTTGTTTGTATCGCTCGTCTATAAATCTTCAAATACAAACGCTCAGTTGGTCTGGATAATTGCAGTTTTTGGCTTTATAGCACACGATCATGTCTGCCATGTACCAACTTATCCCAAACTCCCAAAACATGTCCTTGAAGCGTCCTTTTATTTCCTATTTTGTATTCCTGCTTAGCCTCGTGACCTCTTTACTTTTTCTCAGATGGGTTATGTGCCTTTGCAATTTGCTACACACACCCTTACCTTGGGATTTATGCTCAACGCGGTGATGGGAACCCAGTTGGCATGGATACCTATGCTTTACATGGAGCCACTAAACATCAAATACGGAAAGTATTTATTCTACACGAGCTTGATTTCACTGCCTTCTTTCCTCTTAGCTTTTTACACATTAAATTACGGGCTGATAGTTTTGGCAAGCTTTCTACCTACAGTCCCCACAGCTTACTTTCTTTGGATCATTGGCGCATGCCCAAAGAGATCCCTTTAGTAGTAAGATTAAACCCAAGGATACTTTACAACTGGCTACAGTCAAAGGGAATTGTATTTATTTTACCTACCTTTTGGCGATACCTTACGCGGTTGTGTGGCTTTTTTCTTAAGGGAGTCAAAATCCAATGGGTATGGATAACATGAAATATAAATTATGATATAATAAATTAACTGAGGTCCAATGGATATGAACAACATTGATGGTAAGTTAAGGGATATGATAGAAGAGATTATTGCCCAGCATGAGCTATACCTCAAAAGTCTAAAATTTGCTATTCTTTATAGAAAGGAATTTCAACACAAAGACTGTGGACGTGAAGGATTAGAAAATGCGTGTCCTTTTGGAAAGAAGTTATACACAGAAATACTTCCTACGATTCAAGATGCATCTGATGAAGTAAAGAGAATAATCATGGAAATAGAAGAGCTTCATTGTGAATTTCATGAAATTTCAAAAACCATAAACCCCCTTAACCCTCTGCAGGAACAAGTAGATTCTATGGAAACAGTATCCCTCCGTTTTTATCAAAAACTGCTTCAACTCAAATCTCTTCTTAAATAACCGCTTGTTAAAAAGAGAAGTCTTTACCTAAATATACCTCTCTTACTTCTTTTTGCTGAACTACCTGCTCAGGTGAGCCTTCTGCGATTATCTTCCCTTCGGATATTATATAGACCTTATCCACTATCCTTATGGTCTCTCTTACATTGTGATCCGTTATAAGCACTCCTATGTTTTGGGATTTTAGGTTTATGATCATAAGCCTTATGTCCGCTACTAATATGGGATCTATCCCTGCAAAAGGCTCATCAAAAAGAATATACTTGGGTTTGGGTATAAGAGATCTGGCTATCTCAAGCCTCCTCTTTTGTCCGCCAGATATGTATTTTGCCTTTATGTCCTTTATCTCATAGAGTCCAAAGTCCGTAAGAAGCTCCTCCGCTCTTGCATATCTTTTGCTTTTACTTTCTTCAAAGAACTCAAGGAATATAAGGAGGTTCTCCATTACTGTAAGGTCTTCAAAGAGGGTGTGTTCCTGAGGTAGAAAGGTAATTCCTTCCCTTGCCCTTCTATGTGCTGGCATGTGGGTTATGTCCTTTCCATCAAGGGATATGCTCCCTTCATCTACGGAGGTAAAGCCCACAAGACAATTAAAGAGAGTAGTTTTTCCCGCTCCATTGGGTCCCAAAAGCCCCACAATTTGTCCTCTATCAACGCTAAGGTCTATTCCTCTCAGAACTTCTCTTCCTTTGTACTTTTTCTTCACGCCTTGAGCCACAAGCATGGGGATCATTTTAAACCAGCATCTAGTATACTTTGTGTATGCAGGTGAGTCTAAAAGCTTACATATTGTTCTTACTCCCCTCTACAGGAATTCTAAGACGATCAAAAGCCCTAAAGTGGTGGAGATAGACCTAACTATTGAAAAAGAACCTCCACACCTTGCTGAAGAAAAAATAGAAAAACCTCAGAAAGTAGTCCATAAAAAGAACAAAACCCGTTGTCCATAAAACCCCAAAAACAGACTCAATCTATCCCAACAACGAACATCTTACAAATAAAGGACCAAAAAGAAAGCGCAGACTTGCACACAAAAGGTCCTCAAACATCAAGCAAATTGGACGGTGGGAACTCTTCTTCATCAACATCCGACGCTCAAACGGTAAATGCGCAGAAGGAACTCTTTCTTAAGGAAAAACTATCGGTTATATCCTCTTTGGTACAGAAGAGTATAACTTACCCTCTGCTTGCTCGCAAAATGGGCTGGGAAGGAAGAGTGGTTATGTGCTTTAGGCTAACACCTGATGGAAGGCTTGAAGACCTGGGTTATGAGATTTTTGATAGGAGCGCTCTTGAAGCGGTAAGCAGACGCTCTTACCTTTTCCCAAAACCACTGGGGAGGTTCTGATAAAACTCCCCGTAAACTTCAGATTAGGATGATAGGTCTTAACATTTTAACTGATTTCAAAAAGCCAAAAGGCAATAAGGTAAAAAAGTGAGAGATAGAGTTATGCACTTGATCTCTTGTTAGAAGATATCTTAAAATCCTAAATTAACAAAAAAAACATTCAGGAGGGAAAATGAATTACTTAGCTGGTTTTATTTTTACAAGTGTTTTAGCTTTGTTATCTATGTTTATATCTGGTTTAGAGATAGTAAAGTCAACGGTTAACTTTAGTCCACTGATTATAGCTATCATCATAGGTATTATCGTAGGAAACAGTGTAAAGATACCAGAGGTTTTAAAACCGGGGATAACGTTTTCTCTTAAAAAAATTCTTAGGGTTGCAATAATATTCTTAGGTTTCAGGCTAACTTTTCAAAATATTATAGATGTTGGACTTGAAGGTTTGATAGTGGAT
>JAGDVY010000012.1 GCA_023255875.1 Hydrogenobacter sp. | reverse complement strand
GAGGTGTGGATAAATGTCCTTAAAAAGGATATTTGTCCATGCTAAGGGATACTCTCTTGAAGTAGGTAAGGTATATATTTTATTTCGCCATTTCTCAAAAGGGCAAAGCTTTTTTCCATCTTGTCTTTTAAGCCTTTCTTGTTTTCCAAAAAGTCTTTTAGGGTCTTGGGCTCTCCGTGGGCTTTTAGCATATACTCCCTTTTTTCACCGTTATCAAAGTGAATGATCACAGGAAGGCAGTAAAATTTAGAATGTGTTCCTTCTTTGCACCTGCTTATCTCTCCTACTACCTCTATGCTTACACTTCTGGCAACTATGTCTTCTTCTCGCACCATTCTAAGATCATTATATCAGTGTCTAAAGTGTCTTGTGTGTGTAAAGACCATACACATACCGTGCTCATTTACTGCTTGAATGACTTCTTTGTCTCTTATAGAACCCCCGGGTTGTATTACTGCACTAATGCCCACCGAGTGAGCAAGGTCTATGCTGTCCCGAAAAGGAAAGAAGGCTTCTGATGCCAAAACGCTACCTTTTAGGTCAAAACCGTATCGGACCGCTCTTGATATGGCACACCTTAAACTATCCACACGAGAAACATTACCCGAGCCTATACCCAGGGTTCTGCCTTCCTTTGCTATAACCACTGCGTTAGATTTAACATATTTGCAAACCTTCCAGGCAAAGATCATATCTTCCATCTCTTCCTGTGTGGGATGCCTTTGGGAAACTACCTCCAACTTCTGATAGTCTATAGTGTCTTCTTCCTGAAGAAGGTATCCTCCGCTAACCTTCTTTATATCAAAGGCGTAAGAGTGTCCCATAAACTGTATTAGTCTCAGATTTTTCTTTTTTGAGAGCACCTCAAGAGCTTCTTGTGAGTATTCTGGAGCTACTACTATTTCAAGGAAGATATCCACAAGCTTATTCGCCAAAGCTTTATCCACCCTATCGTTGAAAGCTACTACTCCCCCAAAAGCGGATTCTGGATCTGTGCTTATGGCTTTTTCAAAGGCAGAAAGGAGGTCATCTCCTAAAGCCACACCACAGGGATTGCCATGCTTGACTATAACGCAGGCTGGCTTTTGAAACTCGCTTACCAATTTGGCACATGTATCTGCATCAAGGTAGTTGTTGAAAGACATTTCTTTCCCTTGAAGCACTTTTGATCTAGTAATACCAAGGTTTTCTAAAGGATTTTGCAAAAGCCATCCCTTTTGATGGGGATTCTCTCCGTACCTTAAGGCACTTGCCAACCTCAAAGGAAGGGCAAAGTGTTCTGAAAGTTGTTCTATTTCAAACAAAGATGAAAGAGCTCTTGATATTAAGGCATCGTAATAAGCGGTAAGAGAAAAAGCCTTATAAGCTAAATACTTTCTGTCTTGAAGGCTTAGAGTCCCACTTTTTAGTTTTTGCGCTACCCAGGAGTAGTCCTTAGGATCGCATACTACCAAAACCCTGTAGAAGTTTTTAGCGGAGGCTCTAAGAAGTGTTGGTCCACCTATATCTATAAATTCCATGAGTTCCTGTTCTGTAAGGTCCTGGCTTAGCTTCTCTTCAAAAGGGTAAAGATTTACAACTACTACATCTATAGGCTTTATGTTAAGTTCCTGAATCTGAAGGGTGTCTCCTTCTACCCAATCCCTGTATAGTATGCCCGCATGTATTGTGGGATGCAGGGTTTTCACTCTTCCACCAAGTATTTCTGGAAAGCCTGTAAGTTCTTCTACCTTTATAACTTTAAGTCCGTGCTGAGAAAGGAGCTGTGCGGTTCCACCTGTTGATATAATTTCATAGCCAAGATCATCAAGGGTTTTGGCAAACTCAAGGATACCCTCTTTGTTATAAACAGAGATCAAAGCTCTCATATCACTCTTTTTCTGCTTTTTCCTCCTTGGCTTTGGGTTGGTAGCTGATTATGGCTTCTTTGGTGAAGGTGATCTTGGTATTGGCATCCACCTTCAAGGTGATAGTATCCTCACCTATATCTACTACAGTACCCCATATACCTCCGCTGGTTATCACTTTATCACCTTTTTTGAGGTTTGCAAGGAACTCTTGGTGCTGTTTTCTTGCCTTCTGCTGTGGCCTTATTATAAGAAAGTAAAAAATAGCAAAGATGCCAATAAGAAAGATGAGCTGAAAAAGAAAAGCTCCTACTGGTCCCCCGTGTGCTGACTGCTGTGCAAAAGCTATGTCTATCATGTTATCCATTATAGCATAGCTAAGTGGTAAAATTAAGTTCTGTATGGGAATACTTGACAGGTTCTTCAAGAAAAAAAAGGAAGAGAAGGAAAGCCTGTGGACCAAATGCCCTGAGTGCAAAACCATACTTTACATACCAGAGCTATCCGCAAACCTAAAGGTGTGTCCCAAGTGCAACTACCACTTTCCTATGAGCGCTAAAGAGCGCATAGAATCCCTTTTAGATGAAGGTGCACAACTGCTATTTGAGAACATACTTCCTACAGACCCACTGCGGTTCAAAGACACAAAACCTTACAAAGACAGACTAAGGCAAGCGCAAGAAGATACAGGTCTTAGCGAAGCTATTCTGGTGGTGCGCGGAAATTTAAGGGACATAAAGGTGGTCCTTGCGGTTATGGACTTTAACTTCATAGGAGGAAGCATGGGTTCTGTGGTAGGAGAGCGCTTTTACAGAGCTTGCAGACTGTGTTCCGAGGAAGAACTACCCCTTATATCCGTGATCACTTCTGGTGGTGCAAGAATGCAAGAAGGCATCCTATCTCTCATGCAGATGGCTAAGACATCCATTGGTGTAGGTTTTCTCAGAGAGAAGGGCATTCCTTACATAGCGGTGCTCACAAACCCTACTATGGGAGGCGTTTCTGCAAGTTTTGCCTTTCTGGGTGATATCATCATAGCGGAACCTAAATCTCTTATAGGTTTTGCAGGTCCAAGGGTTATAGAACAAACTATAAAACAACAGCTTCCTGAGGGCTTTCAAAGAGCGGAATTTCTATTAGAGAAGGGTATGATTGATATGGTAGTTCATAGAAAGGAACTCAAAGATACACTCCACAAGCTTTTGAGTATGGCAACCTATTGGAAAAGACAATCTAAGAGTGTTTCGGATTTAGAAAAATAATAATGTTTTGTGATTCAAAAGTTTTAACCATCTTCTTGATTAAAGAAAGCACGCTGTTTTGAAATGTTATAAACAAACCACTACGCTCTCATTGACAGAAAAGCTTTTATAAACTCCTCAGCATTCTTCAGTTCTAATGTCCTATTCCAAAGATTCAACTCTGCTCCAGACGTGCTTATTATAGATATCCGTGAAGTCCCAAATATTCTATTCAAAAGACCTTGTGCTAAAATGGATTAAGAGATCTGCACTTCCTCTTCCTGATTACCTCAAAGTAAACTATGACTTAGGTAAAATAATTAAACTACCTTGTGTAAAGTTTGATCAAAACATAGACCCTTATTCTCTTACATATGCGAATTTGCATTTCTTATTTTCGTAGTCTCTATCTACCCATTGTACTCCCCTGACACCCTCTTCAAGGTTTTTAACAAATCCTTCTATAAAACCCCAACTAAGCCAACATACGCAATGTTCTGTTGGTTTTAAGTTTTTTGGTTTCAAAACGTCTTCATAAAAAGCACAATTGCATATGCAGGCTTCGTCTTTGTTTATCTCTACTTTGTCTGCATAAATAAACTCGTTTAAACCTTTATCCAAAATCTCTTCCCACTGTTCCTTTGGATATTTTTCCATCAAAACCTTAGCTAATTCTCTGCCAAGTTGTCTAACTATGGCTTGTCCGCCTTTTAGGCCATAAATATTTTGTATCTCATCTGTAAAAACAAAAACTATATCTCTTCCTGATATGTTGTTTTCTCCCTTCCGTGCTAATTTGTTTAGAATTAGTTTCTCCGCTTTTTCTCCTAAAACATTTTTTGCCAAGGAAATAAGTGTATCCATTACTTCCTGACTTATATTACTTGATAAACCTCGCATGTTAATTCCCTCCTAAAAAATAGGATTATGCTAAAATGTTAAAAAAATATTAAATTCCTATCTCCCTGTAAAATGGCAAACTAGGAAGAAGAAAAGAAGGTAGTAGCACAACCACCACCTGATCCTTGGGATGTTTTGTTTTCTGAGGTGGATAGTATGTCTGCCCACATAGATGACAAAGAAAGGCTTAAAGAGGTAAGGTAGGATCTCTATGATAAGTGGATAAAATTAGCAAGATATAAGACTCTACCGCAGGGGATTTGAGTGTCATCTATAATATATGCTTAGGAGGTGGAAAGATGGGTAGGGAACTAAAATTTACAAAGGATGGTGTTGAGGTAATGGGATATCTTGCGGAACCAGAGCTTGTTAAAGGTCCTTTAGTTATAGTGATACACGAGTGGTGGGGGCTTGTGCCTCACATAAAAGATGTGTGTGACAGATACGCACGCGAGGGCTTTTTTGCCTTTGGTATAGACCTATACAAAGGAAAAACTGCGGACAATCCAGAAGATGCAGGAAAGCTTATGCAGGAGCTCTTTAAGGAGAGACTATCCGAAGCTTCTGCTATGATAAAGGCATCTTTGGAGTACTTCAAAGAAAATGACATAGGTTTTGTGGGAAGGGTGCAGGATTATAGGATAGGTATGACGGGTTTTTGCTGTGGTGGCACATGCACTTGGTACTTTGGAGCGCAGTATCCAGAAGACTTTCATGCCCTTGTTCCCTACTATGGACTTTATTCCATAGTTCCTATAGATTTTTCCAAGATTAAAGCGCCAGTTCTTGCGGTGCATGCTGGCAGAGATGCTTTTGTGCCTCTGAGCGATGTGTTAAATGCCATAGAGGAGTGCAATAAGTACAATGTTAAGGCTCAATTCCTTATTTACTGCGGTGTTGACCATGCCTTCTTTAACGACACAAGACCAGAAGTCTATAACGAAGAGTATGCGGTAGATGTGTGGAACAAAACCGTTGAATTCATGAAAAGACACTTAACATGAAGCTAAAGGATTACCTGATTTTAGCCTTAGTTTCCGTTGTAGGTGCTTTTGCCTTTGGTGTTATAGCTCTAAGCAGGGGTGAGCGCATAGGAGCTCTGTGGATATTAATAGCTGCCCTTTGTATATACTTCATAGGATACAGGTTTTATAGCTATTTCATAGCCTATAAGGTTTTTGATATAAACGACCAAAACATAACTCCTGCCCACAGATACTATAACAAGCTGGACTATGTGCCCACCAACAAGTGGGTGCTTTTTGGACATCACTTTGCATCCATATCAGGTGCTGGACCTTTGGTGGGACCGGTGCTTGCTGCCCAAATGGGGTATCTGCCGGGGACTCTGTGGATCCTTATAGGCGCGGTGCTCGCAGGGTGCGTTCAGGATATGGTGATACTTATAATATCCATGCGCAAAGGTGGTAGAAGTCTGGGTAATATTGTAAAAGAAGAGCTTGGCAGATTAGGCGGCATAGTTTCTCTTATAGTCATATACACTATTCTCACTATACTTCTTGCAGTTTTGGCTCTTGTTGTGGTAAAGGCTCTTGCCCAAAGCCCGTGGGGAACTTTTTCTGTTCTTATGACTATACCCATAGCCATGTTTATGGGTGTGTATATGTGGCACATAAAGCCCGGCGCGGTATTGCAAGCTTCTGCGTTTGGTGTTATAGCCCTTTTGCTTTCCCTTTATGTGGGAAGGCTCATAGCCCTAAACCCATCTACTGCTAAGCTTTTTACCTTTTCTGAACCTCAGCTTGCGATAGGACTTATGATTTACGGGTTTTTTGCATCAGTCCTTCCCGTATGGCTTCTCCTTGCACCAAGAGACTATCTAAGCACCTTTTTAAAACTTGGTACTGTGATACTTATAGCTCTGGGTGTTCTTGTAGTGAATCCTGAGATAAAGATGCCAGCGATCACACAGTTTGCTCTTACAGGCTCAGGACCTGTGCTTAAAGGTGACCTCTTTCCCTTTCTCTTTATAACCATAGCGTGCGGTGCGGTGTCTGGCTTTCATTCCCTTATATCTTCAGGTACAACTCCCAAGCTCATAGACAAGGAGAGCCACGTTAGGTTAGTAGGATACGGTGGTATGATTGGTGAGTCTTTTGTTGCCATTATGGCTCTGATAGCTGCGGTTTCTATGGAACCGGGTATATACTTTGCTATAAATAGTCCAGCCAGTGAAATAGGAAAGACCGTCTTTTCCGCAGCTCAGAAAATATCCTCATGGGGCTTTTACATAACACCTCAGGAACTTGAAAACTTGGCGCGCATGGTGGAAGAGAAAACCATACTCTCAAGGACGGGTGGCGCACCAGCTTTTGCTATTGGTATGGCTCTTATATTTGCCAAAATTACGGGAAATACCCTTTTGGCATTTTGGTATCACTTTGCCATACTCTTTGAAGCTGTCTTTATCCTCACTACAATAGATGCAGGAACAAGGGTAGGAAGGTACATACTTCAGGATCTTCTTGGAACTTTCTCATCCTACTTTAAGAATTACGGAGACCTAAAAGTCAATCTTCTCACAAGCCTAATAACAGTGGCAAGTTGGGGATACTTCCTGTATGCAGGCGTGATAGACCCATACGGAGGTATAAAAACCCTTTGGCCCCTTTTTGGAATAGCTAACCAGCTACTTGCCACTTTGGCACTTACAGTAGCCACCGTTTACATTGTGAATTCAGGGAAGGCAAAGTACATGTGGGTAACAGGTATTCCCGCTCTTGTTGTGGCTATAAACACTATAACTGCAGGCTTGCAAAAGGTGTTCCATCCAGATAAAGACATAGGCTTTTTGGCTCATGCCCAGTGGCTTTCAGAAAAGTTAAAACAAGGCACTCTTCCACCTTCCATACCTTCCGTGGAGATAGCCCAAAGGGTGATATGGGGCGACTATCTGAATGCAAGCCTTGCAAGCTTGTACATACTGCTTGTGTCTCTCATAATACTTAACTCCGTGTATGTAATAATAAAAAGGGTAAGATACAGAGAGGTCCTAGCTTGAGCCTTACTATAGCCCTTCCCAAAGGCAGACTTTTTGAGGAGAGTGTGGAGCTCTTGTTGAAAAAAGGGATAATCTCAAAACCCATAGAAGAAGGAAGAAAGCTTCTCATAGAGTGCTATCCCTTTAAATTTCTTTTGGTAAAGCCTGCGGATGTGCCCGTTTATGTGGAAAACGGTGTGGCGGATCTTGGCATAGCAGGTTATGATGTGCTTTTGGAGAGAGAGCCCAATCTTTACACTCTTCTTGATCTGGGTATAGGCTTTTGCAGAATAGTTGTGGCTGGCAGAGAAGAAAGCAAAGAAAGGTATTTCAAAGAAACCTACATAAAAGTGGCTACCAAGTATCCAAGAATTGCTCATCGTTTCTTTTCCAAAATGGGTATAAAGAGTAAGATTTTGTATCTTAGTGGGTCTGTAGAACTTGCCCCCACTATAGGTCTTGCGGACTACATCCTTGATATAGTTCAAACGGGTAGAACCCTCAAAGAGAATAACTTAGTGATTATAGAAGAAGTGGCTCAATCTACTGCAAGGCTTGTGTGCAACAAAGCCAGCTACAGAAACAAACACAGGCAGGTTCTGGAGTTTTTCAATAAATTAAAGTAAAAATTATAATTATACATCATGCTCTCTAAGGAGAGAATGTTAGTCCTTACTTTTGAACAGATGAACTTGTTCTCAGAGGATCTTGTGATAAAGGGCGTAAATCCCAAGTATGACTTTTACATACCCACACTTCCCCAGCTTATAGAGGGACAGGTGCATCTTAGACTCTATCTACCAGAATATCTCAGGAAAGATAGTAGTGTGATGATACTTGTGGACGATGTGCCTTATGTAAGTTATAGTTTGATGTCTGTTCCTGCGGATGTGGTGATCCCAGTGCGCAGAAACAAAAACAGGGACTTTGTGAAGATAAGCATCATTGGAAATTTGCGCATTTCCGGCAACATATGCGAAGATGCTTTTTCTGACAGGATATACATGGTGGTGCGCAAGGACAGCTACGTATCCTTTTATTACCAAAACTACAGGAATATAAGAGAGTTTCTCAGGGACTATGATAATACCTACTGTATAGACTCACACTATCTTTTGCCCTTTATATACCAGATGTGCAAACAAAATCCTATACCCTGTAATGTTAAATACACAGCTGGTCAAACTCCCAGTGATTGCAAGCTAATAAAGCTTTCTACTGATGAAAAGATAAGCCTAAAACCAGATGGACTTTACGTCCCTAAGGAAACCTACTTAGTTTTTGAGGAAGATATTTTTTATCCTTTACTGTTTTCTCGGGATCAGACTTTAATTGGTGTAAGTAGGGAAGCAAAGAGCCAAAGAAACGAGATTTCTCTACGGGAACTGGGCATAAGGACCGCCACTGTGGAGGGTTCTGGCAATATTAGCTACACCATACCGCTGGATCTTTCTCGCATAGGTGGCATGCCAGATAGGTTGTATTTAAAATTGGACATAGCAAACTCTCCACCTCACCAAAAAGATAAAATGGAGCTAAGGGTTTATGTTAATGGCTTTATGCTAAACGTTTACAAGCTTGAGGATGGTGGTAGGCATAGCTTTAATATAGAAATTCCCACAGATCAGCTTCATTATGGCATGAATTATATAAGCATAAACTTGGTGAGCTTTACCTCTTCTGATAACTGCTTTGGTGCTATAACCCATACTGTCCTGACGGTCTTTGATACTTCCTATCTATACTGGAACAGTTTAGAAAAAGAACCAAAAAGCATCTCTGAGTTTTTCAATGCGCTAAGCGGTTATGTGGCGCTGGTGGTTGAAGATAGAGCCTTTTATAGAGTAGCCACTAAGCTGATAACGGACTTAGCCACATATAACAAGAACATAAAAGTTTTGGACCTAAACCCAAAAGACCCCTCTATGTACGACTTTTTGATCCTTTTCAAAAAGCCTCAAGACACTAAGGGTATGCCCATAGACCTAAGCAAAGGTGAGTTTCAGATTATTAACCCTCTCACAAATAAGGTGTTATTTGCAAGCATGCCCACTGAGAGCTTTGGAGTGCTTATGTTGAGCAGTGTGGATAAAAGACCAGCTTTAGTATTCTCTTACTTTCCGAGTCCAGAAGGGATAGAAAATGTATTAAGTTACTCCTACACAGATATGCTTGGACTGGCTGGCAATGTAGCGGTTGCTACTGAAACCTTTTTAGGCTCCTACCAAGTTGGGGACAAGATGAGAGTACGCTATCCTCAGGAAAAGGACCTTAGCTACTATTGGAACAAGTATAAGATTTGGATAGTTCTACTTCTTGCAATACCCATAGCTCTATTTCTTAGTTATACTTATAGAAAGCTCACAAGGAGGCAGATCACATGAGATACCTTTTTTACTTACTGCTCATACCAGCTTTTGGCTTTTCTTCCGCTTGGGTAAGAAAGGAAGGAGAGGTTTTTATTGCTCCCTTCTTCTACTACTATAGTGCAAAGGATTACTATGATAGGAATGGCAACAAAAAGCCTATTGGTTGCACCTTTGAAAAGCAGGAAATACAGCTCTACGGAGAGTATGGTCTTACCAACAAGACAACCCTTACCTTTAAGCTACCCTATGACAGGCTAAAGTGCACAAAAGAGACCTCTGGATTTTCCGACTTGGAAGTAGGCTTTATAAGACAGATAAGAGCCTTCCCAAATGGCTCTTTTTCTGCATACGGCACCGCCATAATACCCACTGGATACTCCATACACAAAGACCCTCGGTTGGGCTATGGAAGGTTGGGTTTGGAGGGTGGTATTCTTTATGGTGTTTCTGGAAACTTGGGCTTTTTGGACACGGGCTTGGGCTACCGATACTACTTTGGCTATCCTTCTTCTCAGGTGAGGTATTATGCGACTGGTGGACTAAATCTTTACAAAAACCTACAGCTGATAACCATATTAGACCTACAAATAGGCCTTGGAGATGGCAAAAGAAAGCAAGTAGGCAGGAACGTATTTTTAGAGCCTGACTATAAGCTGGCTCAGGTTTATATAGGTCCAAGGCTAATTTTGGGAAATATCTCTTTGATAGCTACTTATCAGCACGTTTTTTACGGTAGGAACACAGGAGTGGGTAGAGGCTTTAATGTGGGTGTCTGGTGGAACTTCTAAGGAGCGCATAGGTGAGGTGCTCCTCAAAAAAGGCCTAATAACCCAGCAACAGTTAGAAGAAGCCCTTGAGTATCAGAAGAAGTACGGCGGTAGACTTGGCTGGATACTGGCTTCTTTGGGATACATAAGGCGCATAGACCTCTTTAGAACACTTGCGGAGCACTTAGGTCTTGAGTTTATAGATGACCTTGAGAAGATAAAAAGCCTTGTGGATAAGAACTTTTTGATGAGATTTGATCCAGAGGAGCTTGCTCGCTATGAGGTTATCCCTGCAAGGCAGACCCAAGAGGGTGTGCTACTTCTTACTTCTTACCCGAACAGCGAGAAGTTCCATGAGTTTGTGCGCAGGCACTTTGAAGATAAGCCCATCAAGGAGATAATCATAACGGACCTTGACTTGATAAAAACCCTTGAGACCTATTTTAAAGACCACTTCGTGGATCGCGCGGTGCATGGACTTTTTTACCTAAGTCCCGAGTATTCCGCATCTCAGGTGTTTTCTAAGGGGCAGGTTTTCTTTATGGGTCTTTTTCTTTACGGTTCTCTGTTGTGGATTTACTACGATGCGGTTTCTTATGTGATAACTCTTATAGCGGTAATTCAGGTCTTTTATGTGATTTCCATACTCTTTAAGCTTTTGGTGAGCTTGGCAGGTGCAAAATCGGAAATGCAACAGTTTATAACAGAGGACGAGGTCAAGAACCTTGACGAGAAAGACCTGCCCGTTTATACGGTGCTTGTGCCCGTTTATAAAGAGCCTGAAGTGATAGGCATACTCATAAATAGCCTAAAGAAGATGGATTATCCCCAAAACAAGCTTGACGTGATACTCCTTTTGGAGGAAGATGACAAAGAGACCCTTGAGGCTGCAAAGGCTCAGAAACCCCCGGCAAACTGGAGATTTATCATAGTCCCTCCGAGCCTTCCAAAAACAAAACCAAAAGCTTGTAATTATGGGCTCTTCTTTGCACGCGGAAAGTACCTGACCATATACGATGCGGAAGATATACCAGAACCAGACCAACTTAAAAAGGCGGTAATAGCCTTTGAAAAGGGTGGTGGGCAGTACATATGCTTTCAGGCAGCACTCAACTACTTCAATAAGGATGAGAACTTCCTGACCAAGATGTTTACCCTTGAGTACTCCTACTGGTTTGATTACCTACTGCCAGGATTATACAACCTTAAGCTTCCCATACCTCTTGGTGGTACAAGCAACCACTTTGATGTGGAAAAGCTCAAAGAAATAGGTGCTTGGGATCCTTTCAACACTACAGAGGACGCAGACCTTGGTGTGAGAGCCTTTGGAAAGGGCTACAAGGTGGGCGTCATAAACTCTACCACCTACGAAGAGGCAAACGCAAGGGTTAGGAACTGGATAAGGCAGAGATCAAGGTGGATAAAGGGCTACATGCAGACCTGGCTGGTGCATGCTAGGAACTCCAAAAAACTCTATAAAAATGTGGGACTAAGGGGCTTTTTAGCTTTTCATCTTCTCATAGGTGGAACGCCCCTTGTTTTCCTCATAAACCCAATTATGTGGCTCGTCTTTATTTTCTGGTTAGTAACCAAGACTAAGGCGCTGGACATTTTCTTTCCGCCCTGGCTACTCTATCTTTCTCTCTTTAACCTTCTCTTTGGGAACTTTATGGGCATATACCTAAACATGATAGCGGTGTTCAAAAGACGCTACTACAACCTACTTCCTTATGCCTTCCTAAATCCCATCTATTGGATGCTCCACTCAAGAGCTTCTTACAAGGCTCTATATGAGCTATTCACTAAACCTTTCTACTGGCAGAAAACACAGCACGGCATTACCAAGTACAAACCACCCATTGTTGGAGCGGTTTGATGCGTCCCCTTTTGGTGCTTTACCTTTTGTTTCTATGCCTGATCTTTTTGTTCTATACAGCTTCCCATACCCTTTACGAAGCTGGCTATGTGCATCTTAATGTACTTTTTTACGCAGAGAAGGTGCTACTTGCAAAGGAAGGAGAACCGCCACGCCTTGAAAACATAGGTCTTGTGTACCCACCTCTTGCCTTTCTACCCTTTTGGTTTGTAAGCGACTATCTTATGGCATCTCCCTTTGCGTCCGCCATCACACTCACGCTGTTTTTTTCATTCCTGTTAAAAAGGTGTCTCAGTCCCGTTTACTTTATAGTTGTGTCTCTACTGCTAAACCCATTAACCATTTTTTTGGCAGTATACAGGTTTGAAGTGCTGTCCTTTTACATACTACTTACCCTGTCTGTAATGTTTCTTATACTCCACATGGAAATGGGCTACTCCATCTATCTTTTTGTAGGTGGTTTTCTGCTGGGTCTTTGCTTCTTCTTTGACTTTAGGAGCGTGTTCCTAATACCCTTGTTTGTGCTGTTTATATTTTTCACCACAAAACAGGCGGGAAGGGACTACACGCTTGCTCTAACCATGGTCAAGCTAACACCTATTGTATTCTTCGTTTTCATATGGCTCTACCTAAACTGGGTTTTCACAGGAGACCCTCTGACCTTTATAAAGAGCCCCTACTCCTTCTTTAAGGGAAGGGCACTTGGCACTGATGTCCTTGTTGCAAAGGGTAGCATCCTTGGAAGCCTAAAGTATAGTGCTTTACAGCTTTTTTATTTGCTACCCCTGATACTGCCGTATGTAGTAGTTCTTTTTAAACTAAAAAAGTACAGGGTGTTGTATCTTTTCCCGTTGTACCTTCTTTATCTGTCTCCTATAACTCTTATGCTCTTTTCCATTTACTTCTCTTACTTTTTCCCTTCTTATTACTACTCTGTTCTTTTCTTAGCCTTTGCAGTAACTTTTGCGTCAAGTCTCAACATAAGAGGCTCTAAAGCACTGGCTGTTGCTTTTATAGTTTCTTTTCTTGCAAGCTGGGTATTGCCTTTGTATTCAAAGGAAGAGAACGAAAAGAACTTTGTGAAATTTTTGCTCACTGGAAGAGTAAAGGAAAATATTGGGGAGTATATAAAGGTAGCAAAAGTGTTGAAAGACCAAGGATGTGAAAAAACACTCTTGGATGATAAAACAGACTTTCCTGTAGTAGTCTTCTCCCAAAACCCCAAGAAGTTTTATCTTCCTTACATGTATGAGTACTACTCTGCGCTCTCCACACCTATTGCCTTTGCGGACTGTATCTTGGTAAACAAAAACTCACAAAACATCATTTTAGATCGCTTTCCCACTTCTAAGATGGGCTTTCTAAAGGGATACATGCTGGTTTACAGCGATGAAACTTATAACGTTTTTAAGAGGGTAAGGTAGGGAAATTTTCAACAAGTTATAGTAGGTTTATCTACAGGAGGCAGTAGCAATTCACCGTCCTCTAGTTTGATGGGTTTAGTAATGAGCTCCTGTATAAACCTCAACTTGTCCTCAAGACTTTGCAGATTAACACCATAGATTTGTGCTAACTGCTCCAAATCTGGCGCATAGCCCTTTAATTTAGATATTTCCTTTGTTATCACATAAAGCTTGCTATCCACCTCAGGATACACATCCTTTATGTATGTGACCACATCGTAAGAATAAACCACTACCCTTGGATACTTTGCCATCTCTTTTACCATATTCTCAAGATGTAGATGGTCAAAAATGGCTGGGTTAGAGTCTTTTGGCAAAAGTCCCGCAAAAAGCTTGTTATCTTCAAAATGTGCGTGATAGATGATGTAACTTTCTGGAACCATTTCCCATCCATACTCCATAGCGTTACTCAAAAAAGCTCCCATAGCTTCTTCTTTGCTTTGAAATATACCCACAAGCTTCTCAAAGTCTTCATCTGGGATTTCCACAACCGCTATGTAGCAGTCTTTGTAAGGAATTACCTCGGTGGTATATGTGAGTTCCTCCCAATTTTTGAAGAACTCTAACTTTTGGGCTTGATCTTCTGGCTTATGTAAAACCGTCTGTATCTTCATTTTTTAACCTCCGTTAAGTATGCATTTAGGTAAAAAAGGAATAAGCTCAGCTTTATACCCCTCTTTAAATTATCCAATACAAAAGTGATCCTGTCAATGATGGGTTCGTAGAATTCCCACTTTTCTTTGTTTTGCAACAGCCTTTTGTGTAGCATAATCTCAAGCAATTGAAGAAAGAGCTTTTGATCTTCGTAGTCTAGCTTTTCTACTTGAGTAGATACGTTGTAAAGTTCAAGGGGTGAGCCAGACAGCACTGCTCTTGCCAATTTTAATAGGTCCTTCTTTTGCATAAGCTGATTAGCCTTTGTAATACTACCCTCACAAAGCTCAAGGATCTCTTCATCCTTTATGCCTGTTATGCTTTTTATCTCCTCTTTTGAAAGCTCTCTGAACTCCACAGGATAACAACGCGACCTTACTGTGGAAAGTAAGTTATTAAGATTGTTGGCAACTAAAATAAAGTGCGTGTCTTGGGGTGGCTCCTCCAGAGTTTTCAGTATGGCGTTCTGAGAGTAAGGGTTCATGCTTTCTGCTGGTGCAATGAGGACAACCTTTTTTTGTGATAAAGCGGGTTTTAGGTTCAAAAAGTCCCTAACTCCTCTTATCTGATCTATCTTTATCTCGTCCTTTTCTGGCTGAAGGTATATAAAGTCTGGATGCTCTCCCTGAAGGTATAGGAAAACTTTTTTACCAGTCTCTTTGTCTGAATAAACTCGCAACTGTTCCACAGGTGTTTGGTTAAACTGGTTCATGTAGTGGCAAGATGGACATGTATTACACGCAGGAAAAGTGCCCTTCAGACACAAAAGAGCTTTAGCAAAGTCAAAAGCCACTGCTTTTTTTCCTATACCTTCCTTGCCATAGAACAAAAGAGCTTGTGGCACTCTTTTGAGTCTATACATGCGTTCAAGAAAGGTGTTTACTCTTTGGTGCATAGAGTTATATTGTAAGAGTTAGAGCTTGAGCTTTCCACTTTTTAGCTCTCTTTCTAACTGTCTTCTTAGGTCTTTTTCTCTTAGTTCTTGTCTTCTATCGTAAGTTTTCTTACCTCTGGCAAGGGCTATTTCCACTTTGACTTTGTTGTTTTTAAAGTATAGGGAGAGGGGTATAATGGTGTATCCTTTCTCTTGGACCTTTCCCATGAGTCTTAGTATCTCCCGTTTGTGTAGCAGGAGTTTTCTCTTTCTGGATGGGTCTGGTGGTTTTATGGTGGCGTATTTGTAGGGTGCTATATACAGGTTATAGAGCCAAGCCTCTCCATTTTCTATCCTAACAAAACTGTCTTTAAAAGAGACTGTCTGTTTGTTTCTTAGTGCCTTTACTTCTGAACCTTCAAGCACTATACCAGCTTCGTAGGTCTCTATTATGTGGTAATCCGCCTTTGCTTCCTTATTCACAGCTATTATGTGTTTTCCACTGTCTTTTGACATACGAGTATTATAACAAGCGTGATTATAATTTTAATATATCAAGCGGGTGTGGCGGAATTGGCAGACGCGCGGGACTCAGGATCCCGTGGCCGAAAGGCCGTGAGGGTTCAACTCCCTCCACCCGCATTTGTTGCCACATCACCAAACTTTCCTACCCTGCTAACCATAACACTTTTTGAGGTAATCTTTCATACGGACCAAAAGCTGTGGTGGACATCTTTTGGTGCTCAGCTCGTACCTAAGATAGGCTTTGGCATACTCTTTGCTCAAAGCTCCTCCAACGCTTTGTTATTGGGTTTAAAGGAAAGGTCCTTTTTGTTAGCGTCTATTACCGCCTTTGCTATCAAGAGCCTTATGGTTGTGTAGTCTACCATATCAACGGGGTGAACCTTCTGCCAGTAATAGAACTTGTTGTGGGAGCGCTCTTTTATAAATCCTGCTATACCTTTTAAGCGTGCAAGCTCAAGACTTATGTATCCTTCCCAAAGCGCTTCAGGTAGCTCAAAGGACTTTAGGATATACTCTAAATTTCATAATTAGTTAAAAGAGCGTATCAGGACAAGGAAAGACTTTCCTTCATAATGGGGCAGTGTATAGCTTGTATCCAAATTACCAAAGGAATAATTAACCACTAATGCCTCTGGAAGGTCTTTTAACTTCAGTATACCCTTTAACCTAATGACGTTTTCTGGCAGATTATTGACTATATTAAGAAACTCCTCATAATCAAGGGGTTTGTCAAAGTACAATATCTGCTGAGCGTGGTGATGATTGTGATCTTCATTGTTAACGTTTTGAAGTCTTTCTTGCAAAGCGAAAACACCACTGAAAACCTCTTCAGGTAGCTTCCCAAAGGACGTTTTATAGAGTTTAAAACTCTTGAACACGGGTTCGTTGGTAAGAAGGTTTCTAAGTAGATACCTTTTCCATATGCTCACAACACTATCCTCTACCTGTCTGAGCGTGTTTTCGTCCACAAGGTCAATTTTGTTCAAAACTAACACGTTAGAGCTACCTATCTGGTGTCTGGCGGTATCATCTTGGCTATAGAGGTGAAAGTTTTTTGTATCTATGAGACAAATAACCGCTTCTATTACGCATCCCAAGCTCTGAAGGCTTATCATAACGGGGAAGGGTTCAGCAGCACCAGAAGTTTCCACCAAGAGCACTTCAGGATTGTACTTTTCCTTTAGCTCCCTAAGAGCCTTTTCAAATTCTGCGTGTATAGTGCAACATATACAACCTTCCGGAAGTTCCATAACTTCAGAATACACGTTCTTTAAGACCTTCCCATCAACACCTACCTCTCCAAACTCGTTGACTATAACTGCTACCCTTCTCCCGGAAAAATGTTCCTTAGCGGTGTTTATGAGGAGAGTAGTTTTCCCGCTTCCAAGGTAGCCAGTTATGATAAAAGCGGGAATCAAAACTACTCTCCTCCGTACTCTACTGAGTCTATCTCCTCCATAAACTGCTGTATCTGAAAAGCTACGAAGTTTACCAGGTCTTTTACATCCTTATCCCAATACTCTGGGTCTATGTCTATCTCCTTTTCGTAGACATCGTGCCCTTCCACCACATACTTAACCTTCAGGTACGGATACTTTTTGGTTTCACACTCAGAAGCTCCTTCGTTGGGAAAACACAGCTCAATGTCCAAGTCTGGATTCACCATGTTCTTCTTTATTTCCTCTGCCAACTGCTTGAGCTTTTCCTCACTCATCTTTTATTCTCCTGCGGTCATCATAACCATCTGTATGCAGTTGCGCTTGAGTAAGTCTGAGCACACATATACGCATATGGCACAGCCCTTGCATCTTGAGTAGTTTACCCAAGCTACATGCTTGGAATTATGGTACATAAGGGTGTTAGGTTCTGGACAGAAAAGTACACACTGCTTACAGTTATATTTGGCACAATCCGTTTCGTTTACATCTGCAACGTAGTACATGCCTCAACTAACCTCCATTAAGTGGTGTATGCTTCTTCTTCTACCCAGCCTTTCTCTTCTGCTATCTTGAAAGCTTCCTTGATGACCTGCATGTTCTTTTCAAGAAGCTCCATTTTCTTTTTGAACTTCTTTTCAATGGCGCTGTCAAGCGCTGTAGTACCACCTGATGCTACAAATGTGTTGCCCAAGAACCTCTCTCTTACTGCCTGCTCTATGTGCTCAAAACCCACAAGTCTTGTGATACCAAAGAAGAGTCCTATCATTGCCATGTTGGTAGCAAGTTCCGTTCCCGCAACTTCCAAAGCCAATTTTGTAGCAGGGAACATATAGACTCTGGTTTCCAGCTCTTTGAGGATCTGCCAGTCCTCCTCTGGAATAATGTCCGTATCGGTGTTTATGATCACCATACCTCTCTCTTTTAGTCCTGAGTAGAAGGGCATAGTGTAGGACTTTCCGTGAGTGATGACCTGAGGGTGGTATATCATTATCACGTTGGGATAGACTACTTCACCTACTTCGTATATGGGCTGGTCAGAAACTCTTACATAAGCTTCTACTGGAGCCATTCTCTTTTCTGAACCAAAGAAAGGCACGAGGGTAGCGTACTTTCCTGCTGCGGACATGGCGTTTCCTAAGATGTGGGCGGAGGTGACCACCCCCTGCCCACCTACACCTGCTATTCTAATGTTATAGCGTTTCATGCCTTTACCTCCTCGGTCTTCTTCTCTATTTCCTCAAAGTACTCTCTTACCTCGTCTGTCATCCATTCGTAGAACGCAAAGTCCTGCTTTTCTCTCTTTCTGGCATCCTCAAGAACCTTTTCGGTAGGTATGGAGTACTCTATGTTGCAGGAGGTGTAAGCGTGTATGAAGGTGGGTCCAAAGTGTCTTGCAGCGAGGATAGCTCTTCTTATAGTTTTGGCTATTCTCTTGGGATTAGTGGGTGCAAGTTTTGCTACATAGACACATCCTGCGACCTTTGCAAGCTCTACTGCGTTTATCTTGTCAAACTGCTTTCCTTTTGGTGCCATCTTGAGCTGAACACCCTTTGGAGACATTCCGCTCTCTTGGCCTCCCGTGTTTCCGTAAACTTCATTGTCCACCATTATGGTGGTGAACTTTTCCCTTCTGAACCAAGAGTGCATGGTCATACCAAAGCCTATGTCTATAAGGCCACCGTCTCCTGCTATAACTACCACATCCTTCACCTTATCGGGGAATCTTATGGTGAGCGCTCTCTTTAGACCAGAGGCTACCGCGTTGGTATCTCCGTAATTACCGTATACGAAGGGCACAGCTGCCTGAGACAGAGCTAACCTTGCGCATCCTGCGGTGCCTATAACTATTGTGTCTTCTGGATTGGGAAGCGCTGCGTAAAACACCCTTATGAAGTATGCCATAAAGCACCCTGCGCACATGGGGTGCTCTTCCACGAGCTCTTTGAACTGTCCCAACTGCTGAACATCTACCTGTCTGCCAAACTGCCCGTATTTGACTAAATCCACATAGTCCTTGGGCATATATCTTTCAAAACCTGGTGATATTCTTACGTATTCCAAACCCATAGCTTTACCTCCTTTTAGTTTTTATACTACAACCTTCTTTTCTTTCTTTATACCAAACACGCTATAAATCTTTTCCATGATGAGCTCTACGGGTAGTGTCATACCACCGTAGACCCTTGGACCACCGATAACTTTGTCGTTATCGGGGATGCACGCTTTGACTTCCTTAGCGAGCCATCCCACTATGTTGTGCTCAGGTATTATGACCGCCTTTGCCTTGGAAAGAACCTGTCTTATTTCCTTCTCGGGGAAGGGTCTTATGGACTTGACCTTTACAAGTCCTACATTTAGACCTTCTAACTGTGCATAGCGCACCGCTTCTCTTCCCTGCGCTGCAGCACAACCAGAGGCTACTATGAAAACCTCTGCGTCCGGGTTTACTACCTCAATGGGACCGCCAAGATACTTGTATATGTACTTCATAGCTCTTATGTTGGAGGACCAAACTTCCTGTTGCCATACAGCGTGTATAAGATAGCTCATGAAGTTGGACTTTTGAACGGGAGCGTCTCTTTGTATCCTTGCGGGTGGTATCTCACAGTCTGTGGGAGGAACGGGTGCTTTATAAGGGTCTCTGGGTGGGAGCTTCATGTCTTCGGGAGTCATATTCACATAGCCTTTTGCGTGAGTTACAAAGAAGCCTTCGGTACAGACCGCTACAGGTATATATACATCAACCTTCTCGGATATGACAAAGCCTGCAAGGGTAAAGTCAAACACATCTTGTTGGTTTTCTGCGTGAAGGACTATAATTCCACAGTTCAGAAGATAAGCTATCTCCACATTGTCAGGCTGTATGGAAAGGGGTGCATTTACCACTCTGGTGAGCACTCCAAGAACTGCAGGTAGTCTGTGCCCAGGCCAAGATGCTATAGCCTCCAAACCCCTCAAAAGTCCGGGTCCTGATGTGGCGCTAAAGGCTCTTGCTCCTCCTCTTACCGCACCTGCAATAGCGGACATAGCACCATACTCTTCCTCCGCTCTATAATAATCCCTAAGATATCCCTGTGCCCATAAGTCACCTACAAGGTGCATAACTTCTGATTGAGGTGTTATGGGATAGGCTATGGCAATATCCACGTTAGCACGCTTTACCGCTTCTGCCATAGCCTGAGCACCTGTAATAAACTTTCTTTCTCTAGGTGCTTCTAATAAAAGGTAATCTGCATCAACTACCCTTTGCTCTGGCATGTTACTACCTCCAGTTTTTTATTCGGTTTCAGTTACTTGCTCGCCCCTTCTAGGGATAAGTAAGTATGAATACTCTCCGTAGTCAAGCACAGAGAGAGTCTCATAATTTTCGGGTGGCAGAGATGGATTTTCAGGTGGAAGCTTGGGCTCCCACTTTATACCGAGCTCCTCTCTGACTTGTATGAGAATATCTTTGAACCTCCTTATCTCTTCCGCATGCACGTCTCTGAGGGATACCATGGCATCTTCGTGTCCCATTTCTGCACACATAGCTATAGTAAAGCAGTTAGTTCCTGCCCTTATCATTCTCAAAGATAAATTAGCATAGTGGCAGTGAACACCTACAAATATGCAGACTTCTATCTTGTTGTGAAGTATGGTGAGGTTTGGGTGGTTTGGGTTTATCTCCGCTTCTGGGTCTATCTTGGGATACTTGGGTCTGTAGTCTGGCATGGGTATGATCCTACAGTTGGGTATCTCCATGGCAAGCTCAAGGACAGCCTTTGCCTTTTCCATAGCGCTGGCATTCCATCCCCACAGGACAAGAGGACCAGGGAATATGGTGGGATTCCTACGAGTAAGCAGAGCCTTAGCTGCCTCTCTCATAGCTACTTCTTCATCCACTATCTTACCGTAGAGCAATGCCTTACCAGGAGGTGGCAGTTCTACACCTTCAAAAACAGCTGGTGTAGGTATATAACCAGCTGGTCCTGGAAGTACCTCCATATTAACCTCCTTACTTCTTGGATTATCAAAAAATTAGCATGTATTGCAAGACTGTCAAGCGTAAAAAATATGATATTTGTCATAATAAAAATTATAGCTACTGTTTTTGCTGATCCTCTTCTTTAAATATCCTTTTGTAGGCAAACTTAGGCAAAGGCACAATTATAAAGAGTAGGGGGATGCCCAGTATGATCATAGCTATGAGTAGCTTACCTAAAAGATCAAAAAAGCCAAAAGCTCAGTCATCTTTGATCACCAAGTTCAAAAGCTTATTCTTTACGTAAATCACCTTTTTTATCTCTTTGCCATCTACAAACTTTTTTATCTTTTCGTTAGACAGAGCGGTGGATTTTGCCAACTCTTCATCCGCATCTACGGGTAGTGTAATAACCGCTCTTAATTTTCCGTTTATCTGTACTGGAATTTCAAGTACATCTACTTTCAGTGCGGTTTCATCGGGTGTGGGAAATGGGTAAAAGCACATGGGTTTGGGGTATCCCAGTTTGTGCCAGAGCTCTTCGCATATGTGGGGGGTTATGGGATAGAGCATGAATAGAAGGATCTCAAGGGATTCTTTTAGCACCTTGTAATCTTTATCTTGCATTGGCTTAAAGTCCTGTAGTGTGTTCATGAGCTCCATAATGTTGGCTATAGCGGTATTGAAGGCAAGCTCCTCCATATCTGCTATATACTTCTTGAGGGTAATATGAGTTTTTCTCCTTATTTCTTTTGCCTCTCCCTGTAAGTCTTTTAGCTCTTCGGAAGAGTAAGATATGGGCTTGAGTTTTTCAAGGTTTTCGTGAAAGTAGTTCCACAACCTTTTTAAAAACCTGTAAGCTCCTTGCACGCCTTCGTCTGTCCACTCAAAGTCCTTCTCCACAGGTCCTGCAAAGAGAATGTAAAGCCTAACCGTGTCCGCTCCGTAGGTCTTTATGGCATCTTCTGGATCTACAGTATTTGCCTTGGACTTGGACATCTTGGCTGGCTCGCCTATCTGGTTCTCTATGTCCTTTAGAAGCTTTTCGTCATGTATGCCTAGCTTTTCAAAAAGAAATTTCACATTGTCTCCAACAGAGAGCTTGTGCTCTTTTAGAAAGTCTCCTATGCGCATAAATCTTATTTTAAATTACCTCGTAGAGTATGCCATTATAGAGTATCCCTTAGCATGGACAAATATCC
>JAGDVY010000034.1 GCA_023255875.1 Hydrogenobacter sp. | reverse complement strand
ATTTGCTTAAATGCGTAAGTGCGGATAAGTATGGTTAGGAAAAATGGGACGGTATGGAATTAGAGGCTCTCTATGATAGGTAAGGTTTTTAGGCTTTTTAGGGAAAAGGGAGGGTTGTTAAAAGCTCTTGATCTGTGGGACTGGTACGAAAGCTTAGACCCACAAAAGCAAAAGATAGTCAAGTACTACTTTTCCCTTAAAACTATAAAGAACCTCCGCTTTCCTTATAAAGCTAAGCACTTTGACTCAGGAGAAGTAAAAGATACGCTCTACACTAAAAGAACTTTTTTGGGAAGTATTGCACAGATGGCTCTACTTGAAGGAGACACAAAGAATGCAGAGTGGCTATACTTGGAAGCTCTCAAGATGGAAGGCACACCTCTTGAAGCTCATATGATTCTAAACGATCTGGTTCTTCTGGCTCAAAAAGAGAAGGATTACAACAAGATGGAAACTTACGCAAAAGCGGACATAGAGCTATTTGAAGATTACAAAGAAAGTCTAAAAGAAAAAGAGGGAGGAAGATTGCCTCACATTAACTCTTTTGATCTGATGCTCTACCTTTTGGAAAGAAAGGGAGAGTACCATAAATCTTGGGAGCTTTTGTCTTACATGGAAAGCCAGTCTATACCTGTATATCCAGAGACAAAGGAGAGACTCAAAGCTAAATGCCAAAGCTCATAGCAAGAGCACCCCTTGCCATGCAAAACTCTTCACAGCTTGACCAAAAAATAGAAAGGCAATTCGCAGGAAGTTTTTCCACAGAAGAGATTAAACTATCCTCTAAGCCTTCTAAAAGCTCCTTCATGCTATTTAAGAGTCCTCCACCAAGAACCAACACATCTGGATTAAATACATGCACAGCGTTTATAAGTCCTGTAATTAGATAGCTTTTGAACTCTTCTATAGCCCTAAGAGCCTTTTTGTCTCCTTCCCTTGCTTTTTGGACTATCTGGTAGTCCCTTAACTCCTCTCCTGAGAGATTTTTGTAAATTCTTTCAAAGCCGTAAGAAGAGCAGTAAGCCTCCAAGCAACCTCTTCTTCCACAACTGCATAGCTCACCATCTTTTTGAACTATGTGATGTCCAAGCTCTAAAGCGCTTCCACAAGCTCCCAAGTAAGGTTCGCCATCTATAACAAGCCCAGCTCCCAAGCCTGTACCAATAGCCACAAAAAGCAAACATTTACTATTTCTGTGCTCATAGTACCACTCGCCGTAAGCTCCAAAGCTAACATCATTTCCCACAACGCACTTTACACCTTCTGAAAGCAGAATTTCTCTAAGAGGTACGCCATCCAAGGCAGGTATGTTGGGAGATTTGTAGATAACACCGTCAAGAGATGTAAATCCTGCCACCGCAACACCTACCGCCTCTGGACTGCCTTCCCTTGAGATCTCCACTATGGTCCTTAGAAATCTCTCTCTGTCTTTTGCTAAGTCTTTTACATACACCTTTTGCTTGCGACCATCTTCCCACAGCACCTTCACAAAGGTCCCGCCTATGTCAATGCCCTTCCTCATACCTTATTCCCGTTATCTTTAAACCTTCGTCCTTTTTTTGGTAGCTTATGTTCATACTGAGAAGTTTTTTCCCATCTTTTACGAGTTCCACTACCATTAGACTGTCAGATGATTTCTCCTTCACACTCGCACCTTCATACACCTTTCTATTGTATAGGCAGGTTTTTAGGAGACCTTCTTCTCCTCCGAGCGACTGCTGTAGGTCTTCACTAAGAAGATGAAACGCCTGATGGACCTTTTGTTTGCTACAGTCTTCAAGCCCAAGCAAAAGATTGTAAAAGGTTCTGAGTTCCTCCTGTGTGTGCTTTCTCTCTTCTACTTCCTGTATAAATATGATTGAGCCTACGATAAAGGGATAAGAAAGCCCAAACAATACAAAGATACCAAGCAAAAGGTCCTCTATTTTAAGGTTTAACTTCATAGCCAGCCTTTTCTTTTAACCCAGTATATGAGCACCAAGGTTGTAGAAACCATGAGAAATAGAGAGTAAGGGTATCCATACTTCCAGTTTAGTTCGGGCATATACTTAAAGTTCATACCAAATATGCTTGCAATAAGGGTGGCAGGTAAGAATATGGTGGCAAGGACTGTGAACACTTTTACCGCTTCGTTCTGTCTTATGGATATAAGACCAAGGAGGGAGCTCTGGATACTATCTATCCTGTCCATGTAGAGGGTAGTGTAGTCCAAAAGGGTGTGAAGGTCATCAAGGGCTACCTTCATATCCCTTTTGGTTTGAGCGTTTACCCGAGGACTCTTTACAAAGTGGCTAAGAATTCTGAGCTTTTCGTTTATGGACTCTCTTAGCGTTATATTTAGTTCATCGTAATATGAAAGGTCCTTTATGATCTCTTCTGATTGTTCTGAGAAGACTTCCTTTCTGAGATTTCTTATCCTCCTTCCGAGAATCTCAAGTCTGTCTCCTATACGATCTATCTCTATTTTTACTATCTCCGCAAATATGGCTTCGGGAAACTGAAAGTGCATATTTTGAGCAATCGCTCTTTTTTGGAAGATGAGTAAGGTGGGAATGTCTCTGTATCTTAGGCTGACAAGGTATCTTCCCTTTATGAAAAATACTACTGGTTCTACTAATATGTCCTCTTTTTGCTGTATAACAAAGGATAAGTTCATGTATATAGAGTCGTTTTCTTCTTTGTACTTACTGCTTATTTCTATATCTCCAAATACCTCTCTTGGGGGCATTTCAAAGCTTACTGCACTTTTTAGCCAGTTTATTTCCTCTTCGGAAGGTTTTTCTACATCTAACCATATGACGCTGTCTTTGGGTATCTCACCTATCTGATCAAGGGCAAATTGTTCAAGCCCTCTGTTTGTGCTGGCATGAACAAAAATCATATAACTATTTTAACAGTTAAGGACAGCTCAAAAGCACGTAACTACCGTCAAACTCCACACCCTTTAGGATCAACTTACATGTAGGAAGTTCCTTCATGTGTTCGTATTTGGTGATCACAAGGCCTAAAAATGGCTTATTTGGGTCTTCCAGCACCTTTATACACCTTTGGGAATAAAACACTAAAGAGGCATCCTCACTTTTGTAGAAGTAAACTGCGCCAGGGTATTCTTTAACGATGGGATACACCTTCGGAGTGAACCTGATACCCTCATAGTAGTGCAGAACAAAAAACAGTGCAAAAAGGAGAAAGACGCTAACTACTAAAACCTTCTTTATGTATTTTGTATCCACCGCGCTTGCTATGAGTGCGGATAAAGGAGGGTAAGCAAAGAGTATGTAATGGTGGAGCTTGTTTTTGGCAAAACTGAAAAAAAGGAGGACAGAGATAAACCAAAAAAGGTAAGGCATAAACTCCTTTCTGAAGTTTTTTACTACCTTCAAGTATACAGGTACGTAGAAGATGGTTGTGATAAGTACCACAATGAGGTAATAGTAAAAGGGTGAAGGGTGTGTAAGTCTCTGTCCTGTATAGCGCATGAGGTTTTCGTATAAGAAGAACCTGAAAAAGTAATATTCTCCAAACTTGTAAAGCATGTAAATATACCAGCTTCCACCCAAAATCAAGAAAAGAGCTATTCCTTTCAAGGAAAACACTTTTAGGTCTTTTCTCCAAAGGAGATAAACTAGAAGGGTCAGAATCACACCTACGGGACCCTTGGTGAGGAAGGCAAAGGCTAAAAAGAACCACCCCGAAAGGAACTTTTCCGAAAGGAAAAAGTAAAGACTCACCATCATGAAGAAGGTGTTTAACATCTCTGGTACAAAGGCTCTGGACTCTATCCACATGTGAGGTAGAGTAAGGAGCACAAGAGCGCTTTTGTATGCGGTATGCTCATCTGAGTGTTTTTTTACAAGCAAGTAGGTAAAAATTGCAACGCCCATGGCAGAAAGTCCAGATACTAATCTTGCGGAAAACTCGCTTTTTCCCAAAAGCTCAAAAAAGACAAGTGCTATCCAGTAAAGCATGGGTGGTTTTTCAAACCTTGGTTGGCAGTTGTAGTAAGGCACAAGGAGGTCGTTACTTTTTATCATGTTTATGACTGCGCTTGCGTTTCTGCCTTCATCAAGAGAGGTAAAGCTAATTAGTGAGTTTCCTAAGATGAAAAAGTAAAAGGATAGTAAAACTATAAGCCAAAGGCTTTTCATGACTTGTCTTTAAATTTTACATTACGGAAAGCTACATATCCTAAAGTAGGAAATACCAGCATAAGAAGTGCGGATAGTCTATAATCATCTCCAGTTATGTACAGAAAGAGGGACCAAGTAAGAAGTCCTGTTGTGGAAGCTATCCTTTCGGTAAGGGAAAGGAAAGAGAGGCGCACAGATACCTGCGTTTGAGGGAATTTTTCTATTATAAAGAGCCTGGAGGTGGTCCAAAGGTGCGCAAGAGAGAGCCCAGCAAAAAAGCCCACTGGCAGTATGGCATCTTTTGGAATAAAGTAAAGTGCTATCAAGAATAAAGACCACAGGAAAAATCCCATAGGAAAGAGCTTATGCGCTTGAATTTTGTCTGACAGCTTCCCAAAAAGAATGCCCCCCATTACCCCACCTAAAGCGGATAATCCTATAACTTTATAGATATTTTCGTCTTCAAGCCCATAGACCTTTCTAAGGTATATACCCATCATAGCGATAAGGGTGTTTGCCACTTCGGTAAGTGATAGTATGGATACTATAGTGAGTATAAACTTCTTGTCTTTGAAAACTTCTCTGAGACTCACCTTTTCACGATAAGGTGGGTTCTTCAGAGAAAGTAATGCTGGCATGATCAAAAGGATAAAAAGCAAAGAGGCATAAAGGAACACTTCTGGTATGTGCATACGCTTTGCCAAGAAGAGAAGAGTTAAAGCGGAGCTTATGTATCCCACAGACACTCCCAAGCCAGAAGCTATACCCCTTTTTTCAAAGGACAAAAGCATGGAGTTGTAAAACACAAGAGCCTGTTGGTGTGATACTGCCATAAGAGAATAAACAAATAGCGCTATCCAAGGTGTGCTTGTAAGAGGTGTCAAAAGGGCACAAAACAGAGCGGTAAGCAAGCTAAAAAGTACAAAAAAATGTTTTCTGATGCCTTTGCTGTCTGCCAATTTTCCCAAGTAGAGCGCCACAACAAAGGACACAAAAAAGGCAGTTCCATAAGACAAGGAATACACCTTGGTATCTATGTACTTGGTTATGAAGAGAGGAAAGAAGGTGGAATAGACAAGAGCGCCTAAGATGGTCTCTCCTGCATCGTACAGGGCAAAAGATAGAAGATTAAGCCTTTTTCTCAGGGGATATTCCTACCTCACACTCGTCTGTCTCTCCGTAAATGTCCCTTTTGCACTGCTCAAGGGGGATCACTTTGTAGAACTTCTCCACATACTCTTCCCAGTTTTCAAGAATGTGTTTTGCCCACTTACTACCCGTATATGTGTGGTGTTTGGTTATTAGAGTTTTTAGCTCCTGCACTTCCTTTTCGTTTTTGAGCCTCCTTGCCATCACATAAGAGGTGTTTATCTTTTTCTCAAGTTGATCATCAAGTACATAAGCGTGTCCTCCTGTCATGCCTGCTCCAAAGTTAAAACCAACACTGCCAAGGACTACAACAATTCCACCCGTCATGTATTCACAGCAGTGAAGCCCTGCACCTTCTACCACCGCAATGGCACCGCTGTTTCTGACTGCAAACCTCTCTCCTGCCCTTCCTGCTGCGTAGAGCTCACCACCAGTAGCACCATAGAGGCACGTATTACCCATAATTACATGGTTCTGACTATCTTCTATGTCTTTGGGTTTTAGGACTATCCTTCCGCCGTACATACCCTTACCTACATAATCGTTGGCATCACCAATGAGCGTGAGGGATACTCCTCTGTGATTGAAAGCTCCAAAGCTTTGGCCTGCGGTACCCACAAAGGTGAGATTTATGGTGTCTTCGGGAAGTCCTTCATCTCTGTACTTTATGGCTATGTAGTAGTTTATTCTTACGGGTACACTCCTGTCTGTATTTCTTATTGTGTATTCCCTATACACTTTCTGAGCGTTTTCTATGTAAGGAAGCAGTTCTTCCACAAGCCTTTCGTTAAAGGAGGGTCTTGGGTTGTCGTTTCTATCTACAAGACACCTGAGGGGTTTATCCTTGGGATAGTCCTCTTTGAGGAACTTCTCTAACTTTATTCTCTTGGAGCCGGGTATGTGATCAAAGCTGAGCACATCAAGGAGATCTCTTCTGCCTATTATCTCATCAAGACTTCTAAAGCCCATTTGAGCTAAGATTTCTCTTACTTCTTGTGCTACCGCTTTGAAGTAAGCCATCACATCCTCAACCTTACCTTTGAACTTTTCCCTATACTTGGGGTCTTGGGTGGCAACTCCTGTAGGACACTGGTTTGTATGGCACATCCTTGCCATCACGCAACCTTCCGCTATCATGGCAGCGGTTCCAAAACCAAACTCCTCTGCACCTAAAAGCGCTGCGATGATCACATCTTTGCCTGTTCTCATACCGCCATCTACGCGTATGCGCACCTTGTCTCTAAGATTGTTTTCCATCAGAACCTTTTGGGTTTCTGCAAGCCCTATCTCCCAGTAGTTTCCTGCGTTCTTTATGGAAGAGTAGGGGCTTGCACCTGTGCCTCCTTCCGCACCGCTTATTTGAATTATGTCCGCGTAAGCCTTGGCAACACCCGCCGCTATTGTGCCCACACCTGTTTCTGCAACGAGCTTTACGCAAACTTTAGCCTTTGGATTGGCTTCTTTTAAGTCGTTTATGAGCTGTGCCAAGTCCTCTATGGAGTATATGTCGTGGTGTGGTGGAGGTGATATAAGGGTTATGCCAGGTTGAGCGTATCTTAGCTTTGCTATGTACTCGCTTACCTTGTGTCCTGGCAGTTGTCCACCTTCTCCGGGTTTTGCTCCTTGAGCTATCTTTATCTCAATGTCCTGAGCGGATGCCAAGTATGTGGGAGTGACGCCAAACCTACCACTTGCTACTTGCTTTATGGCAGAGTTTTTTATAGTCCAGTACCTCTGAGGGTCTTCTCCTCCCTCTCCAGAGTTGCTCTTCATACCAAGTCTGTTGCAGGCTTCCGCCAGAGTTTCGTGAGCTTCTGGTGATAGAGCACCAAGGGACATACCACCTGTGACGAACCTTTTTAGTATGCTCTCTATAGGCTCTACTTCTTCTATGGGTATGGGTTTTTCTGCCTTTTTGTAGGTAAGAAGGTGTCTGATAAAGGTGGGATGTTCTTCGTTGGCTATTTTGGAAAAGGACTTGTAATCTTCGTAGTCTTTTGTCTCTAAGAACTTGTGAAGAGCCCTGACCACAAAGGGAGACCAAGCGTGCCACTCCCCACCTTTTCTGAACTTCATATCACCACCGTAATCAAGCTGTGGGTTTTCCACGTCATAAGCCATGCTGTGTCTTTTGAGCAGGCTTTCCTCTATCTCAAATATGCCATCAGACTCTACAGTAACAGGTGTGTTGGGGAAAAACTCCTCCACAAAGTCCTTATTGAGGCATACAGTATCAAAGATCTTGGCTCCCTGATAGGAGTTTAGTGTGGATATACCCATCTTGGACATAATCTTTAAAAGTCCATCTTCTAAAGCTTTCTTGTAATTGAGCACAGCCTGCTCATAGGGTATCTTTATATCACCCCTTTGACAAAGCTCGTATATAGTTTCGTAAGCCAAGTATGGATAAACCGCAGATGCACCATAACCTATCAAGCAAGCCATGTGGTGAGGGTCTCTTGCCTCTCCCGTTTCCACTATTATGGACGCTTTTGTGGAAAGTCCCCTATCCGAAAGCCACTTAAAGACACTAGAAACTGCAAGTAAGCTGGGAACTGCAACTCTGTAGCGAGAGATGTTTCTGTCTGTGAGTATGATGATCTGCGCACCTTCTCTTACCGCCTCCTCTACCCTTCTACAGACTATCTCAACACCAAGTCTAAGATCGCATATCTGCACACCTTCGTACATGGCATCGTACAGTATATCTGTGATCCTACGCTCTCCAGCAAGGTCCTGAAGTTCCACCACGCAGTAGCTTCTCTCTTTTGGGTAAGTCATGGGCACTTTGGCAACTTTAAAGTAGGTTTGTTTCTCTATGGTTTCCATCTCCTTAGGAAGAAGTATGGGACTCTCTATCTGAAAGCGCTTGGCGTGTTCTTCTGTCTCTTTGAGGAAGTTCCTTTTGTGTCCTAAGTTCATCCTCAGGGACATGACAGCCTTTTCCCTTATGGGGTCTATGGGTGGATTGGTAACCTGCGCAAACCTCTGTTTGAAGTACCTAAAGAGAAGTACGGGCTTTTCCGAAAGGGGAGGCAGGGGAGTATCATCACCCATAGAGAAAGTGAGCTCCTTTCCTTCCTGAGCCATATAGGATATGACGTTCTTTATCTCTTCCTGCGTGTAGCCAAAGGCTATTTGCTTTCTTAATCTGTCCTTATCGTGCGCAGGTTCAGGTATGGAGTGGTCTTTTAGAAGGTCTGTGAGCCTCACCAGATGTTTTTTGAGCCACTCACTGTAAGGTTTTTGTTGAGATAGCTCTTTTAGTATCTGGTCTGTTTCTCTTACTTCACCCTTTTGGAGATCAACGCATAGGGTGTCTCCTGGACCAAGTCTTCCCTTTTTCTTTATCTTTCTTCCAGAGAGGTCTATCATACCCACCTCTGAACCCAAAACAAGTATGCCATCTTCGGTTAGCACGTACCGAGCGGGTCTTAGTCCGTTTCTGTCAAGGTGAGCACCTATAACTTTTCCATCTGTGAAGGCTATGCTTGCGGGTCCATCCCACGGCTTCATAAGTAAAGACTGATACTCAAAGAAATCCCTTACTTCCTCTGGCATATCTGGCACTTTTTCCCAAGCTGGTGGTATGAGCATGTTTATAGCATGCTCTGGTGAGTATCCCACAAGACACAAAAGTTCAAAAACTCTGTCTAAGGATGCAGAATCACTCTCATCGTAGGACACCAAGGGAGTTATAAGCTTTATCCTGTCTCCAAAAACTTCGTGCTCAAGTTCGCTCTGAAGAGCGAGCATCCAATTTCTGTTTCCTTGTATGGTGTTTATCTCGCCATTGTGCGCCAAATACCTAAAAGGCTGTGCCAACTTCCAATTAGGAAATGTGTTTGTAGAATACCTCTGATGAAACAGACAGAAGGATGACTCAAGGCTGTTTTCTTTTAGGTCTATGTAGAAGTTATCTAGCTGAAGGGCTACCATCATACCTTTGTAGACCATGGTGCGAGAGGACAAAGAAGCTACATAAACTTTGTCCATAATCTTCTTATCTCTCTCTATAGTTCTTCTAAGGAGGTAAAGCTCCAACTCCCTTCTGTCCTCTGGAACACCTTCCGCATCAATAAGCAGGTGGAATATCTGGGGCATAACCTCACGGGCTTTATCACCAAGAGCGGACTTATCAACAGGAACTTTACGCCACCCTACCAACCTAAAAGGAGAGTTCCTTATATGCTCTTCTATCCTTGTCCTTACATCATCATAGAGGAAGAACACTCCAACGCAGAGGTTATCTATGTGGGATATTTCAAGGTTTTCTTTACTTATGTAATCTGAAAAAAAAGAGCGAGGAATTTCTATTAGTATGCCAGCACCATCTCCCGTCTTTCCATCTCCACCTATGGCTCCCCTGTGTGTTAGGTTTTTTACCGCCTCTATTCCCCACTTTACTATCTGTGGGCTCTTTTCACCTTTTATATTGCATACAAACCCAACTCCACAAGAGTCATACTCTCTCATCTCCATGCATACCACCTCTCAAAAAAACTAAAAAGGGACTAATATTTTAACTTAAACAAGGGGTATGAATATGTCAATTAGGGAGACTGGCTTATAATTAAAGTTCTACTGAAGGAGGTTTGGTATGGCTGTAATAAACTCTAACGGTTTTGTAACAACAACTGTGGAAGAGCTTTTAAATTGGGGTCGCAGGAATGCTTTATGGCCCGTAACTATAGGACTTGCCTGCTGTGCTATAGAGATGATGCATACAGCAGCCTCAAGGTTTGACTTAGACAGGCTTGGTGTCATCTTTAGAGCTTCTCCAAGACAGGCTGATCTGCTAATTGTTGCAGGTACCGTGGTCAACAAGGTGGCACCTATGCTAAAGCTCATATGGGAACAGATGCCAGACCCCAAGTGGTGCATAACTATGGGAGGATGCGCTTCTGCAGGAGGACCCTTCCCCACATACGCTACCCTTCAGGGTATTGACAGGATAATACCCGTTGATGTCTATATACCTGGCTGTCCTCCACATCCGCAGGGACTCATATACGGCATACTCCAACTTCAGAAAAAGATAAAAGAGAAAGGAGTAAAGAAGTACGACAAAGCTTTTGAACAGTTCAAAGAGGATATACAAAGACAAGGTATACTAATTCCAAAGGAGGTTGAAGTCTGACAATGCCTTGGATGAATTTGGCAGTAAGGGAAAGAGTTAAATCTGCCTTCAAAGATGTGAAGATAGAGGCAGACAGCAAAAGTGTGCGCATAGAAGTTCCAAAAGCTAAACTCCTTGAGTTTCTAAGTTATCTTAGACAAAAGGAAGGATACAAATATTTTATAGACTTTACCTGCATAGACTTTCCTGAGCATCCTCACAGATTTCAGGGCGTTTATATACTCTACAATCCAGAAGAGAACGAGAGGGTCATAGTAAAAACTTGGGCAGAGAATGGTACCCTTCCCTCCCTTGAAAAGCTCTGGCCTTGTGCCAAGTGGGCAGAAAGAGAAGCATACGATATGTTTGGCGTTGTTTTTGAAGGACACGAAAACCTCAGGCGCATGTTCATGTGGGAAGGGTATCCCTACTTTCCTTTACGAAAGGACTTTCCCTTGCGCGGTATCCCAGAGGTGGAGCTACCCTCTCTTACGGAAGTGTTGGAAGGCAGGACAGAACCACCAAGCCACGACTATGAAATAATGCACACAAAGATCGCTACTCTTGAAGACCTTGAGAGAACAGAAAAAGCAAGACTACAAAAGAAGGCTCAGTTGGTGCTAAACTGGGGACCACTGCATCCGGGTACTCATGGTACTATATGGTTTCTCTTTGACCTTGATGGTGAAAAGGTAGTTCAGTGCGATGTGATCCTCGGACAGCTCCACAGGGGAATGGAAAAGATAGCGGAAAATCTCTACTACTTTCAGTTCCTGCCATACACAGACAGGATGGACTATATATCAGCTATATGCAACGAACTTTCTTATGTAACAGCGGTAGAAAAGCTCCTGAACGTGGAAGTGCCCGAGAAGGCAAGATACATAAGGACCATGTTTGCAGAGCTTCAGAGGATAAATTCTCACCTTCTTTGGCTTGGCACTGGCGCTTTGGACCTTGGAGCTCTCACCGTGTTCCTCTATGCCTTTAGAGAAAGAGAGAAGATAATGGACATCATAGAAGGAAACGCAGGTTATAGACTTACCACTGCTTTTCTCAGAATAGGTGGCGTACATTACGACCTTGCAGAAGGTACTCTTGATGTGATAAAGGCGTTTATTAAAGACTTTCCCAATAGACTAAAAGAGTACCATCAATTGCTAACAAGGAATCGCATATGGCTAAGAAGGACAAAGGATGTGGGCGTGATAACTAAAGAGGATGTATTCAACTACGGTCTTACAGGACCTGTAGCCAGAGGATCGGGAGTACCTTATGACGTTAGAAAAGCAGAACCTTATGCAGCCTATGATGAGGTGGAGTTTGATGTACCTGTGGGAGAGGTAGGAGATGTTTATGACAGGTATTTGGTACGAATGGAAGAGATGGTCCAAAGCTTGAGAATAATAGAACAGTGTGTAGCCAAGTTAGAAAAACTGCCCAAGTCCGCACCCTACATAAACAAAGATCATCCCGCAGTCATGCCTCCAAAAGAGGATGTGTATATGGCTTTAGAAAACATGGTAAAGTCCTTCCGTATAGTGGTGCACGGTGAAAACGCACCTCCCGGAGAACTCTACTCAAGCGGTGAGAATCCAAGAGGTGAGCTTGGCTTTTACATATACTCCAAAGGAGGCTCAAGACCCTACAGGCTAAGGATAAGGTCAGGAGCCTTTTACAATCTTTCCATATTCCCCAAGCTCATAGAAGGTGGAACCATAGCAGATGCCATAGCCCTTTTGGGAAGCATAGACCCAGTAGTAGGAGAAACAGACAGGTAAAAAGTGGATAAAAGAGAAATCTACAGAAGAAGAGCCAAACAGTTTTACTATGCTTTTTTATTCTTTATAAACCTTGTGTTCTTTGGTTCTCTTGCTACCTATCCCTTTTTTAATCTTCCTTTGCCCTCAAAAGTTATCTTACAGGCAAGCCTTATAGTGATACTTAGTGCCCTTTTGAGTTTTCTTTTAGCTTTTTTTGTAAGAAAGAGGAGCTTTCCTGTAAAAACTGCGCAGGATATCTGGTGGAGCTACACTGCCACAAAAGGATACTTTTGGAGCTTTGTAATATCAAGCGTACCTTTTGCAATAGCCTTTGTTATATATCTAGTAATCGCAAGCTTTGTGGTGCTTTTTCTAGGATACCTTTTGAGCTTTTGTGCTTTAATATTATTAAGACCTAAAGAGGAGGATATAGAATGACCAGAGAGGAGGCAATAAAAAAACTTCTTGAAGAAAACAAAGAGTTTAGACATTACTATGAGAAACATGACGAACTAAACAAGCTTGTTGATAAATTGGAAAAACACAAACCAATGACTCATGAGTTAGAGATGCAAATAGAAAAGTTAAAAAAGGAGAGACTTTACTACAAGGACATGATGGAAAAAATTTTGCAAGACTATATGAAGAAAAATGCTTGATATAGAGCTTTTAAGAGAGAAACCCGATTTTGTAAAGGAGAGGTTAAAGACCAGAGGTGGAGACTACCATCTGCTTGTGGATCGCGTTTTGTTCCTTGATCAGGAGCGAAGGAGCATAATTAGAGAACTTGAAGCGCTAAGGTCTGAGAGAAACCGCATAAGTAAAGAGATAGGAGTAATGAAAAAGCAGTCTTTGGACACTTCAAACCTTGAAGCCCAGGTCAAAAAAATAAAAGAGCGTATAGAAGAGTTGGAAACAAAGCTTTCTTTTGTAGAAAGTGATATGAGAAACCTTATGCTACGCATACCCAACATACCTCACGAGAGCGTCCCTATAGGAGAAGATGAGAAGGATAATGTGGAAGTAAGAAGGTATGGCACGCCCAGAGAATTTAACTTTGAGCCCAAACCTCATTGGGAAATAGGAGAGAAGTTAGACATACTTGATTTTGAAAGGGGTGCTAAACTCTCAGGAAGCCGTTTCACAGTCCTTAAAAACATGGGAGCAAAGCTTGAAAGAGCCCTTATAAACTTTATGTTAGATATGCATGCCAAAAAAGGTTATATGGAAGTCCTTCCTCCACATCTTGTAAAACCAGAAGTGTTAGAAGGCACGGGACAACTACCCAAGTTTGAGGAAGAACTCTACAAGTGTGAAAGGGATAACCTGTATCTCATTCCTACTGCAGAAGTGCCCCTTACCAACCTGTTTAGGGACGAAATATTAAGAGAAGACCAGCTTCCCATTTATCTAATGTCTTACACTCCTTGCTACAGAAGAGAAGCAGGTGCTTACGGAAAAGACATAAGGGGTATAATACGCCAACATCAGTTTGACAAAGTAGAACTGGTCAAGATAGTGAAGCCAGAGGACTCTTATGAGGAGTTAGAAAAGCTAACACAGGATGCAGAAGATATACTAAAAGCCTTGGAATTGCCTTACAGAGTTGTGCTTTTATGCAGTGGAGATTTGGGCTTTTCTTCTGCAAAGACCTACGACATAGAGGTGTGGTTTCCATCACAAAACAGGTATAGGGAAGTGTCCTCCTGCTCTAACTGTGAGGACTTTCAGGCAAGAAGGATGAACATGCGGTTTAAAGACTCCCAAGGAAGAAACAGGTACGTGCATACCCTTAATGGATCTGGTCTTGCGGTAGGCAGAACGCTTGCAGCAATACTTGAAAACTATCAAAGAGAAGATGGCTCAGTAGTTGTACCTCATGCCCTTAGAGATTATTTAAAATTGGACATTATAAGGTAAAATCTATTTAAGGAGGAGTGTTATGTCCAAAGAGTTTGAGATTGGGATAAACCTCATAAAGAAGGTTATGCCAGAGCTAGAAAAACTTCTTGAAGCACAGGACAAACTAACAGCCAGAAGAATAGTAAATGCCATATTTCATCCTGTAACAGCCAGTGCTTACCAAATAAAAGTAGGACAAGGACCAAAGAAAGAAGAGCTCTTGAGCATACTTATGCCTATTGTAGGGCAGATGAGAGAACTGTCTGACCTTGACGTGCTAAAAGAGTCTGTCAGAAGATTGATAAAAACCATAAAGGAAGTAGAAGAAGAGATATCTACAGTGCAAGAGCAAAAAAATGCATGAACAGGTAACTGTAAGGACGCTATTTAAGAAAAAGCAGGAAGGAAAGAAGATCACTATGGTTTCCACCTACGATTATATATCCGCAAAGCTGTGCGATCAGGTAGGTATAGACTGTGTGTTGGTAGGAGATTCTCTTGGTATGGTCTTTCAGGGACTTGAATCCACCCTTTATGTGTCTCTTGATGAGATGATATACCACGCGAAGGCAGTAAAGAGAGGTATAAAGAGAGCCTTTCTCATAGTGGATATGCCCTTTATGAGTTATCAAGTAAGCAAAGAGGACGCAATAAGAAACTGCGGAAGAGTTATGAAAGAAACAGGAGCTAACGCAGTAAAGTTAGAAGGTGGAGAAGATATAGCGGAGCTTATACATAAGCTTGTAAGCATAGGTATCCCTGTGGTTGGACATGTGGGATTCACACCTCAGAGTGTTCACGCTCTTGGAGGCTACAGACTTGTAGGAAAGAAGGAAGATGAAGCACAAAAACTAAAAAGAGATTTCAAAGCGTTGGAAGAAGCGGGAGCTTTTATGATAGTTTTGGAGAGCGTACCCTCTTATTTGGCACAGGAGCTAACAAGAGATTCTAAGAGCATCACCATAGGCATAGGTGCAGGTCCTCACTGTGATGGTCAAGTGCTGGTTTTTCATGACCTTGTGGGTTTGGTGGAAGACATAAAGCCCAAGTTTGTAAAGAGGTATGCCCAAGGCGCTGAAGTGTTTAGACAAGCGTTGCAAAAGTATAAGGAAGAGGTAGAGAAGGGTATATTCCCATCGGAGGAAGAGAGCTATGGATGAGGTAAAGCTACTAGAGTATTTGGTAAAACCTGGCTATATCACTAAAGAGCAGGCAGAACGTGCTTTAGCGGAAAAGCAAAAGGATGAGGATATAATAAGTGCCTTACTGAGATTAGGCTTACTTGATGATACAAAGCTGGCGGAGATATATTCCAAAATTTTACCCGGCAAGTTCTGGAGGGGCAATATAGAAGAGGTAAAAGTGCCAGAGGAGGTGCTCAAAGAACTTCCAGAAAGCCTGCTCAGGAAATACTTAATAGCTCCGATAAAATACGAAAACGGGAACTTAACTGTTATTACAGCTAACTTTTTCAATCAATCCGCCATAAACGAGCTGAGGTTTAGAAGCAAAATAAATTCCATAACCGCCTATGCCGCTACCAGAAAAACAGTAGAAGACCTCCTAAACAAGCTCTATCCTACAGTGACAAAGATAATCGAGGAACTTGAACCTGAAGAAGAGATAGAACTGGAAAACCTTCCTATAGAACTTTCTCCAGAAGCCTTAGCTGCAGAAGCTGGAGAAGCACCTATAGTAAAGCTTGCCAATTATATAATCTACGAAGCGGTTAGGCTTGGCGCATCTGACATACATATAGAACCTTACGAGAAAAAAGTGGTTGTGCGCTACAGAATTGATGGAATACTGCGCGTGTTTCACGAGCTTTCTTTGAAAGTTAAGGATTCGCTAACAGCAAGATACAAGATCATGTCCAATATGGACATAGCGGAGAGGAGAAAGCCCCAAGATGGAAGAATAAGGATAAGGATAGGTGGAAAAAGAATAGACCTTAGGGTTTCCACAGTGCCTACTGTTTATGGAGAGAAAACAGTTATGAGAATCCAAGAAGCGGAAAAGTACCTTAACGTAAGGCTTGAAGACTTGGGTTTTGAGCCTGATGACCTTGAGAAGTTCAGAAAGGCCATATGGACACCTTGGGGAATGGTGTTGGTGACTGGACCCACTGGTTCGGGTAAGACAACTACGCTGTATGCAGCACTTATGGAAAGAAACACGCCCGATGTGAACATAATGACTGCAGAAGATCCAGTGGAAGTTGCCATCCCGGGGCTCAATCAGGTGCAGGTTAACGAAAGTATAGGACTTACCTTTGCAAGCGTACTGAGAGCTTTTCTTAGGCAGGACCCTGACATTATTCTCATAGGTGAGATAAGAGATACAGAAACCGCAGAAATAGGCATAAAAGCTGCATTAACAGGACACTTAGTGTTCTCCACTTTGCACACTAACGATGCACCATCTTCTGTTACAAGACTTGTGGATATGGGAATAGAACCTTTCCTTGTTGGCTCATCGGTTATTCTCATAGTGGCACAGAGACTTGTTAGAAAGCTCTGTCCCGCATGTAAGGTGGTAGATAACACACCCAGAGAGGTTCTTTTCAGGATGGGAGTGCTGAAAAGTCCCGACGAGGATATAACCATATACACACACAAAGAGGGGGGATGTGAGGTCTGCAACGGCACAGGCTATAAAGGAAGAACCGCCGTCCATGAAATACTTGAAGTAGATGAGGAAATAAGAAAGCTCATCATAAAAGGTGGTACCTCCGAAGACATAAGAGACTTAGCTAAAAGCAAAGGCATGAGAACCCTTTATGAAGCTGGTATTTTAAAAGTAAGAAAGGGCATAACATCTTTACACGAAGTAGCAAGGGTCCTTGCCAAGTAATTTACCATCTTTGTGACTTAATCACTGAAAGGATCACACAAGGGAAGTAGTAAGGTCTCAGCAATGACAGTAAAAACAAACTGATAGCTCATCTTACTGACTTTGTATGTAGTGCCACAGGAGGACCATGTATATATACGGGAAGGGATATGAAAACCGCTCACGAAGGTCTTGGTATTTCAGAATCAGACTGGAACAGGTTTGTGGAACTCACCAAAGAAACCCTCAACAAGTTTAAAGTGCCCCCAAAGGAACAGCAGGAGTTTTTACAGGCGGTAGCACCGTTAAAAGACCTTATAGTAAAGAAAAAGTAATTTCTTGGGACTTTCCCCCTTTTATAATATCCCTCTGTGGTTGGTATAGACATAGTAAAAAACGAAAGAATCAAGAAAGCTATGGAGCGCTTTGGTGATAAATTTTTAAATCGCATATACACACAAAGAGAACTTGAGTATTGTGCACAGCAGAGGTCTTTCTGTGAATGCCTTTCTGCAAGATGGGCTTGCAAAGAAGCTGTTTTGAAAGCTTTCTACCAAAGGTTTGGCATAGTGCTAAGATTTTCACAAATAGAAGTGCTTGGAGACACAGGAAAACCTGCAAAGGTGAATATCCTCAGAGATGACATAAAGCATCTGCTTGAAGGTATAAGTCTGTATGTTTCCATATCTCACGAAAAGGATTATTCTGTAGCGGTAGCTTTTATACTGTGATACAATGAACTAATTCATGGATTATTCAAGCTTTGAAAACCTTCCCGTAGCTCTTTTGGTAATAGACGAAAAATACAATGTAGTGTATGCAAACAAGAAAGCTAAGGAACTCTATGGCATGGAGTTTTATCCGCGTGTAGCAAAGATTATAAAACAGCAGGGGCTGGAGAACTATCAGACAGTGTATGTGCACACTACAAAAGAAGGCAGAGAAAATTACATTTATGTAATTACAAGCTATAATAAAGAAAACAATACTTACATAGAGATACATATAGAGCTATCCCAAGTGCTCAAAGCTTTTGAGTATGTTAAGCTGAGTCCAGAACTTTTCCTTACAAGCGGTCCCATGGTGTTTTTCTTTTTAGAGGACGCTGTTGGATGGTCTGTTAAACTTGTCTCCCCCAATGTGAAAAATCTAACGGGCTACTCTGCGGAAGAGTTTGTAGAAAGGAAGTTAAAGTACATAGACCTTATACACAAAGAGGACCTTGATAAAGTAGCGAAGGAGCTGAAAGCATGCACAGAGGGTCCTCTATCAGAACAAACTCACGAAGATTACAGGATCATAACTAAGGATGGTAAAGTAAAGTGGGTGCTTGATCATACCGTTTGCCTAAAAGATGATAAAGGGAAAGTAATAGGCTATTACAAGCATGTGGTTGATATCACAGAAAAACACGAGAAAGAAGAACTCTTCCGTTCATCCGCTTCTGCTTCTCCCGTAGGTATTTTTCTAAGGCAGGGAAAAAGGTTAATATACGCAAATGAGGCACTCTCCAAAATAACAGGCTACTCTGTTGAAGAGCTTTTATCCCTTGAGGACCTTCTTTCTCTTATCCATCCAAAGGACAGAGGTAAGGTCAAGAAGGTTATGATCCAAAGGGATATGGGTAAAAAAGGAGTTAAAAAGTACGAGGTAAGGATAAAAAGAAAGGATGGGAAGGTTGTATGGGTACAGATAAGCTCAGAAACTGTACACTATAAGTCCGCTCCTGCGGAAGTGGGTGTGGTCATGGATATAACGGATAGAAAGCTCACAGAGAACAAACTTAAAAAGTTAGCCCTCTACGACAGGCTTACAGGTGTGTATAACAGATACGCTCTTGAGGAATTTCTTAAGAAGGAAGTTGCCAAGGCACGCAGATACAAAATGCCTTTTAGTCTTCTGTTCATTGATGTGGATAACTTCAAGCAGATAAACGATACTTACGGACACCAAGCTGGAGATAGGGTTCTTAAACAATTAGCAAGGCTTTTCAAAAATAACATAAGAAAAACAGACATACCGGGAAGATGTGGAGGAGATGAGTTCTTACTAATTGTGCATTCAGAACCATTAGTAGTTGCGGAAAAGCTAAGGAGAATTGTAGAGGAAACGGTTTTTAACGAAAAAATTAAGATAACTGTATCTATAGGAATAGCCACATACCATGAAGGTGATACAATAGAGACCATCTTAAGAAAGGCTGATAGCGCTCTTTACAAAGCCAAAAGTGAAGGAAAGAATAGAGTTTTTTATCTTTAAAGCTTAGTTTATAATCTTTTCATATGGCACATGGGCACATAACAGAAGAAGAAGTTCTTAATCTGCTCAAAAGCTCCAACAAACCTATGCACTTTGAACAAATAGTCAAATATTTTGGGCTCGACAAAGAAGGTAGAAAAAAACTTAAGAAAATACTTAGAGCTCTAAAGAAAGAGGGTAGGCTATTTGTAGAAAAAGGAAGGTATAGGCTTACTCAGGAAGATATAGTTGTAGGGACTGTGATCCCTTACCCTGCAGGATTTGGCTTTCTTCATGTAGGAGAGGACAGAAAGGACATATACATACCACCCTTTGAGATGACAAAGGTGTTTGGTGGCGATCTGGTAAAGGCTAAGGTGGTGGAGTTTAGAGGTAAAAAGGAAGTGCGCATACTCAAGGTTATAAAAAGAGGCAAAAAGGAGCTAGTATGTAAGATAGTAAAAGGTAAAACTTGCTATGGGATACCCATCTATGACGCACCCCACCAAAAGATACTGCTAAGCCAAAACAGTTGCAAAGATCTAAAGAAGGACACCCTGGTAGTGGTTGAGATAAAGGAGTATCCAAAGGAAAGAGCCCCCGCTAAGGGAGTGATTAAAGAGGTGTTGGGACATCCTCAGGAAAAACTGCTCATTATAGACCTTCTTATCAGAAAGTATGATCTTCCTCTTGAGTATCCGCAAGAAGTTATAAGAGAAGCCCAGAAGATACATGTTAATATAAAGAAGGAGCTAAAAAGAAGAAAGGATCTGAGGGATCAAGTTTGCTTTACTATAGACCCAGAAAGGGCTAGGGACTTTGACGATGCGGTAGCCATAGAAATGACACCAGAAGGACACTACAGACTGTGGGTGCATATAGCGGATGTATCTTATTTTGTCAAAGAAGGTTCTCACATAGACAAGGAAGCTTTCAGAAGGGGTTTTACTTTTTACCTTCCTGACAGAGCTTTGCACATGCTTCCAGAAAAGCTATCTGCAGACCTGTGTAGTCTAAAACCTAACGAGGACAGGCTCGCTTTCACCTGCGAGATGGTGTTTGATAAAAAAGGAAACTTGGTAAGCTATGACATATACGAAAGCGTCATAAGAAGCAAAGCACGCCTAACATACGAGGAAGCCCTAAAGCTTATAGTTGGTGATCCCGCACTTGAAGATAAATACCCACACCTTGTAGAACCCCTTAGACTTATGGAAGACCTCTATCGCATACTTTCAAAAAAGCGTTGGGAAAAGGGAAGCATTGACTTTGACCTTCCAGAATCGGAAGTAATTGTGAATGAGTTTGGAGAACCCGTTGCGGTAATACCCTATGAAAGGCACATAGCTCATAAGATCATAGAACAATTCATGATATCTGCCAACGAGACTGTAGCCATGCACTTGCAGAATATGGGATATCCTTGTCTTTACCGAGTGCACGAAAAACCAGACCCAGATAAGGTAAATAACCTAATAGAAATACTCAGTGGCCTTGGGTATAAAGTAAAGAAAGTCTCCCTTGAGCCTAAGTTTTTCCAAAAGATCATAGAGGATTTTGAGGGAAGACCAGAAGAGAACTTGGTTAGGTTTTTGACGCTCAGAAGCATGAAGAGAGCTTACTATTCACCTCATAATGTGGGACATTTTGGACTTGCCTCTGAACACTATGCTCACTTTACATCACCCATAAGGAGATACACAGACATAATAGTTCATAGACTTTTGAAAAAAGCTCTAAAGGGTGAGGACGTGCCTTATGAAAAAACGGTAGCATACCTTGAGATGGCAGGACAGCATTTATCCAAACAGGAAAGACTTGCGGACGATGTAGAGAGAGAAGCCATAGACCTACTAAAAGCGAGACTCATGAAGGCACATATAGGTGAAGTACATACGGGTATAATAACTGGAGTTGTTCCTTTTGGCTTTTTTGTGGAACTGCAAAATTATTTAGTAGAAGGTCTTGTGAGCATAAGTACATTAACAGACGATGAGTATGTTTATGATGAACCAGCTCACAGGCTTGTGGGTGTAAGGACTGGGAAAGTGTATAGACTAGGTGATATAGTAAAGGTAAGGATAGTGGGAGTTGAAGAAGAAAGAGGTAGAATAGAACTTCAGCTTGTGGAGGAAGAGAGATGAATATAACTGTTGTAGGCGGTGGGTATGTAGGATTGACAACAGGCATATGCCTTTCCCACATAGGGCACAACGTGAAGGTAGTGGAGAAGATTCCACAAAAGGTACAGATGTTAAAAGAGGGACAGCTCCCCATTTACGAGCCAGGACTAGAGGAACTCCTCCAAGAGAGCCTCAAGCAAAATAGGATAAGCTTTACCACAGATATAGTTGAAGGGATTGATTTTTCCCAAGTGATCTTTATATGTGTTGGCACACCCGAACAAGAAGATGGCTCTGCGGACCTATCACAGGTGGAGGAGGTAGCAAGACTTACCGCACAGCACATGAAGGACTACAAACTACTGATAGAAAAGTCCACAGTGCCAGTAAATACCCACAAGCTCATCAAAAAGACCATACAAAGATACATGAAAAGTCCCATAGAGTTTGATGTGGTCTCCAATCCTGAGTTTTTAAGAGAGGGGAGCGCAGTAAAGGACTTTTTAGAGCCCGATAGAATAGTCATAGGTGTTGAGAGCGATAGAGCAAGGCGCATTATGGAGGAGATCTACAAACCCATAAAAGCACCCATCATATTCACGGACCCAGCCACAGCGGAGCTTATAAAACACGCATCTAACTCCTTCTTAGCCATGAAGATATCCTTCATAAACATGATAGCGGACCTGTGTGAGAAAACGGGAGCGGATGTAAAATTGGTAGCAGATGGCATAGGATACGATAAGAGGATTGGGAGAGCTTTTTTGGATGCAGGTATAGGCTGGGGTGGAAGCTGTTTTCCCAAAGATGTAAAAGCCTTTATAAAGATAGCAGAGGATCACGGAGTTGATTTTTCATTGCTCAAAGAAGTGGAAAGGATAAACGCAGGAAGGATAGATAGGTTTATTCAAAAGGTAAAATCTGCGCTTTGGAGTCTAAAGGACAAGAGGCTTGCTATTTGGGGGCTTTCATTCAAACCCAACACAGATGACATAAGGTACGCACCCTCTATAAAGGTAGTGTCCGCTCTTCTTAAGCACGGAGCAAAGCTAAGTTTATACGATCCTAAAGCTATGAATAACTTCAAAAGGCTCTTTCCCGAAGGCAAGGACCTCTCCTACGCACAGGATATGTACCAGGCGATTGTGGATTGTGAGGCGCTTCTCATACTTACCGAGTGGGAAGAGTTCAAAAACGCAGACCTCCGAAAGGTAAAAGAACTTCTCAAGCTTCCCATAATAATAGATGGTAGGAACATATATGAACCATCAAAGATGAGAGAGGAGGGCTTTGAGTACTACTGCATGGGACGCTCATGAGCAAAGAAAAGGTATTCTCTTATTTTTTACTGGGTATGATATTACTGTTTGCTCTTCTGGCGCTTTTGGTTCTTATGCCTTTTTTAAATCCCATACTGTGGGCTATAATATTCTCGCTTATTCTCTATCCTGTGCATCTGAAACTGTCAAACCTTTTGCGAAGCGCTACACTATCCTCCCTTATCATAACCCTTGCGGTAGCGCTTTTCATAGTCATACCCGTGTTTTTTATAGGCATTGTGGCAGTCAGGCAA
>JAGDVY010000006.1:10321-23242 GCA_023255875.1 Hydrogenobacter sp. | reverse complement strand
AAAGTAAGCATATTTAGATTATAGCTTTAAGAAATCAAGTTTTGTCAATGCTTTGAGATTTTTCAAACAGCTTCTGTTCGTGAATGACAAAAGTGTTCATTGCTCTAAGAATGCACCCATACTTGCAAACTTTTCTATCCTTTCTCTTAGTATCTCTTGGGGACTTTTTGAGATAAGCTCTCTTAGGCATTTTCTTAGGAAGTACTTGAGCACTCTTGCACTCCTGATGGGGTCTATGTGAGATGCACCTAAAGGTTCAGGAACTATGTAGTCTATCACACCTAGCTTTAGCAGGTCCTGAGCGGTAAGCTTTAGAGCCAAAGATGCTTCTTTTACTTTGGATTGGTCCTTCCAAAGTATAGCTGCACAACCTTCTGGTGAAATAACAGAATAGATGGCATTTTCAAGCATAAGCACCCTGTTGGCAACAGCCAAAGCAAGCGCACCACCAGAACCTCCTTCACCTATAACTACCGCTATGGAAGGCACTTTTAGGTATCCAAAGGTGTAGAGGCTTTCCGCTATAGCTTCTGATTGTCCCCTCTCTTCTGCACCTATTCCTGGATATGCTCCAGGTGTATCCACAAAGGTGATAACAGGCATGCGGTATTTTTCTGCAAGCTTTGCAACCCTGATAGCCTTCCTATAACCCTCCGGGTGAGGCATGCCAAAATTTCTTTCCATCTTTTCCTTTGTTGTTTTCCCCTTTTCGTGTCCTATTACTGCAACAGGCATACCATCAAAGTAAGCAAAACCAGACACAATAGATTTATCATCTCCAAAGCATCTATCACCGTGCAGTTCAGTAAAGTCCTTGAATATCAGATTTATATAGTCCAAAGTGCGAGGCCTTTGTGAGTGACGAGCCAAAAGCACCTTATCCCAAGGATCAAGTCTCTTGTAAATTTCCTTGGCTTTTTTTCTTAACTCTCTCTGAAGCCTTCTGAGTTCTTCTTCCTTCTCCTTATGTCCCAGCCTGTAAAGGCGTCTTAGTTGATCAACCTTTTGGTAAAGTTCCAGATATTCCCTTTCAAACTCAAGGATCATACTAAGATTATATGCTATAATGTTATCTCATGGAGAGGACGCTAATAATAATAAAGCCAGATGCCTTCCAAAAGGGAGCTACAGGAAAGATAATAGACAGATTTATAGAGGAAGGTTTTAGGATAATCGCTATGAAGCTCTTTAGGTTTACCAAGGAGCAAGCGGAAAAGTTTTACATAGTTCATAAGGACAGACCCTTTTACAGAGAGCTTGTAGAGTTTATGACTTCAGGACCTGTTGTTGCCTGCGTTCTTGAGGGTGAGAACGCCATAAAGAGGGTGAGAGACATTATAGGACCCACAGATAGTGAGGAAGCAAGAAAGGTTGCGCCTTCTTCCATAAGGGCTCTCTTTGGTACAGATAAAGGTAAAAACGCCATTCATGCTTCCGATTCAAAAGAGTCTGCAGATTACGAAATACCCTTTATATTTTCCCATCTTGAATTAGTTGAGTGATCTCTTCTGCTATCTTTTGAGGTTCTTTGTGCGCCTTTATGTGCAGATGAGCTTGTGAGTACTTTTCTTTTCTTTGCTCATACAGAGCTTTAAGCTCTTCTTGAGTTTTTTTCAGCATGGGTCTGCTTTTGTCCCCTGCACACCTTTGTAAAAATTCATCAAAACTCACATCAAGCCATACCACTAAGCCCTTCTCTTTCATAAAATGCATAGCCTCTTGGTTGGCACCAAGACCTCCACCAGTGCTTATCACTACCCTTTCTTCTGATAAAAACCTTTTAAGGATTTTAAGCTCTAGATTTCTGAAGTATCCTTCGCCTCTCACACGGAATATCTCCTCCACACTCATACCCTCTTCTTTTTGTGCCTCCTCATCTATATCGTAAAAATGCCACCCAAGTTTTTCTGCCAAAATTTTACCTACAGTACTTTTGCCACTACACATAAAACCTACAAGAAATATCCTTTCAAATTTCATGCCTTACAAACAGCAAGTTCAGTAGTGAGAGAAAACCTCCCAAAATTATAAAAGTGGAAAGCTGTTTGGGTTTTAAGCCTCTTATTAGATTCATATGGACTACTAAGGCATAGTAAATCCACAAAAGCAGCGTAAAGAGTAGTTTTGGGTCATCTATCCAGTGTTTGCCAAAGTGTATCCTTGTCCATAAACTTCCAAAAAGGAGGGTAAAGGTAAAAAAGACAAAGGAAAGATTCATCATCAGCCTTTCCAAAGACCTAAGAAGGTTTATGGGCAGGAAAAAAGCTGGTACATCTTTGTGTTTTAGTTTCTTCTCAAGCGCAAGCCGGAAAAGGCTTGCCAAACCTCCAAGAAAGGCACACGCATAAGCAAATAGAGCGGAAAGGGTGTGGAGAGAGTATAGGGGGTTTCTGTAGGGAGAAGGTTCTGAGGGTAGTGCAAGCAGTGTGGACATTAATCCAAAAAAGGAAAATATAGCAGAAAGTTTGAGCAGTTGGGGATTTTTTAAAGAAAAACCCATTAGAATAAGTATCATGGTGTTTCCAAGAAGACCTATAAACCCATAAACATTCGCAAAAGGAAAGCTACCCAATTTAAAGCTCATGTAGAGCACATGGGCAAAGTAAGAAAAAAGTGCAAGAAATATAGGAAAGAGAACCGTTCTGTTGGGTAGCTTACCATAATAAGAAAGCAGTGCTATGACAAAAGATAGGAGGTAAAAACTTATGCTAATTACCAGCATCTTTACTTAATATAGTTTAAATAACTTTTACTTATTACAGAATGGGCAAGCCATAGGGCTATAAGGGAGAAAAGAAGGTTTGAAGTACCATAGCTGAGCAGTGGGAGTGCTATTCCTTTTGGTGGAAGAAGATTTACCGCCATACCTACGTTCCAAAGGAAAGCTACAGCAAAGTTCATGGCTATACCAAAAAGCAGTAGCTTGCCAAAAGGTTCATCAATTTTGTAGGCAAGGTAAAAAAGCCTACCTATAAGCACAGAGTAAAGACAGAAAACCAACAGAACTCCTAAAAATCCAAACTCTTCCGCTATTAGGGATATGACATAATCTGTATCTACAGCAGGTAAAGCTCCCATTTTCTGCAAACCTTTACCTATGCCTACTCCCCAAAGTCCGCCGTGGGCGAAGGCAAAAAGAGACTGAATAATTTGGTATCCTGACTCTTCTGGGTCTGCAAAGGGATCTCTCCATGCGGAGAATCTCTCTGCCACATATCCAGACTTAGAGGTCAGTAGGTAAAAGGCAAAGAAGAAGAAGAGCGCTAATATGGGTAGGTAAACTTTTTTTGGAATGCCACCCACATAGAGCATTAAACCACAGATCAGCAAAAGAAAGATGGCACCACCCCTATCAGGTTGTAGAGAAATTAAGAAGGCATTAAGTAGCACCACAAAAGAGGCCCAAAGTATATACCTCCACTCCTTTATAGAACCTTTTTCCACCAAATAGTAGGCTATGAAGATTATGAGAGCTATCTTTGTAAATTCTAATGGTTGAAGGCTTGTGCCTATGAGCCATCTATCCACACGCTTATGTGTCAAAAATTTCTTTATAAGTACAGCGATGAGCATAAGTGTAGATGCGGATACCAAAAGATAGACTACGGACTTTTTCCTAAGCACCTGGTAATCAAACCTTTTGGTCATAAGAAACATGCCCATAAGGAAAGTTATTAGCTGTAAAAAGGGCTTTTTGTATATGCTTATGTCCCAGTAGCGTTCAAAAATGTGGGGTAGTACGTTTGAGCTTATTATGGCAGTTTCGCCTATGATGAAGAGCAGTAATACTGAGTAGAGTATCCACCTGTCCATCTTAGAGGAAGAAGAAACCATACAAAAAGCCAATAACTATCCGATATATGCCAAAGGGAAGGAAGGAATGTACAGATATAAACCTCAGGAAAACTTTTACTGCCAAAAGGGCGGTCAAAAAAGCGGATAGAAAGCCAACTGCAAGCAAATGCCATTCACTCTGCGTAAAGGTGCTATGGGACTTATAAATATCGTAAGATGTAGCGATGATCATGGTAGGAACCGCAAGTAGGAAAGAAAACTCAGCGCTGGCTTTTCTGTGAAGTCCCACCAACATACCGCCTATTATGGTGGATGCGGACCTTGAAACTCCGGGTATCATGGCTAAGGATTGGAACAAGCCTATGATAAAGGCTCGCTTTAGGCTTATGCTTTTGACATCTCCTATATGGCAGAAGCGTTCGCAAACCCTATCCACAAAGAGAAGGAACACACCACCCAATATAAGAGAAATCACAACAACCTTGTCATTGCCTATAAGGTAGGTCTTTATGAGTTTGTATAGCAAAAAACCCAAGATGCCTGTAGGTAAAAAGGCTACTATTACCCTTTTGAGGGTCTCCCAATCTGTGAGGAGTCTTTTGGCATATAGCAGGACTACTGATAAAATGGCACCTGTTTGAATGGCTATCTCAAAGCTCTTTGTAAAATTGCTGTGATCTAAGCCTAAGATGTGAGCGGTGAGTATGAGATGTCCCGTTGAGGACACAGGCAGGAACTCTGTAAGTCCTTCTACCACTCCTAAAATTATGGCTTGATATATGTTCATCAAAGTACCTCCACATATAAGCCTTTTAGGTATAAGCTGTTTGGCACTTGAAGTATCCAAGGGTGGTCAAGGTCTTGGAAGCTTACCTTTAAGACTCTTACATGCCTTCTTACATCTTTTGCTGCATCAAGGAGTACCTGAATAAGATGATCCAAAGTAACATGAAAGGAGCAAGAGTAAATAACCAGTATGCCACCTCTTTTGGTAACGTGCAAGCCTCTAACTAATAGCTCTTTGTAGCCTCTGAGGGCGTTGGGTAGGCTGGCTTTATTCTTGGCAAAGGAGGGTGGATCCATAAGAACCAAGTCAAAGGTTTGACCCTCTGCGTGTAGCTTTCTCATAAAGTCAAAGGCGTTGGCTTCCACCCATTCTATACCATCAAGACCGTTGAGCTCTGCATTCCTTTTGCCTACTTCTAAAACCTGAGAGGATATATCAACCGCTATTACCTTTTGAGCACCAGCCTTTCTCATGTTTAGAGCAAAACCACCCGTATGACAAAACACATCAAGACATACATATCCTGGCTTTACCAAATCCCTAATTAACCTTCTTGCGTATCTTTGGTCCAAGTAAAAGCCCGTTTTTTGTCCTTGAGGGATATTAACGTAGTATCTTAGGTCTCCCTCGCGTATTATGATCTCTTCTGGTACTTCTCCGTATATAACTCCTCCTTGGGTTTCAAATCCTTCTATGCTCTGTGCGTACTCGTTTACTTTTTCATAAATACCCTTGGGTTTTAAAATATCAATTATTGCAGAGATTACCCAATCCCTCATTAAGTTCATGCCAAATGTGGTAAACTCAAGTACCACATAGTCTTTATAGACATCTGCTATAAGTCCTGGTAGAAAGTCTCCCTCTGAATGCACTAATCTATAAGAGTCCGTATCCAAAGAAAGGCTTTTTCTGTAGTTGTAAGCTTGCTGTATTCTCTCCTCTATGAGCTCTTTGGATATCTTTTTGTCCTTGTTGAAAGAGAGAATTCTTATGCTTATGCTCACCTGTGGGTTTATGTATCCATACCCAAGGAAGTGCCCTCCCGCATCTCTGACTACCACGTGTTCACCCTTTTGGGGCTTCCTGGAATAGCTTGATATTTCAGGTCTATAGACCCACGGAAAGTAAGCCCTGAGTTTTTCTTCTACACCTGGTTTTACCCTAACTTGAATCATTTCCAATCTACGAGCATCTTTTGAGCTACCTCTTTGGCTTTTTCTTTGCCCATGAGCTTTTCCACAAGCTTTATCCCAAAGAGCAGTGCTGTGCCAGGTCCCTGACTGGTGATCACCCTGTCATCCTCAACCACTTTCTCATCTACAAAGATGGCAGGCTTTATGTCTTCCTTGAGTGCTGGGTAAGCAGTGGCTTTTCTACCCTCTAACAGACCAAACTTGGCAAGAGCGGTAGGAGCTGCACATATGGCAGATACATACTTACCCTTACTTTCAAGAGCTTTTACAAGAGCCTCAACCCTTTTGTCTTGCTTTAACTTTTCTACACCACCCGCACCACCAGGAAGAATGATCATGTCAAGCTCTTCGGGATTTAGCTCATCTACAGATGCATCTGGCACTATCCTTACATTCCTTGCGCTTGCAACAGGCTCTTTTGAAAGTCCAGCAATAATGACTTCTACACCTGCCCTTCTTAGAGCATCAATGGGAGCTACCGCTTCTACTTCTTCAAAGCCTTCAGCAAGTATTATAGCCACCTTTGGCATGCTTCAACCTCCTTAAGGATGCTCAAGCTTTAATTTTATAGCGGAAATGAGCTTTTCGTAAATGTATCTTATCTCGTATGCCATGTCTATGAGCTTTGAGTTTTTGGTAGCTTCCGCCCTTTTGACCAAAGGCATTACCACGTTCTCAAGCTGATACTGGTACTCTCTGATGTCTGCAGAAAGCTCATCTGATGTGTAGTCATCTATGCTTATCATGTACGTTTTGTAGAGTATCTTAGCAGAGGTAAGGGTATGAAGGAGTTCTTGCTCTATATCACCTTTGTCAAGACCTGCTTTTGTAAAATCGCCCATGATTTTAAAATTTAACACATGGACATAATAAAAACCTACAGACTTATACCCATTGAGGAGGGTGAGAGCTATATAAAACTGCTTGTTCCCAAGGGTTATGATGTCTTCTCCGTGGAAGAAATAAGGTTTATCACTGGTAAAAGCGTTGAGGTGTTGGAGGTAGAAGAGGAAGAGTTTTCCCAAGAGCTACAAAAGAGGCTCGCGCAGGAAGAGGTCTTGATAGAAACTCAGGTGGAAGAGGACAAAGAGCAAAGGGACATACTTCTTGAGGAAGAAAAGAGCCCTGCGGTGAGCTTTGTAAATGCCACCCTTATAAAAGCTACCACCCTCTCTGCTTCTGACATACACATAGAGCCTTACGAAGATGTGTCTTTTGTGAGGTTTAGGCTTGATGGAATCCTTCACGACTACATGAGCATACCCCTATCTTTGCACGAATCTGTCATTTCACGCATAAAGGTGCTTGCCAACTTAGATGTTGCGGAAAGGAGAGTCCCCCAAGATGGAAAGATAAGAGTTAGGATAGGTAAAAGGGACTTGGACATAAGGGTGTCCATAGTTCCTACCACTTTTGGAGAGAGAGCGGTGCTTAGACTCCTTGATAGGTCAGGAAGTATGCTCACCCTTGAGGAACTGGGACTTTCTCTGCAGGACCTTGAAAAGGTAAAAAGGCTTGCCCAAAAGCCATACGGCATAGTGTTAGCCACAGGTCCCACAGGTGCAGGAAAAAGCACCACCCTATATGCCATGATCCTCTATGTAAAGAGCCCCGAGAAGAACATAATAACCATAGAAGACCCACCCGAGTACCAAGTAAAGGGAGTTAGCCAGATACAGGTAAACCCAAAGGTGGGACTAACCTTTGCCAGCGGACTAAGAGCCATCCTAAGACAGGACCCAGACATCATAATGGTAGGAGAGATAAGAGACAGCGAAACCGCCCAAATAGCGGTCCATGCAGCACTCACAGGACACCTGGTGCTTTCCACTTTGCACACTAACGATGCGCCCTCCGCTATCACCCGGCTTTCTGATCTGGGTATAGAGCCCTTCCTTATAGCTTCCTCTTTGGAGGGTGTGATTGCCCAAAGACTTGTTAGGAAGGTGTGTGAGCACTGCAAAGAGCCCTATAAACCCACAAAAGAAGAGCTGTCCCAACTGGGACTTGATGGGAATTATACCTTCTATAGAGGTAGAGGGTGCGATATGTGTATGGGAACAGGCTATAGGGGAAGGACAGGCATTTACGAGGTTTTGGAGCTAAGCGACGATCTAAAACAACTCATCATAAAAACCCAAGATGCCAACGAGATAAGAAAGAGAGCAAAAGAGCTGGGTTTTAGAACCATGTACGAAGATGGACTTGAAAAGGTCATAAAGGGTATAACCACGCCTGAGGAGCTCATAAGAGCGGTAAAGGTGGAAGGATGATATACACGGGTGTAGATGGAAAAAAGCTATTCAGCGTAGAAAAGCACTTTCTGAAAAACACGTGGAGACCCACACAAAAAACAGGCAGAAAAATATGCGTAGTGCCCTCAGACCTTTGTTTGGTAAGAGTAGAACCAGCCTTCTCGAAAAAGATAAACCAGCTGAGGGGTTTCTATGCTCTTGATGTGGAGCAGAGGTATGGAAAGGTAAGTTGGGACTTTTCCCTACATCAGGATAAGGTCTTTTTGGGAGTGTATAGAGATTATCAAGGCGAAGACTGTTTTAATGTGGAGCTTGAGGTGTTTGCTCTTGCAAGGGTGTTGCAAGTTTTGGGTTATGAAAATGCATACCTTTTGGACATGGGAAGAAGGAAAACCACTCTAATAAGCCTAAAAGACGGTTTGCTAAATGCCTACCGTGTTTTGATGAAAGGCGGAGATTACCTTACTGAACTTATCGCACGGGAGAGAGGCTTAGACTTTAAGAGCGCAGAAGAGCTAAAGAAAGAAAAAGGTTTGGAGCTAAAAGAGGTCCAAAGAGGCATAGAGGAAATACTTAGCTCTTTGGGAATGCATATAAAAGATAAGCCAGTCCTTTTGAGTGGTGGTGGCTCCAACACCAAAGGACTAAGAGAGCTCTTTTCCCATGTCTTGAACAATCCATACTGTGAGCCAGATCTTAACACAGCCTTTGGAGCAAGCTTGAAGTTTGTTCTCAAAAACCCTTACCCAACCTTTGTAGAAAAAGCCCTTTCAAAGGATCAGTTAAGAGCAGTATCCCTTTTGACAGCTTCAGGTGTTATACTTTTCCTTGTGTCTTATGTCCTTGTGGGTAAGCTCTGGTCTTCAGAAAAGCTGAGAGAACTCCAAAGAGAGGAGTTCAAAAAAGCCTTTCCTGGCACACCTATTGTCTCTCTTTACGATCAGGTAAGGTCAAAAGTTTCTGCGGAAGAGCCATACGAACTTACAAAGAAGCTTTCCGAACTTTCCCAAAGGCTAAAGCCGGATATCAAGATCTACTCCATAGAGTTTTTGGATGGTAAGCTAACTATTAAGGGTGAGGGCAAGGAGGAGGTAATAAACCAGATAAATCCTCAAAAGGTAAAGAAAACACCCACTGGAAGCGTAGAATTTGAGCTTGAGATAAAGTAGGATGCGAAAAATTCTTATGCTTATGGGACATTCTGCAGGTATTGGGGACATGCTACGAGGTAGCGCAAGTTGGAGAGCCCTAAAAAACCACTTTCCCGATGCAGAGCTTCACCTTTTGTTTCTCACTAAAGACAAGGGGGCGGTTTCGGAAAGACTCATATCAAGACATCACCTGCTCTCTTCCTTCCACGTTATTGACAAAAACATCAAAGGTATAAGAGACTGGGTGAGGTTTTTTAGGGAGTTTGACAGTGTTGTAAGAAAGGTAAATCCAGACTTTATTATTGACTTTGAGCCCCACGGTCTTAAGTCTTCGTTTCTGTGCCTTTATGCGAGGTTAAAGTACGGCATAAGGTCTTTGGGAATTGCAGAAATACCTTTTAGAAGATACTTTTATAGCATCTCTTCACAGTCATCAAGAAAGCTAAAGATTCAGGATTACACAGACAGGTACTTTGTAGTCTTGAAGGCTTTGGGTATAGAAAGAAAAGGCATTCCAATAGAGCTTGAAGAGACACCAGAGGCGGTAAGCTTTAGAAATAGCTTTAGGAAAAGGTTTTCCATTCCTGAAGACAAGGAGCTTATTGGTCTTAACATAGGATGTGGAACACCAGATGCCCTTTGGAGAAGGCCCAACTTGGACCTTTTGAGGGAGGTTATAAAGCAGTTGCAAGAAAGAACCAACACGGTGTTAGTTTTAACGGGTGCCAGTTTTGAAAAGGACATAAACCAAGAGTTTCTCAAAAACTACCCTCTGCCAGCCTTTGATCTTGCAGGACAGACAGATATCTTAGAACTTCCGGGACTCATAAGGTCCTGTAGGCTTTTTGTGTCCACAGACAGCGGACCTTATCACATGGCGGTAGCCCTAAAGGTGCCCACCCTTGCCCTTTTTGTCAAAGACTTTCCCATCGCTTACCATAAGCACCCTTGGGTTTCTTGCGTGGTTTTAAGTTCAGAAAAAGATATACATCGCGCAGTAGAGGAAGGTTTAAGGCTTTATGAGAATTTTAAAAAAGAAGGACAGCATAGCCCCTAAAGCCTGCCAAAAGACCACGCTAAAACCCGTGGGAAAGTCCCAAAGGTAAGAGAAGATCACTGCCCATGCGTTAAGAATAGAGCCATAAATCCATGCAAACAAAAGCTTTTTCTCAAACAAGAGACTCACCAAAGCAGGAGCCAGCAAAAGAGCAAAAACCACCAAAACACCAGCCAACTTTACTGAGCTTGTAAGAGTAAGGGCAAAAAGAAAGTAAAAGCTTATGGACCTGTAGGGTTCTCTTAGTTTTTTCTGAGAAAGGTAGAGCAAAAGACCTACAAAAGCGTAAAGTATTCCTGCCTTTAGGACTTCTGCCTTTGGAGTAAAGAGTATGTCACTAGCAGAGAGCTTCAAAAACTCCTCCGCTCCTTGGGGATTTTTGGAAAGGAGCAGGTATGTGGAAGAAATACCAAAGGCATAAAGAAGGGCTATAAAGGCTTCTTGGTAAGTTTTTAGCCTTTCTGAGAGATACACAAAGAGAGCACCAAGCAGGGCAAAAAGCAGGGTAAGAAGGTACGCATAGGATTCTTGGGAGAGCAAGAGGGATAGGGCAAGGCCTGTTCCAGCCATCTGCCCTACCGCAAGGTCAGTAAAGACTATTCCCTTTTGAATGATCACCCTTCCAAAGTAGGCGTGAATACCCACAAGGACAACAGAAAGTAAAAAAGCGGTAAGGAGGACATCCATTATTTGCATTCGCTCAACCTCCTTACCACCTGATCAAAAAGGCTAAAGAGGTCTGAAGCTTCCTTTATAGCACCAACATCGTGAGGAAGGACCACCAGCTTGGCATTTGTCTTGGAACTCACATACTGAGCGGTCCTATTTTCGTGATAAACATCCTGAAGTATGCACACCTTAGTACCTGCTCCTTGTATAGCTTTTATGATCTCTTCCGTGTGTTTTGCGGTAGGTGGAATACCCGGAAGTGGTTCCAAAGTGCCTATGAGCTCTATTCCATATCTGTAAAGAAGGTACTCATAAAGCTTGTGGTAAGAAGCCACTTTAGTGCCACGCAGTGTGGAAAGCTCCTTGTCCCAAACTTTTAGCTTTTCATTCCAGCGTTTATTAAAGTCCCTTAGGTTCTGATCGTAGTAAGCGCAGTTTTTCTCATCAAGCTGGCATAACTTTTCCTTTATTGCTTTGGCAAGTATTGGTATGTTGTGAGGATCAAGCTGGTAGTGGGGATTGCCTTCAGGATGCACATCTCCCATAGCTCTTGAGACACTAATGGGTTTTTCTATGATCTGGACAAAAGCGGATAGGTCCAAAAAGCCCTCCCTTCCGGGTTGTATCTTGGGATTATTAGACTGCTGTAAAAGAGGGGGCAGAAAGCCCACCTCAAGGCTTGCTCCTTGAATTACCAAAAGGTCAGCGCTTCTTAGCTTTGCTATGTGGGAAGGCTTGGGAACCACAAAGTGTGGGTCCTCTGAACCTTTGGCTATAACGTGCAGGCTCACTCTGTCTTTTCCTATTTCTTTTACGAGGTCACCTATCCAGGGGTACGTGGCTACAACTTTGATCTGCGCAAAACTAAGAGCTATAAAGGATAAGAGAGCAAAAAGCACCTTTCTCATGGCTTACCTCCTTAGAAGGGATGCGCTCCGTGAGCGCCTATAGCAAAGTTAAACTGCAAGATAACTTCATTAACCGTCTTGCGCTGTCCTCCGTAAAAGAAGGCTTTGTTTTGTCCCACTTGCAACCTTATTCGTGAAAACTCAGTGGGATTGTACTCAAGCATGGCATAGTAGGCAGGAAGATGTGAAGAGAGCTCTCGCTTTACTCCATTAACTTTCACGTCGTTTTTGTTTATCAGGTTATACTGAATGCCAGCTCTCCACCTTGGAGCAAACCTCCACACAAGCTGAGCGTAAAATCCCCCTTGCTTTTTAGATAAGTAGCGTAAAGCTTCCAAGTTTCCTTGGTTGTCATAATCGTAGCGCGTGCCCTTCTGATCTCTGTAGAGATACTCACCTTGGAAAGACACATACCTGTAAGAGTCTATGGAGTATCTAGCGGTCAGGTCAAAACCATAAAGCTTGGTCTTTCCTGCAAAGGCGTGAGGATTTTTATCGTCAAGGTGATTTATCCTACTTTTACCAGTAGCAAAGGACAGGCCCGTAAGTACCGAGAGGTTGCCCACATCAAAGGAGGTCTTCACAAAGCCCACATAAAGGTTGGGTTTGCGCGCATCTCCAACGGAAATACCACCTTTTTCAAAGCCTTCTGTTCCAAAGCTCTGCTCGTTTTCTCCTTGAAGTACCTCTGCACCAAAAAGCAGATAGAAAGGTGTAGGTGCAAGCCAGTTTATCTGAACGCCCTTTTCTTTTAGACCGTCATCTCCCAGAAATACCTTATACACCAAAGGTTGGTTGGCAAAATCCCACACATGAGGGTGCTGAGCGTTTAGCCTTCCAAAAGAACTCCTAAACTTACCCACCTTAAACTGAAAGCCAAAGGGAAGCCCGCGCGTGACCGCATAAGCCTCTTCAATTTCTGATCCTTCCTCCGAGAAAGGAATGGTAGCGTAAAGGTCAAAGTAAGGGTCTACAGGTGCATACAGGTAGAGCTCACCGTAATTGAGATTAAAGCCTCTCTTTTCGTTTAGCTCTCCGTGTGCGTGTCCTTCGTGGGTATGTCTGTGATAGAGCCCTGGGATTTCAAGCTTTTTGTAGAGCTGATC
>JAGDVY010000006.1:2887-10221 GCA_023255875.1 Hydrogenobacter sp. | reverse complement strand
CGTGGGTATGTCTGTGATAGAGCCCTGGGATTTCAAGCTTTTTGTAGAGCTGATCGTCTTTGTTTCTAAACACTAAGGAAGTATCCACTATGAAAGAGATATCTGGTAGAAAGGCGGTCTGTCTGAAGGGAGACACCTGATAAGCTTTTAGTCTGTCATCGTACTTTAGCCTTAGCTGTAGGGTGCGGTCTGCGGGTGCTGGTTTTTGTGTCTCTTCTTTGACTTGAGTGGTGGGTTCTTGGACCTTTTCCTTTTCAAGAGCTTCTATCTTCCTTTGTAGCTCTTCTATGAGCTTCCTTTGTTCCTCAAGCTGTCTTTTTAGATCTTCCAAACTTTCTTGAGCAAAGGCACTGCTAAATATAGCCAATCCCAAAATTATCCTCTTCATCTTGCTCACCTCCTGTGCGTTTTTAGTGTTAATGTTTTTGTGAAAAGGCTTTACACAGGAGGTGCCCTTGGATGTCTATGGGTGTAGGTCCTTGAGATGGGTTTTGATTGGGGATTTTGGGTCTCTATGTGAAAGCTTAGAAAGCTTAACTTCTTTGGTTCTACCTTTGGATTCTCCTCTATTTGCTGGCTTGCTTTGAGCACACATATAGAACAGTCAAGGTGGAGCTTTCCATCCTTGTGCTCGTGGGCATTTACCGCTCCACCCTCAAGTCCAAGCAGAAATAAGAGCAGAGCTATGAGAATGCCTCTCATTTTCATTTATTATATATTATACCACTCCTTACACACTCCCACATGGCTATAGCACCTGCGGAAGATACATTCAAAGAGTTTATCTTACCCACCATGGGTATGGATACTACCGTATCTGAAATTTCCAAGACACTTTTGGAAACGCCTTCTCCTTCTGATCCCAAAACTAAGGCACAGGGCATAGGTATGGAAACGCTTCTTATATCCTTCCCCCCTCTTTCTATGGCTATCACCCAACCGCCTTGCTTTTTAAATTCCCTCAGGGAGTTTGAAAGGCTGGAAACCTTTGAAAGCTTAAGGTAAAACACCGCACCAGAGGATGCCTTTACCACTGTTTCGTTTATAGGGCTTGATCTGTCCTTTGGTAAAAGTGCTCCTACTCCCCCAAAGACCTCACAACTTCTCAGAAGATTTCCCACATTTTGTGGGTCTGTGATGTGGTCAAGAACCAGAAAAAAGGAGCGTTTTTCTATTGTGGTTTTGAAAAGTTCCTCTGCTGGTACGTACTTTATGGGGCTTATGATGGCAAGGATACCTTGGGTTTTCTTTGTGCCTGCAAGCTCCTCTATCTTTTCCCTTGGAACTTTTTGTAGCTTTATACCTCTCTGTTTGCATAGTTTTACTACCTGATAGGGAGGATGAGAGTCATGAGCCACAAGCACTTTCTCTATGTCCTTATCAGACCTTAGAGCCTCTATAACGGGATTCTTTCCATAAACTATCATCCTTTTACTATTATGCCTCCACCCAAAAGTACATCTCCTTCGTAGAAGGCACACACCTGTCCGGGAGTTATTCCCCAGACCTTCTCTTCAAATTCCACCACATAGGTACTGTCTTCCGCCTTCTTTATGTCCTTTACCTTTACAGGTTTGGACCTATAGCGCACTACCGCATAAACATCCTCCCACTCCTCTATAGGTAAGTGTGCGTTCAAGTGCATGAGCTTTAGGCTATCTTTGTAAAGTTCCTTTTCTTCTCCTACAATCACCCTGTTGCTTTCTGCATCTATGTCTATTACATAAAGAGGTTTTCCAACAGACAGTCCAAGCCCACGCCTCTGTCCTATAGTAAAGTTGTACGTGCCTGTATGTCTTCCCAACACCCTGCCTTGGGTGTCTGTTATGAGACCTTCCCTAAGACCCACCCTCTCCCTAATGTACTCACCTGGCTTTTTTCCCATTAAAAAGCAAACCTCCTGAGAGTCTCTCTTTTGGGCTACTGGCAGGTTATACTCCTGGGCTATGCGTCTTACTTGATCCTTTGTTAAAGACCCAAGAGGAAACTCAAGGAGATCAATAGCATCCCTTTCCAAAAGAGCAAGAAAGTAAGACTGATCCCTGTTTTTATCCTCAGCTTTTGCTATGAGCTTTCTGCCCTTGTACTCTAAAATCCTCGCATAATGACCCGTGGCAAGCTTGTCTATCTGAGCTACATCTCTGAGATACTTTGCCAAAAAACCCGTCTTCACATCTCTGTTGCATACCGCACAAGGGTTTGGAGTTTTCCCCTCCAAGTATTCCCTTACAAAGTACTCAACGACCCTGCTTTTAAATATCCTTTCCCAATCTAAGGTTATATGAGGTATGCCAAGTTTTTCAGACACTCTGACCGCATCTTTCACATCCTGTGGCGAACAGCAAACCCTCAGATCCTCTACATCACAGCTCTCTGGAAGAGTATGAAATCTCAGAGTCACTCCTATAACTTCGTGTCCTGCGAGCTTCATAAGAAGAGCGGACACACTACTGTCCACTCCTCCACTCATACCTACCGCCACTCTCATGATCTTCTTCTCCGGAAGAATTCCCTTATGTACTCAAGAATGTCCTTCCTTAGGCTGTGTGCATTAAGTAGTTCCTCCTTTTGCAAAACCAGATCCACCGCCTTGGGTATCAGCTGGTAAGGTTTTTCCCCATCTTTTAGCAAGCCCAAGGAATAAACTCCCAAAAGGGTATGCCTTACATCTTCCGCTATGCCTATCATCACCTGATCAAAGTTATACTTCTTGTAGAGCTCCTGCCTTTCTTCTTCTTTCTTGTCCATCAAGGTACTCGCAAACATGCATATCTTAGCCCATGTTGTCAATGTCTTGTCCCACTCCTCTTTAGGAAAGGCCTCTAGCTCCATGTGTATGTAGTTAAGCAAGTATTTAGCTAAGTACTCTCTTGCGGACTCTATATCTTCAAATCCCCAAACCTTAGTCATAGGTTATAAATTTAAACGCTAAGGAAGTGTTAGCTATGAGATTATATTAGTGGGTTTTGCCTTTGCTGGTTTGGACGGTAGGAATCTTTCGGATATGGAGATAGAATTGGTGAGCAAATGGTTAGCAGGCGAAGAAAAGTGATAAAATAACTATCCATATGGTTTTCTTTTGGAAAAAGTCCCAAGAGGAAAAGTTAGCGGAAAAAGGTGATAAAAACGCCATACTCAAACTTATACAGCAGGGCAAAAGGGAAAAAGCTATAGAGATTCTTGAAAAGTTCAAAGACAATCCAGAACTTTTGCGCATCCTTTATGACCTTTATATGCAAGAAGGTAAGTATTATTACGCTTATCAGCTTATAGAGCACTATGACAGGAGTTTGGGAACTGCTCAAGAGAGAGCTCTCATATACGAAAGAGTAGGTGAAAGAGAAAAAGCCATAGAAGAGTATTTGAAGATAGGTAGTTTTGAGAGCCTCAGCAGTGCGGGAAACCTTCTTTACCAGATGGGTAAAAAGGAAGAAGCCCTCAAAGTCTTTGAGAGGGCTATAAAGCTTTCGCCTCCATCCAAAAAGGAAGAACTCCAAAAAACCATAGATGGGATAAAACAGGAACTTGGCATTATAAAGCAAGAAAAGGAAAGTTTAATTGATAAGATAAGGAAAGGTCTGCAAAAAACTAAGGAGAAGGCACTCTTTGGCATCATACTAAGGGGCAGGAAAGTAGATGATGAGCTCTTTGAGGAGCTGGAGGAGACTCTGATAAGGGCAGATGTGGGAGCAAAAACAGCCATAGACATAGTTGAGGATCTCAAAAAAGAAGCCATAAAAAGGAATATAAAAACCTCTGATGGGCTAAGGGACATACTCAAAGAGAAGTTTCTACTTTTACTTTCCAACTGTGAAGGCAGGATAGAGTTTAAAGAGGGACACACCAATGTTTATCTCTTTTTGGGTGTGAATGGCTCTGGCAAGACTACTACCATAGGTAAGTTAGCTTACAAATTCACTTCAGAGGGTAAAAGGGTGTTGTTGTGTGCAGCGGATACTTTTAGGTCTGCTGCGGTGGAGCAGTTAGAAATATGGGCTCAAAGAAGTGGCGCTCACATAGTAAAGAAAGAGGAAGGTGCGGACCCAGCCTCTGTTGTGTATGAGGCTATGAGTAAAGCGGACAATTACGACTTGGTGCTTATAGATACAGCAGGAAGGCTTCATACAAAAGAGCCCCTCATAAGAGAGCTCAGAAAGATAAAGTCCGTGATAAACAAGTTTTATCCTAATGAACCTACAGAAACCCTTTTGGTGTTAGATGCTACAGTGGGACAAAACTCCATAGCTCAGGCAAAGGTCTTTAAGGAGGCTCTGGATATAACAGGTATTGTGCTTACAAAACTTGATGGCACCGCAAAGGGTGGAGCCATAATACCCATATGTAAGGAGCTAAAAGTTCCCGTCAAGCTAATAGGTGTAGGTGAAGGAATAGATGATCTGCAACCTTTTGATGCAAAGCTTTTTGTAGAGGAACTTCTGTCGGTGGAGGTGTAGTATGGAATACTTGGGTATTCTTATATTCTTTCTAATAGCTTTGGTGGTGGGTTTTGCCTTTGCCTTCCTTAATGACCTTTTGGGTCCCAAGAAAAAGGAAAGTATGGAAGATTACCCCTATGAGTGTGGCGTTCCCCTCTACGATCCAGAGGCTCGTGGCACTTTCAAACAGGGCTACTATCTTTTGGGACTTCTTCTCATACTCTTTGATATAGAAGCATCTTTTCTTTTCCCTTGGGCTGTGGTGTTTAAAGAGATAGGACTTTACGGACTTATAGAAGCTATAGTGTTCATCTTTATACTCGCCTTGGGACTTGTGTATGCATGGAGGAAGGGCGCTCTCAAGTGGCAGATGTAATACATGAAGGAAGGGCAAAGCTTTATATAGAGCTTCCCCCCATCATATCCTCCCGTATGCCTGTCTTTTACAATCCCCACATGGTGGTAAACAGGGATATAAGCTTACTTGTAGTTTTTGCTCTCATGGGCGAGGGTGCGCTCATCTGTGATCCCATGGGAGCAAGCGGTGTAAGAAGTATTAGGTTCTTGCTTGAGGCAAAAGCCAGCAAAGCTATATACAACGACATAAACCCAAGGGCTGTAGAGGAATTTAAAAATCTCATAAAGATTAACGGTGTAGATGAAAGTAAGGTGGAGATATACTCCGAGGATGCAAGCTTACTACTCAGGAAGCTAAGACACTGTGATTATGTGGATATAGACCCCTTTGGTTCTCCCATACCCTTTTTGGAAAGCGCGGTTCTTTCCGTAAAAAGAGGTGGGTTGTTGGGAGTTTCTGCTACTGATACCGCGGTGCTTTCTGGCACGTACCCTGCCACTTGCATAAGAAGGTATGGCTCTAAACCCTTGCTTGAAGCAGAGTTTTATCACGAGATAGGCATAAGGATACTTATAAAGAAAGTCGTAGAAGAGGGAGCTAAGTTTGATTTTGCACTAATGCCTGTGTTTGGCTACTCCTATAGGCATCACTTTAAGGTCTTTTTCAAAAAGGATATAGGTGCAAAAAGAGCGGACAAACTTATGAGAGACATAGGATACATAGTTTATTGCTCCAAGTGTCTGTATCGCAGTGCTGTAAAGTGCGAAGATATGGAAACACTTTGTCCTGTATGCGGTAATGACCTTCTTTACGCTGGTCCTCTTTGGATAGGAAAGATTTGGAATGAAGAGCTCATTATGAACATAAAAAAAGTGGTGGATAAACTGCCTCTAAGCAAAGAAACCCTAAAACTTCTTAATAGAATAGAACAAGAGGCTAATAAGCAGACAGTGGGCTTTTACACACTATCCGCCATAGGAGAGAAGTTCAAGATAGAAAACCTACCAAGCTTAGAGAAGTTTTTGTCTTTGATGGAAGGAGTGAGAACCCACTTTACTGGAGAGGGCTTTAGGACCACGCTGGATCACAGAGAACTACTAAAAAGATTACACCACTCTTTAAGGTAGTATATAAACTGTTGTGTTCATTTGGTATATCTTAGAAACCACCGTTTCTGAAAGTCTATCTTCTATAGTTTTTGCCACTTCTTTCTCGTTAAACTTTCTGAGAGCGTAGTTGGTGGTTATAATGGTGCTTTTCATATGATTGTATCTGTAAGAGATGATATAGGTAATGATCTCTCTCTGCCAATCGGAGAGACGCTCAGAACCAAGATCATCAAGCACCAAAAGAGGGCTCTTTAGTAGAATGTTCATGAGCTTTGTGTACCTTCCGCTATCTTCCATAACGCTCTTGAGTTTAAAAAGCATGTCTTTGGTATCAAAAAAGAGTCCCCTTATCCTCTTGTTCCTGTAGATGCTCTTTAGCACAGAAACCGCAAGGTGTGTCTTTCCCATAAGAGGAGGACCCAAAAGGGTCAATCCCTTGCCTTCTGTTGGTTCAAAGCTGTAAGCGTAGGCTATGCACGTTTTTAGAGCCTGAGCCTGGGATGCCGATACGGGAAGATAATTTTCAAACTCCGCAGATGCAAACCTTGGTGGTATACGCAAGTACTTGGCTATATCTACACTTTGAAACCTACACGAACAGAGTGCCACGCTGTGCCCTTTTTCTACAAAACCTGTGCCACCACATATGGGACAATCCCCTGCCATAACTTAAAATATAACTGTATGCTGACTTTTTTGCTTACCAACGACGATGGCTACTTCTCAGAGGGTATAAGAGCTCTCAGATCCGCACTTATGGAATTAGGAAGGGTTGTGTGTGTAGCTCCAGACAGAAATCTCAGTGGAGTAGGGCACTCCCTCACTTTTAATGCTCCCCTTAGGATAAGAAGGATAGAAGAGGACTTTTGGACCGTGATAGGTGGAACACCTGCGGACTGTGTGCACTTTGGCTACTACCTTATCTTAGAAGGCAAAAAACCTCACTTAGTTTGCTCTGGTATAAACGAAGGTCCAAACCTTGGAGAGGATATTACCTACTCGGGAACAGTCTCGGGCGCTATGGAGGGCAGAATATTAGGGATACCTTCCATAGCCTTCTCTGTGTTTGGAAGGGAAGATATAGATTTTCGTGAAGTGGCATCTGTTGCCAAAGAGGTGGTCCTCAAAGCCTTAGAAGAAGGTATGCCAGAAGATACCTACCTAAACGTGAATATACCCAATCTTAGGAGAGAAGAGATAAAGGGCTTTCTTATAACCAAACAAGGTAGGAGAAGCTACAGAGAGAAAGTTCTGAAGTTATCAGACCCACAGGGAAAACCCATATACTGGATCACTGCGGAAGAATTTGGCTGGATGTTAGAGGAAGGTACAGACTATTGGGCGGTTTATCACGGCTATGTTTCCATAACTCCACTGCAATTGGATATGACCAACTACAGAGCTCTTGAAGAGTTAAAAAGAAAGTGGAAG
>JAGDVY010000006.1:0-2787 GCA_023255875.1 Hydrogenobacter sp. | reverse complement strand
GCAATTGGATATGACCAACTACAGAGCTCTTGAAGAGTTAAAAAGAAAGTGGAAGCTATGAAAGCTCATATTGCCAAGCTTTGCTGATCGTATAATTATTAAAAGTATGAGAACACTATCTTACTTCTTGGCTCTTTTCCTTCTTGGAGGCTTACTTTTTTTTGCTTTTATGCATAAAAGGGAAGAGGAAAAAGGTTATAGTGCTGAGTTTTCAACATCCCAAAGCCTGCCTGATTTTACCTTTAGATCCCTTGATGGAAAGGTATATCGCCTTTCGGACTTTAGGGGAAAGATAGTTCTTCTGAACTTTTGGGCAAGCTGGTGTCCACCTTGTAGGGAGGAGATGCCCATCTTTGAAAAAGTCTATAGAGATTGTAGCAAGCACGGATTTGTCATCTTAGCGGTAAGCATGGATACCAACAGAAGCGCAAGGGACAAATATCTCAAAGAGTTAAATCCTTCCTTTCTGATTCTTGAGAGCAACGATGACACAAAGCTGATAGGTCTTCCTACTTCTTACTTGATAGACAGAGATGGAAAGGTCTATAAGATGAAGCTCGGGGTCTATAGGGAACTCAAGGAGGACATAAATAAACTGCTTGGACCTAACCAGAGGTGCTGATCATGTTTGAAGTATCTTTTCTTTTGGCTTTTACTGCAGGTGTTCTTGCTTTCCTTTCTCCCTGTGTGCTTCCCATAATACCCGGATACCTCTCTTATATATCCGGTATGGGAGCACAGGAAGTAAAGGAGCAGGACAGGAGCTTTAGTTGGCGCATACTTTTTGCATCAGTCCTCTTTGTTTTGGGATTTTCCTTAGTATTTACCGCACTTGGAGCTGGAGCGAGCGCTATAGGGCAGGTACTCAGAGACTATCAGACGCTTATAGCCAAGTTGGGTGGTGCGGTGGTAGTTTTCTTCGGTCTTCACTTTTCTGGAGTTTTTCTCAGGCAGAACTTTTTAAAGGAAGCCTTAGGAGTAGCGTCACTAGTAGTAGGTCTTTACTTTTTGGGTTTTATGTCCCAGAAGGTGTTTTTTGATATAGCTGGCATTTTGCTTGTATGTACGTTTTTGTATCTCTTTGGAGTGCATGAGCTTCTATACAGGCAAACGAGGAAAGAGAGCAAAAGCGGACTTCCTATGCTTGGTGCCTTTCTTGTGGGTGTGTTTTTCGCTTTTGGATGGAGTCCCTGTATAGGTCCTGTGCTTGGTTCTATACTTCTGTATGCATCTCAGCAAGAAACAGTAGCTAAAGGTGCTATGCTTCTCTTTGTCTTTTCTATGGGTCTTGGTCTGCCTTTTATACTTGCAGGTGCTCTTCTTTCAGCCTTTTTGGGTTTTGTGAAAAAGTTCAGTAAGTTCTTTGGAGTGGTAGAGCTTGTGGGAGGCGTTTTACTTGTAATCCTTGGTGTTCTTCTGACAACAGGAAAACTCAGCGAAATATCAGCACTTTTGGGAGTTTAAACTTGATAACCGCACTTATAGATTACGGTATGGGTAATCTCAGAAGTGTGAGCAAGGCATTAGAAAAAGTGGGACTAAAACCCATCATAACCTCAGACCCACAGCTCGTATCAAAGGCTCATGCTATAGTACTGCCAGGGGTTGGAGCTTTCAAAGACGCTGTCCATAACCTCAAAAAGTCTGGGCTTTTTTCTGCTATAATTGAGCACATAAATAAGGGCAAACCATACTTGGGTATATGCCTTGGCTTGCAGTTGCTTTTTGAAAGAAGCTGTGAATTTGGCGAAGAAAAGGGTTTTGGTATTTTAGAGGGTGATGTGGTGCTACTGCCTACTACCGTAAAGATACCTCACATAGGTTGGAATCAGGTGTGGAAGAAGAAAGAGAGTAGTCTTTTTGAAGGCATAAAGGACGGAGATTACTTTTATTTTGTACACTCCTATCACGTGGTGCCCAAAAGGACCGAGGTGATAGCCACCATCACTGATTATGGCATTGACTTTGTTTCTGCAGTAGAGTATCAAAACATATTTGGGGTTCAATTTCATCCAGAAAAGAGCCAAAAGTTGGGGCTCAAAGTTCTTGAAAACTTCAAGAAGGTAGTCTATGGCTAAGCTGTGCATAGCTTTGGATACGGATTATAAAAAAGCAAAAGAGATTCTAAAAGCTTTAATAGGTTATCCCGTCATCTTCAAAGTAGGTTATAAACTCTTCATAAGCCATCACAAAGCCATAACTTCTGCGGTAAAAGAGATGGGCTTTGAGCTTTTTCTGGATCTTAAGCTTCACGATATACCCAACACAGTAAAAAACGGTGTGCTATCCTCTTTAGAACTATCCCCTGACTATCTTACCCTTCACGCATTGTGTGGAAGAGAGGCTCTCAGAATGGCAAACCAAGTGAAAGGAAATATAAAGCTCCTATCAGTAACACTCCTTACAAGTCTTGATGAGGACTTTCTCAGAGAGGTGGGAGTTTCTCTCTCGCCAAGGGAACTTGTCTATAGACTTGCCAAGCTAAGCATAGAGGAGGGAATAGATGGTGTTGTGTGTTCAGGAAAGGAAGTGAGCTTTCTAAAAAGTAGCATACAGAGGAAGTTCTTAGCGGTGGTTCCAGGAGTTATCTTAGACAGAGAAAAAGGGGATCAAAAGAGAGCAGTTAGCCTAAAAGAAGCCATAGAAGGAGGAGCAGACATAATAGTAATTGGAAGAGGCATCTTAGAAGACCCAGAGCCCATAAAAAAAGTAGATCACATTCTCAAGCAGATGGATCATTAACAGCACATAGATCTTTCAATCACGCATGCTTAAGCAGACTAATCC
>JAGDVY010000009.1 GCA_023255875.1 Hydrogenobacter sp. | reverse complement strand
ATTTCCTGTCGACCTCCCATCTCACAAAAAACCCCGGAGATGGACAGATGCTTGTCATTCTTTGTTTAGATGCGATTTTTTAAAGAAATTTGGCACAAAAAAAATAAACTAAAAATTGCCAAAAGTGGAGGTAGACAGACAATTGAGGGTGAAGCTTGAGCGGTCAGAGGTTGCTCTTTTGCAGGTGTTCCTTTTTAAGAGGTTTATCCGTGGGATTTAACTATGTGTTTGTGGTTTTCTTTCTCTGTTGGTTAAAACTGCACTACTCTATACTTTCCTCACCGCTTCCTCCTTATAATAACTCTCCCCGCTCTGCCCGTTTAGTAGTTTAATACTTGATTTGATTGTGTGTTGTTATAAGATAATATACAATGTATAGCGGGTGTGGCGGAACTGGCAGACGCGCAGGACTTAGGATCCTGTGGCCTTTGGGCCGTGAGGGTTCGAGTCCCTCCACCCGCACTTGGAGTTAATATGAGAATACTTGCTGTTGGCGATATAATAGGCAAACCTGGTAGAAAGGCTCTCAAGCACGTGTTAAAGGAATACAGAGACTCAGTAGACCTGGTCATAGTTAATGTGGAAAACTCCGCTGGTGGCTTTGGTATAACTAAAAAAGTCTATGAAGAGCTAAAGTCCATGGGTGTTGATCTTATGACCTCGGGCAATCACATATGGGACAAAAAGGAGGTTTATGAATTCATAGATAGCGTGCCAGACCTTCTTAGACCTGCTAACTATCCTCAAGGTGTACCCGGTAGAGGATACGGCGTTTTTGAGAAAAAGGGTGTGAAGTTTGCTCTTATAAACCTCATGGGAAGGTCCTTTTTGGACTCAAACCTTGAAAATCCTTTTGCGACCTTTGACAGAATTTACCAAGAGGTGTCCCAAGAAACCCCAATTATTATTGTTGATTTTCATGCGGAGACCACCTCAGAAAAGTGGGCTTTTGGCATCTACGTTGATGGAAGAGCAAGCCTTGTGTATGGAACTCACACCCATGTGCCTACTGCGGATCAGGTAATACTTAAGGGAGGGACTGGTTATATAACCGATGTGGGCATGAGCGGATGCTGGTATTCAGTCATAGGTATGAAGCCAAGCGCGGTGATAGAAAGATTTACAAAGGGCATTCCTCAAAAGTACGAGGTGGAGGAAAAGGAAGACCTTGTATTCAACGGTATCTTGGTGGAGATAGATGAGCTTTCTGGTAAGACACTGAGGATAGAGAGACTCCAACAGTACATAAAGAAGGATCAGCTGGCAGAGGTAATGGTTTGAAAAAAGACATAGTGATCTGTATAACAGGTGCCAGCGGAAGCATATACGGATACAGACTTTTGGAACTTCTCTATCCGGACTTTAATGTGCACCTTATTGTGTCCCCATCGGGATACTTAGTTTTGAAGGAAGAGCTTGATCTTACAAAAGAAGACCTTCTTAAAAAGTTCCCCCAGATAAACCTAATACCTGCTGGGAAGATAGATAGTCATATAGCCAGCGGTTCGCGCCTTGTCTCTTACAAGGGTGTGATAGTAGCTCCCTGCTCCATGAGCACCCTTGGGTGTATTGCAAACGGAATAAACCAAAACCTCATACACAGGACTTGTGAGGTGGCACTCAAAGAGCGCGTGCCTTTAGTGCTTCTTCTGCGCGAGATGCCCTATTCCATCATACACATAGAAAACATGCTAAAAGTGGCAAAAGCTGGAGCGATTGTTATGTCTGCAAGCCCAGCCTTTTACCACAAGCCTCAAAACCTTCAGGATATGATAGACTTTGTGGTGGGTAAGGTCTTAGATAGCCTTGGTATACCACATCAGCTATACAGGAGATGGAGAAGTTAAAAACCTCCTCATCAACGAAGGTATCAAGTATCCAAGGATACTAAAGATCAAGCCTACCAACAAGGCATACTCCTGATCAAATAAATAGAGCAAAAGCCACGCAACAAAACCGCAGATCATGGAAACCATAGCACTGGTGCTGTTAGAACCCTTAAAGTACAATCCTGCCACCAACGGTACAAACAGAGATACAAGACTAAGAGCGGAAGAGCTTCCCACAAGTTCGTATATGGACTCTCCCATAAAGGCAAAGGTTAAAGAGACGAGAGCAACCGCTAATATACAGGCTCTTGTGATCCACAAAAAGGCTCTATCTGACAACTCCCTAAAGAGAGGCTTTATCAGGTTTTCACTCAGCACTGCAGAAGGGGCAAGAAGGGCACCACTTGCGGTGCTCATTATGGCAGAAAGGAGGGCACCTACAAAGAGGATCTGGGTTACCATGCTGGTGTGTTCCATTATCATGCGTGGCAGAAGCAGTTGAGTGTCCGCAGACAAAAGTTCTGGGTAATAAGCCTTGGCAAAGAGGGCTAAAATCAGAGGTATCATAGCAACGGTGAGATACATAAATCCCGCCACAAAAGAGGAGAGCACCGCCACCCTTTCGGATCTTGAAGACATAACCCTTTGAAACACATCCTGTTGGGGTATGGACCCTAATCCTATGGTGATCCAAGCGGTGATGTAGTAAAGAATGTCCTTTAAATTGTTATCTGGAAGGAATTTGTAAAATCCTGGTGGCTGACTTTTAAGGATGTGGGGTATTTGGGAAAAACCGTTAGAGACTTCATAAAGAGCAAACAAAAGCCCCACTACTATCATAATGGTCTGTATAAAGTCTGTGAGAGATACCGCCCACATACCACCCAAAAAGGTGTAAAAGAGCACCACGCCAAAGCCTATAAGGATACCTAACTCTCTAGGTATGCCAAGGACTACCTGCATGATGATGCCTATGGCAACTATTTGCGCTGCGACCCATCCTAAGTAAGAGAGAGCCAACATAAAGCTTGCCACGATCTCTACTTTTCTACCATATACGGTACGATAAAAATCACCAAAGGTAAGGAGGTTCATCCTGTAAAGGGGTTTTGCGAAGAAAAGGCCCACAAGAAAAAGACATAAGGACGCACCAAAGGGATCTTCTATAACACCGTAGAGTCCCTCCTTAACTAACTTTGAAGATGCACCCAAAACGGTTTCTGAACCAAACCAAGTGGCAAAAAGAGCGCTTGCGGATATGTATAGAGGAAGCCCACGGCCTGCAAGGAGGAAATCCTTACTGTTTTTTACCCACCTGCTTGCCAATACCCCAATCCCTATGGTAATTACCACGTAAAGGAGCACAAACAGAAGCATCATGTTAGGAAAGCCTTTCTAAGGCTGTCTTTATACGATTTATTCCTTCCCTTATGGTATCTTCCGAGACACAGTAAGATATCCTCACATATCCCTCTGCACCAAAGGCAGAACCTGGCACGCATGCCACCTTACCCTCTTCTATTAAATATTCCACAAGCTTTAGGTCTGAGCCAAGCTTTTGGGAATAAGTCTTGAGGTTAGGGAATATGTAAAAGGCACCCTGGGGCTTTACAACGCTTATGCCGGGTATTTCTTGCAAAAGCTCATAAGCTAAGTTCCTTCTTCTTTCAAAGGTTTCTTTCATATGCTTTACAAAGGTTTTGGCTTGTGGGTCTTTTAGTGCCTGAAGAGCTCCATACTGAGCAAAAGATGTGGCATTGGATATGGTTTGACTGTTAATATCTGCTATCACCTTTGCGTACCTTTGTGGGCAAGCCACATAACCCACTCTCCAACCTGTCATGGAGAAGGTTTTAGAAAAGGCATTAATAGTGAATGTGATCTCTCTTGCTTCTTTTGACAGGCTTGCAGGACTTACAAACTTTTTACCATCATAAATGAAGGCTTCATAACATTCATCAGACACTATAAATATGCCCTTTTCAATACACAACTCCACTATTTTTGGGAGCTCTTCCTCTGGCACTACCGCACCTGTTGGATTACAAGGGGAGTTAAGCACCAACATCTTGGTTCTTTCTGTTATGTAGGGCTTTAGGCTTTCAGCGGTGAGCACAAAACCCTCTTCCTCTCTGAGAGGTACAAAAATGGGCACACCACCACAGAGCATGATCTGTTCTGGATAACTCACCCAGTAAGGTGAAGGAAGAAGCACCTCATCGCCTTCATTTAGGAATGCTAAAAAAACAAGATAAAGTGCCATCTTGGCACCTGCGGTGATGACTATCTCAGAGGGGGAGTACTCTATGGAGTTTTCTTTATGGAGCTTCTCAGAGAGAGCCTCTCTTAGCTCTAAGATGCCAGCAGAGGGTGTGTATTTGGTCTTTCCTTCCTTTATTGCCTGCACACATGCGGATTTTATAAAGTCTGGTGTGTCAAAGTCTGGCTCTCCAGCTCCAAAACCAACGATATCTACACCCTTTGCCTTTAGCTCGTTTATCTTGGCAGAGAGCTGTAGTGTAGGAGCGGGTTTTATGTGAGATACTCTCTTGGACAGGCTCATCCTCCAAAAACCTCTTTCTTTATCTCCTCTTCCCTACCAAACACCCCCATTATGTGGTAGCCATTATCCACATGAATCACTTCTCCAGTTATAGCTCTTGCCCAATCGCTACACAAGAAGACCGCAGTGTCTCCCACATCCTCTATGGTTATGGGTCTACCAAAAGGATTGACTTTAGTGGTGTGTTCCATCAAAAGGTGAAAGCCAGTTATACTGTAAGCGGCAAGCGTTTTTACAGGTCCCGCGGAAATGGCGTTTATCCTGTGTCCGTACTTTGCTATGTCGTATGCCAGATACCTCACCGTGCTTTCAAGCGCTGCCTTTGCTATACCCATAACATTGTAATGAGGTACAACCTTTTCCGCACCGTAGTATGTGAGGGTTATAATGGCACCGTTCCTTCCTTCCATTAGAGGCAAAAGCTCTCTTGTGAGTGCTATCAGAGAATAAACGGATATGTCCATAGCTATTTTAAAGCCTTCCCTTGATGTGTCTATAACTCCTCCTTTGAACTCCTCTCTGGGCGCAAAAGCTATGGAATGCACAATAATGTCAAGACTTCCCCACGCAGAACCAATTGCTTGAGCAAGGTCTTTTATGTGCTCATCCTTTGAAACATCACACTCAAAAACAAGCTCTGACCCAAACTCCAAAGCTATCTCCTTTACCCTACTTTTTAGCTTTTCGTTAGCGTAGGTAAAGGCCAGCTGTGCACCTTCCCTGTGGAAAGCTTTTGCTATGCCATAAGCTATGCTCTTTTCGTTGGCTACTCCTGTAATAAGAGCCTTCTTTCCCTCAAGGATACCCATACAGTCCTCCTTTATTCTTGTAGTATTTTCATAGCCTCCTCAACACTTCCACCTTTGTGAACTATATGCACCAAAGCCCTGACCATCTTTACCCTGTCCTTTGCCTGAAATATGTTCCTTCCAATAGATATGCCCCTTGCACCCGCCTCCATGGCACCCTTTACCATCTCTAAAACTTCCCTCTCTGTTTTCATCTTGGGACCACCTGCTATTACCACAGGAACTGGAGAAGCCTCTACCGCAAGCCTAAAGCTCTCTGGGTCTCCGCTATAGGGAACTTTCACTATGTCTGCGCCAAGCTCCGCACCTATCCTCGCACAGTGAGCTATCACCTTTGGATCATACTGGTTTATGTCTTTGCCTCTGCCATAAACCATTGCCAAAAGTGGCATGCCCCACTCTTCGCACACCTTTGCCACATACCCAAGGTCTCTGAGCATCTCCCTTTCCATATCCGCACCAATATTGACATGCACAGATACCCCATCCGCGCCAAGTTTAATAGCCTCTTCTACAGTACACACCAAAACCTTATCGTTCTTTGTAGGAGAAAGGTCTGTGGAGGCAGAAAGATGCACAATAAGTCCTATGTCTTTGCCTCTACCTCTGTGCCCAGCTTTCACCATACCTTTGTGTAGAACCACTGCGTTGGCACCACCTTCTGCCACATCATCAACCGCAGACCTTATATCAACTATACCTTCTATAGGTCCCGAGCTAACACCGTGATCCATAGGTACAATAATGGTGTTTTTCGTGTTCCTGTCTATAATCCTCTCGAGCCTGACCACCTTGCCTATACTTGCCATCTTTAACCTCCCTTAAACTTAAAGATGAGTACTCCTGTTTGCAAGATATTTTCCTTTATAGGTTCAAACTTTATGCGCTTTACAAACTCTACCATCTTTTGGTCTATTTCTGGCACACCACTTCTTTGTAATACCTCAATCCTTGAAACCTCTCCAGAAGGCTCTACCCACACTCTCACCTTCAGTGTTGAAGGAAGCTCCTCAGAAACCAACTTAGGCAGTGGTGGAGCATAAAGAATACCCCTACCTGATCCACCCGCAAAACCCACACCTCCCTTAGATACCACAGCGCTCACTTCCCCTATCTCTTTGGTCTTTGTCCCTTCTTCTTGGATCTCTTTCCTACCCTTTACCTTTTGCTCTATCTGTGAAAGTATGGAAACATCTTCTTGAGTTTCTCTGCCAGAAGGTAGAGGAACATCTTTTTTATCTTTGCTTACTACCATAGGTGTAGTGTTAACGGTATTTTTGCCTTTAGCTAATGTATGTTTCCCTTCTTTGGGCTTTTGGTATGCCTGACTACCTTTTGAAAATTTCACTTCCTGGGTTATCTGTTTTGGTGTCTCAAGAGATACATTCAAGGGTGGTGTTTCTTCTTTTAGGTTTATCCTCAGGAGGAAAAGATAGGATAGATAGGTGAATATCACAAGGTTTATAAAGAGGGATATAAGCCAGTAGAAGATATCCTCAGTGTGTATCCTGTCAGTCATCTGTTAAATTATAACATCTCTGGTGCATAGCGATACCTTTGTTCCTTTGCCTAATTTACTTTCTATGATGAGTTTAAAGTGATGCGCATCCGCTATAGCTTTGACTATGGCAAGTCCTAAGCCAAAGCCTTCCTTGTCTTGAGCTTCTCTGTAGAACCTTTCAACTACTCTTTCTATGTTCTCTATACCCCTTCCGTTATCCTCCACTACAATACAAGAGTCTTTGTAAAAAACCCTTATATAACCACCTTCCTGTGTGTATTTGTAGCTGTTTTCTATCAGATTTCCTAAAGCTATCTTCAGATAGTCCTTGTCCGCAAGGATCTCCACATCCTCATCTAAGTATTCCACCCTAAAGTTGTGAGTTTGTTTTATAAATTCGTACTCCTCATCTATCTCAGCCAACAGCTCATTTATGCTCACAGGAGAAAGCCTAAGGGGAATCCCTGACTCAAGGCGCATAAGCAGTATAAGGTGATTCATGAGGCGCTCCATCTTATTTGCCTGTATTAACATGTTTTTTAATACTTCTCTTAACTTGTCTACATCCTTGTAAATGCCCATGCTTATAAGTTCCAACTGTCCTTTTATGTAAGTCAAAGGCGTTTTTAGCTCGTGTGCCATACCCGCTATAAACTCCTTCTGCCAGTCAAAGGTTTTTTGAAGCTTTTCTATCATATCTCTGTAAGCGTTTTGAAGCACACCAAACTCATCTGTGCTAGTGCTCCTCTCAATATGCACATTTATGTTTCCTCTATAGATTTCCCGCGAAATTTCCGTTAAATATCCCAAGGGCTTTAGCATGCGCTTTATAAAAATCATAAGAATTAGAGTTATTATCAAGGATATCAAAAGAGAGAAAAAAGTCATAAAACCCAAAAGCTTTCTTTGTATGGCTTCTATTTTTTCCATCTTTCCCAGAAGAATGAGTTTGTAATCACCTATATCCTTGACTATAAAAGCATAATCATCTAAAAGTCCCTTCTTATTGCTTAAAATAAACGCAATATCATCTTGTGTTAAGTTGAGGTCCTCACCGTCTAAAAAAGGTTCTTTATGTAGTATTCTGCCTTTCTTATCCACTGCCACGCTTGCTATCTCTCTGGAAACTACATCAGAAGCAAGAAGGTTTATGTATTTGCTAGGATTAGTATGCAAGTTTCTATAGAACTCTATAGCAGGTTTTATCTGGTAATCCATGTAGTCATATATGTAATTCAGAAGAAGCTCTCTAACGGTGGCAAGGGTAAAAAGGGTTATACTTATCATACTCACCAGGTATGCACTTAGGAAAAAAACTATAAACTTTAACTTAACTGGCATCTTGGGGTTTGAGCATATAACCCATGCCTCTTACTGTGTGTATAAGCCTTGGGGGTTTGTCTTCTAACTTCTTCCTTAGGTTTTTTATGTAAACATCCACTACATTGGAGTTTTCACCATAAGTTGATCCCCAAACTTTTGCAAAGAGTTTTTCTCTGCTTAGTACTTCTCCTGCATGTTCTGCAAGCACCTTGAGAAGCTTAAACTCTCTGCTGGTAAGCTTTATACTGCGCCCTTTGTAATACACCTCATAAGACTTAGGGTTAATTATAAGGTCGCCTATTTTTATGATTTCTTTTTCTTCCCTTCTATACCTTCTTAAAACAGCGTTTATTCTCGCAAGCAGTTCTTTAAAGGAGAAAGGCTTAGTTATGTAGTCATCAGCACCTACAGAAAGTCCTTCTACCTTATCCTCTACCTGAGACTTGGCTGTGATCACAATAACTGGAGTATCCTTAACTTCTCTTATCTTCTTTAGCACCTTTATGCCGTCAAACTTAGGTAGCATTATGTCAAGAAGGATAAGATGGTAATCTTCTTCAAGGGCTTGTCTTATAGCAGAAAAGCCATCCTTTACCCAAGTCACACTATAACCGTTGTGATATAGACCATCCTTTATCATTTCTGCCAGATAGGTGTCGTCTTCAACGAGAAGCACTTTCATCGGGAAGCTTTATAAACTCCTCTACATCCATAATTTTAAACACATCCCTATAAGGCTGTAAAGCGAATTCCAAGGCTTCCTCTAACTTTTTCTGCCCCAAAGTTCTATAGCCTATGTCCAAAAGCGTGGAGAGGAAAGAAAGAATGGTATCATCTTCCTCCTTTGGGTTTTTTCTGTACTTTATAGACCCTTCTTCGTAAAGGAATATGCTTGATGAGGCTATATAACCCATAACGCTTTGAGCTACATCGCCTGCGTGCTTGAGAAGTGTACCATAAACGAGGTTTATAAGAAAGAGATAAACTACAGCTGACATATTACCCATAGGTTCGTAAAGCACAAGGTCTATCCAGAAAGGTTTTTCAAGTTTTAGTTGTGAAACTGCCTTTATATGACCTTGTTCTTCTTGTAATATCCCTCTTAGATTTCCCTCTTCGTAGAGCACATAAAACTTTCTCTGTGGTGTATAGAGCGTAATAAGACCACTACTCTTTGATTTGCTGATGCCCATAAAAACCTTACCCACCTCAATAAAGTCACCATGAAGATTGCTTATACTTCTTTTATCTGAATGTCTTAGCATGTAGAGGTTCATAGAAACTGCATCCATACTCACCACATTTACTTGCAAAGAATTGTTGGGATTTATGAAAAACTCAAAAACGTCGTAATTAACAGGGTAAAGACTTATGGGCTTGCCTTTCACGTAGTAGAGCTCAAAGTCTTGGGTTTTCAAAAGACCAGTAAACTTACTGAGTAATAGGTTTTCAAGTATGCTACTAAGATTAATCTTCCTTGCTTCCACATCTTTTATTAGGTATTCCACATGAAGCTTCTCTTTTTCTTCACCAACACTGTAAAACTGATGTATGTCAAGAAATCCTTGTGAAAAGAGTTCCTTTACCTTCCTTATTGTGTCTAATATGCTGTCTTCGGAGGAGCTTATGATTTCATACAGACTCTTTTCGTTGTACTTTTCCATACCTTCAAAGGGCTTTTGTACTTTTAGAATCGCAAAAGGCGTTATGACTTTTTCCATTAGACTTCTAAGTTCAGTGGATACGAGTTGAAGCTGTAGGACCAACTCTTCCGCTTGTATGGGCCTTTCAAGAACTAAAAAGTTCTCATTGAGTTTGTCTTCTCTAAAGGTAAAAAAGCCTTCGGGATGTTCTAAGACTTCAGACATGTGATAAAAAAGCAAAGCACTCTTATTTTTCACATTATGGCTTGGAATACTTGCGGTAGAAAAGGCTTTCACATAACCCCTTTCCACATAAAGGGATATGAAATTTCCATTAGAAAAAAAGTCCAATATCCCCTCTTTGTTTATCAAACAACTGTTTATAATATCTACCACATCTTGTGCAGTGCCTATATATCCCGAAAGCATCTTAACCTACCATCTGTTTTATTCTGTGTAGTATATTACTGGTAAGTAAGTTAAAGGTTTCTACCACACCTTCCCCTCTTATAGCACTGGCAGATATAGCAGTTATACCCTCTGGGTTTATCCTCTTTTCCAAGGTTTCAAAGTCAAGAGCGTTAGGAAGGTCCATCTTGTTGTACTGAATAACCATGGGAAGGTTTTCATAGCTTTTTCCTATCTTTTTGAGGTCCTCTCTGAGTAATTTTAAAAATTCCAAGTTGTCCTCAAGCCTTTCTCTTTGAGCATCTGCGACAAAAACCACACCATCCACACCCCTTACAACGGTAAGCCTTATATCTCTATATATGTCCTGCCCAGGCACTGTATAGAGAGCAAAGGAGACCTCCATATTACCCAACTGCATCTTTTTTGTAGTAAAGTCAAACACTAATGTTCTCTCTCCACGAGTATCTATCTTCATTAGGCTGAGTCCTTCTTTTTGTGCGAGCTTTTCAAGGTTCGTAGTTTTACCAGATTGAGCAGGACCATAGTATACTATTTTGAGCTTTATAAGCTTCTTACCCACATCAAAAAGCATCGTCTGTCCTCCTTAGTATTATATTCCCCCACGTGAGACATCTCTCACATAAAGGCACATAACTATTATAAACCTCACCACACGAGCACACCCAAGGTCTGTAAAGCTTTTGCAAAACATCGCCACAGGTCTTGTCTATATCTCTGTGAGATTCGGAAGAAAGGGCTATCAATTTTAAAGGTTGGGAAACTTTATCCAAAAGAGGTTTAATTTGAGTAAAGAGGCTCAGCTTTATGTAAATCCTTACAAGCACCTCTGGATTTATGCTCTCTTGTCTTTCCCTGATAAAGTCCATAATCTTAGTTAGTTTCTCTTCATCTTGATACAATATAGCGAGCACTTCGTTCTGTGTACCCTCAGAGAAGGCTTTATCTAATTGCTTTTTAGCTTCTTTTGAATCTCCTTTTTCAAGCATATACTTTATCCAAATAGCCTGAGTATAAAAAGTTTTGTATGTATCCAAAGCTTTTTTTAAGAACTCTTCTCTCTTTTCAGGTAATATCTCAGAAGCGTATGCAAGCATTTCCGCAAAAACCCTTTTTTGTAAATCTTTCTCCCACTTTTCGCACAGCTTTAGAACCTTTTCCTGATAACTTATGCAAGTGAGCATATCCTTTTCCAAAAAGCTTATGTCTCTTAGACCTTTTAGAGCGGTTAAGTTGTAGGGATCTTTTGAAAGGGAGGAGGTAAAACTCTCTTTAGCCTTTTGATAGTCTTTTGATTTAAGCAGGTAGTAGCCGAGGATAGCATCTACAAGTCCTTTTTCCCTACTTAGATTTAGCTCTCGGGCTCTGTGAATTTCTCCCCTTTCCGCTATTGCTTTGATGGTGATGAGCGCAACTTCTTCTATCTTCTTTGAAGCTGATAGTAGTTCTCCTTCGGCTTTTTGAAAGTAGCCACGAGCCAAATGAGATATACCTTTCATCAGGCTTTTCCTAAAAGAGCTATGCTTTACATCTTTTACTAAAAAGTACAGAGCGGGAAGTATAAAACCAACGGCAAAAGAGATGAGTATTATTACAAAGAGGGGAACTTGGTAGGTCATACCAAAAAGGTTTAGCTGAACATAGTAAGCGTGCTGTGCAACAAAAACAAGAAAGAGAACTATTAAAGCTATCGCAACAATAACCTTTATAAAGTTCATACCTCAACCCTCCTTGCGCCTCCATAGAGCCACTCTAAATCGTAATATTCCCTCCACTCCTTTTGGAATATGTGCACTATAGTATCAAGATAGTCTATAAGTATCCAATGGGCATTTTCTAAACCTTCTATATGATCGGGCTCTATGCCATGTTTTTTTAGCTCTTGAGTTAGATAGTCCGCTAAGGCTTTGGCATGAACAGAAGAGTTTGCGGTTACTATCACAAAGTAATCCGCTATGTTGGTAAATTCTGAAACATCAAGCACCACTATATCTTCACCTTTCTTGTTTTCAAGGAGTTCCTTTATAAGCTTTAACTTTTCCGTCATCTCTTTATGTACTTTTGGAGCTCTCTGTAGTAGCTGTTTTCTCCATAGACGCTCTTGTACTTCTCCATATTTTTCAGTCCCTCTTGGTAGCTCTCATCCGCTATGCGCTTCCACCTTTGTATTTCTCCCTCAAGGAACTCTATTCTTTTCTGGATGGCTCTTTTCTCGTCTTCTGTTTTTGCGTCTTTAAGATGTTTTTTAGCCTCTTCTATCCAGTTCCTGTACTTTTCTTCCTGCCTTTTTGCTTGCAACCTTACCAAAAGTAAGGACTTAATGTACCTAAAGGATACCTCCGCGTCTGATATTTGATCTGGGTAGTTTATAAGAAGATCCCTGTATCTCAGAGATGCTGAGTAGTAGTAGCCAAAGTCTTCGTAAAACCTACCTATGAAATACTCGTGCATAGCAAGTTTCTTTTGTGCGTCCTCTATTATGTTTCTAACTCTATCCGCATAAGGGCTTTGGGGAAACTTACTTAAAAAGTCTTTGGCTTTATCTATGGCTTTGAGGGTGTAGGTTTGATCCCTATAGGGGTCTGGCGCTACCTTCATATAACTGTCTACTAACATAAAGTAAGCTTTCTGTGTCTCGGGTATGTCTGGGTAGTAAAATAGGAAGTCCTCAAGGTAAACTACTGCGTTTATGTAATCCTTTTTCATGTAATAGCTTTCCGCTATGGCATACTTTGCATCTTTTATCTGCTCTGGTGTAAGATTCTCAAGATACTTGAGAGCCTCTTTTAGTTTCTCTATTGCTTTTGAGTAGTCTCTGTTGGCATAAGCTGCCATACCTTCTTGATAATACTCAATGGCATACTTAGCCCTCTTTTCTTCTGTCATCTTAGCACAGCTAAAGATCATCATTAACAGTCCTAATAAAAGTACTTTATATCCTGTAGTGTATCTCATAGTCGTTGTAATCCACATTGGGGTCCTCAACTAAGTTTACATACTTTATTCCATTCTTTTCTATCAAGCTTTTGACTGTGCTCAGGCTCTGAGGATTTACATACAGGTCCACTATGCCGTGAATACCGCTTTTTAGGTCTCCTTCAAGTTCGAAGGCTAACAGACTTTTACTGCGCACTTTTCCTTTTCCTTTACATAACGGACAATCTTCAGTGAGCATGGAAGAGAGACTTTCCCCACTTTTCCTTCTAGCCATTTCCAAAAGCCCAAGCTTAGTAAAGCCATAAATCTGGATATGGCAAGCTTCCTCTCCAAAGGACTCTTGCAACGCTTTTATAACTAAATCTCTATTTTCTTGCTTCTTCATATCAATAAAGTCTATAACAATTATACCACCTATGTCCCTGAGCAATATCTGTTTAGCTATCTCTTTTGCTGCCTCCAAATTAGTACTTACTGCATTCTCTTCGTGAGACTCTCCATAAGGCTCTCCACTATTTACATCAATTACCGTCATGGCTTCTGTTTCTTCTATAACCAAATAACCTCCACTCTTTAACCAAACATACTTACTGAGCATCTTTCTAAAAGTTTCGTGTATTTTATACCTATTTATATAAGGAGCGACATCTTTGACATACACAGTTTTTTTTACCAAAGAAGGTTCAAATTCCTCAAGAAAAGCCACAATATCGTTCCACACATAGGGACTGTCCACCACTATTTCCTCAAGCTCATACCAGTGGTCTTTTATTAGCCTTACATAAGAAGGATGCTCTTCAAGAAGTATGCCCGGCTTTTTCTGAGCGGAAAATTTTTTTAAGATTTTGAGCCACAATTTCTTTAAGTTTTCTATGTCTTTTAGGATCTCCTCCTCGCTTGCTCTTGAGGCGTGCCTTCTGAATATGACACCACAGTTGGGCCAGTGTTGGGAAAGCAAGCGCATTGCCATATCCTTCAACCTTTCTTTTTCTTCTTTTTCCATTTTAGAAGAGCATTTTACTTCACTCGTAGCAGGAAGACATATGACATATTTACCTACTAACTTTATCCTTCTTGTTAGTTTTGCACCCTTTTCTCCTACAGGTTCTCTAAGCACCTGCACAAGCACTTCTTCTCCTACCTTTAATGGTTCTGTATGTTCGCCTTTGCATTGGGACCTAAAAGGTAAATAAGCCTCCTTTTCAAGCCCTATATCAACAAAGGCTCCGTCCATACCCTTTACTACTTTTTTCACCTTACCTTTGAATATGCTATCCACTATCCTCAAAAGACCCCGCCTTTCTACCTTTATCTTCTGTATTTCCAACCCTTCTATCAGGAAAGAAAAAAAACCTTCCTGATTGGAAAGCACCAACAAGCTTTTTGCCATCAAAAATATATTAACAGAAAGTTTTTTGCTTAAAATAAAAATATTATGCTTATAGCTAAGCACCTCCCGTCTGCAAAGGACGCTCGCATATACATGTCCGTTGAAAGAACTTACTTGGGTTACATAAAGCTTTCTCTATATACTCTTTCTTTTGCGGTTTTTCTAAGAAAGCTGAAGGTGCTTGCGGATATAACCCAAAAGATACACGTGTCTGTGTTTTTGGAATACATAGCTATAGCCTTATCTATAATAGGTACTTTTCTTATAATTGTGGGCATTCTTACCTTTTACTTGGACATAAAATACATAGAAGGAGGTATAGAAGTGTCTCCAAAAGAAGTTACTGATCCGAGGATCTATATGGCTGCGGAAAGGACTTTTCTTGCATGGATAAGGACTTCTATATCTCTCATAGTGTTTGGATTCGTTATTGAGAAGTTTGAGTTCTTTTTGGTGCAGTTGGAAAAAGTCTTCAACATGCATCTAAAAGGTGATCACAAAACCCTTGTAAACGTAGGAGTGTTCATCATATTTATAGGACTCTTTACACTTATACTTGGCACTATAAACTTTTATAGAACCATAAAACAGGTGGATGCAGGTTATTACAGAACGCATACGTGGCTTTATAAAATTTATGGTGCGGTGATATTTTTAGCATGTTTAACCTTGACCTTCTACGTACTCAAGATTATCTAAAGTAAGTTAAAATTATTTGCTACCATGAGAGCTTACGATGTGGTAATTGTTGGTGCAGGTGGTGCAGGATTACGCACTGCCATAGAGTGTGCAAGAGATGAAAACATAAAGATAGCGGTGGTATCAAAGGTATATCCTACACGCTCCCATACGGGTGCAGCACAAGGTGGTGTGAATGCGGCGCTTGGTAATGTTATAAAAGATGATAGTCCTGAGATGCACGCTTATGATACTATAAAGGGTTCGGATTTTTTGGCGGATCAGGATGCGGTGTTCTTTATGTGTGAGAATGCTCCAGAGGTTATATACGAGCTTGATAGGTGGGGAGTGCCCTTTTCAAGACTTCCTGATGGGAGAATAGCCCAAAGGCCCTTTGGAGGTGCATCTTTTCCCAGGACTGTCTTTTCTGCAGATAGGACAGGTCATGTAATACTACACACCCTTTTTGAGCAAGCACTTTCTAAAGATAACATAGACTTTTACAACGAGTTTTTCCTAATAGACATTTTGCATAATGGCCAAAGAGTGAAGGGAGTTGTCATATACGATATAAAGAACGGTGAGGTCATCACTCTCAGGACAAAAGCGGTAGTTTTGGCAACAGGTGGCTTTGCAAGGATTTACTGGCAGAGAAGCACCAACGCAGTAGGTAATACGGGTGATGGTGTAGCGGTAGCTTTGCGCAACGGTGTGCCTCTCAAAGACATAGAATTTATCCAGTTTCATCCCACTGGACTTGCCAAGACGGGCATACTGCTTTCTGAAGCCTGTAGAGGTGAAGGTGGATACCTGCTTAACAAATTTGGGGAGCGCTTTATGGCAAGGTACGCACCAGAGAAGATGGAGCTTGCACCAAGGGATATGGTATCAAGAGCCATAGAGTACGAAATAAGAGAAAGCAGAGGTGTAGGAGAGGGGACATCTGCATACGTTTATTTGGACCTGAGGCACTTGGGTGAAGAAAAGATAAAAGAAAGGCTACCACAGGTGCGCCAGCTTGCCATAGATTTTGAGGGTGTAGATCCTGTTACAGACCTTGTTCCCATAAGGCCTACCGCTCACTACTGTATGGGTGGCATCCATGTAGAAAACTACATAACTTCCTCTACACCCCTTGAAGGACTATACGCTGTAGGTGAATGTGCCTGTGTGTCTGTACACGGAGCTAACAGACTCGGTGGAAATTCCCTGATAGAGCTCTTAGTTTTTGGCAAGTTCTGTGGCATAGCGGTGAGGGAGTATGCCAAGTATAGCCAGCATCTACCCATAACAGAAGCTGAAGAAAAAATGGGAAAGGAATATATAGAGAAGCTTATGACTAGGGAAGGTTCAGAAAAGCTAGCACAAATAAGAAAAAGAATGGGAGAAATAACGTGGGAGAAAATGGGCATCTTTAGGGATGAAAAATCTTTAGCTTCTGCCTATGAGGAGCTATCCGAACTTCTTGAGAGGTGGGAGAAAATACCTGTTGTAGATAAATCAAAGGTGTTTAACACTAACCTAATAGAGGTCATGGAACTCAGAAACATGATAGAGATAGCAAGAGCGGTGGCTTTTTGTGCCCTACACAGAAGAGAATCAAGGGGAGGCCACTACAGAGAGGACTATCCAGAAAGGGACGATGAGAACTTCCTCAAACACACTTTAGTAAGGCAGGAAGATGGAAAGCTAACCATAGAGTACATACCTGTCAGGATCACCAAGTACCAGCCTGCAGAGAGAAAGTACTAATATGAGAGTAGGTATTCTTGGTGGCGGACAGTTGGGTTGGATGACCATTTTAGAAGGCAGAAAACTGGGTTTTGAGTTTTTTGTTCTTAATGAAGATCCCAAAGCACCAGCTTGTAGGATAGCGGACGCATGCTTTACACCAGATGAAGTGGATACCTTTTTAAGAAATTGTGATGTGGTAACTTACGAGTTTGAGCATATAGAGCAAGAAGTGGTAGAGAAAGTTTCTCACCTTCTTAGTCCTTCCGCAGAAGTCTTAAGGTTAAAATCCAGCAGAATTCTTGAGAAGTCCTTCTATAGGAAAATGGGGTATCCTACCGCAGAATTCACCTTTGCCAAAGGAGAGGATCTTTACAAAAAGCTTGCGGAGTTTGGACTTCCAGCAGTTGTCAAAGCGGAAAAGCTTGGCTATGATGGAAAGGGTCAGTACGTAGTAAAGAATCTTTCACAGGCGGATGAGATATCTAAAAACCACCCAAAAGACGAGAACTTTTTAGTGGAGAGGTTTGTAGACTTCCTTTTTGAGTTTTCCCTAATAGGTGTAAGAAGTAAGAGGGGAGACATAAAGGTATATCCCATGACGGTAAATCATCACGAGAAGGGCATCCTGCTTTATAATCACACAAAAAGCCTCTACCTAAAAGAAGCGCAAGATATACTAACATCTCTTATGGAAGATCTAAACATCGTGGGACTTCTTGCGGTGGAATTTTTCTACTGCCAAAATGGTAAGGTGCTTATAAACGAGATAGCTCCAAGACCCCACAATACAGGACACTACACCTTAGATGGTTGCTATACCTCCCAGTTTGAAAACCTTTTGAGGGCAATAGCGGACCTACCTTTGGGCTCTACAAATCTCAAGCTACCCTCTGGCATGATAAACCTTCTGGGAGTGTCTTTGGAAGATATAGATCTGAGAAGCCTGCTCTCTATTGAAGGTACAAAACTCTATTGGTATGGAAAGGAAAAGAGAAAAAGAAGAAAGATGGGACACATCAACGTGGTGGCAAGCACCGAGGAAGAGCTTACAGAGAAGATAAATATCATCTTGCGTCTTGTCTCACCCGAGGTTATCTCACTTTAGCCTGCTTGATAACTCCTCAAGCACCTCATAGATATCAACATTTCTTATAGTTAACATAAGAAGCATGTGGTAAAGCATGTCTGAAAGTTCTGCCTTTATGGCATCTTTATCTCCGTTCTTGAGAGCTATTAGGCTTTCCACCGCTTCCTCTCCAAACTTTTGTAGCACTCTATCTTCACCTTGAGTGTAAAGCTTGTAGGTGTAAGAGTTTTCTCTCTTTTCTTCTATCCTGCTTTTTATAACTTCCTGTAGCCTCTGAAGGGTCTCAAAGGGCAGAACCTTTTTGACCTTCTCACCATCAATACCTCTAAAAAAGCAGTTTCTCTCCCCAGTATGACAGGCTCTGTTTTTCTCCTGCTCCACTATATACAAAAGAGCGTCTTCATCACAATCCACCCTTATCTCCACAACCCTTTGGAGTTCGCCTGATGTTTCTCCCTTCTTCCAGATGGATTGTCTTGACCTTGAGTAGTAGTGAGCATAACCTGTCTGAAGGGTCTTTTCTATGGCTTCTTGGTTTGCCCATGCAAACATTCTTATCTCACCAGTTTTGTAGTCCTGAACTATCACTGGGATAAGCCCTTCGTGATTGAACTTAAGGCTCATCATGACATGGCCTCATAGGATCTTTTTGCCACAAAGAGCTGATACATAATAGCCTTAGATATGGCATCAATAGTCTTTAATATCTCTTCGGAGGAAAGAAAATCTACCTCAGAACCAAACCTCTCTATGAGAGAAACTATGTTCTTTATCTTGGGAACCACACTCAGGTGCTCTATAAATATGGGTGATGACGCTTCCAAGTAAGGAAGCATAAAACCAATCCAAGATAGTGCCTCTGTAGTAAGCATAACTGCGTACTCTCTTATATAGCTGTCTGATATGTCTTGCAAGGAGCTTATCACTTCTGAAACGAGCTGAAGCATCTCCATATGGGCATATAGCATGTCAATGGTGGTAGGTACGGAAAGCTTTACCTTTTGATCCTCTACAAAGAGTATAAGGCTTGCCACCTTCTGCTGAGCGGTGATGAGATCCTCAAGCCTCTCTATAAGTATGCGCAGTGGTATGTCCCTCATAGTATGTATCTGGAGAGCTCCACATCTTTTACCAAGCTTTCCAGTTTTGCCCTGACAAACTTGGCATCTATTATTATGTGCTGACCTTCCATTTCAGGCGCGTTAAAGGAGATGTCCTCAAGCAGTTTTTCCATAACAGTGTGCAAGCGTCTTGCTCCTATGTTTTCTGTCTTATTGTTTGCCTCTTCCGCTATACGTGCTATTTCTTCTATGGCATCGTCAGTAAATTCTAGCTCCACGCCTTCCGTCCTTAAGAGCTCTATATACTGCTTGGTGAGCGCGTTCTTGGGTTCTTTTAGTATGCGCACAAAGTCTTCCTTTGTGAGGGGACTAAGCTCAACCCTTATGGGAAACCTTCCCTGAAGTTCAGGTATAAGGTCTGAAGGTTTAGCCATGTGGAAAGCACCTGCCGCTATAAAGAGTATGTGGTCCGTCCTAACAGGTCCGTATTTGGTCTTTACCGTAGTTCCCTCCACTATAGGCAAAAGGTCTCTTTGCACACCTTCCCTTGAGACACCTGGTCCCACACCGGGAGTTTTGATCGCTATCTTGTCTATCTCGTCTATAAATATTATCCCAAAGTTCTCCGCCCTGTAGATGGCATCACGGGACACCTCTTCTGGATCTATTAACTTTTCCGCTTCTTCTTGTTCAAGAAGATGTAAAGCTTCTTTTACCTTCAGTTTCCTCCTCCTTCTTGTTGGCATCATGCTCCCCAGCATGTTCCTTAACTGTTCTTCCAAGTCCTCAAGCCCTGGAGGTCCAGCTATCCCTATAAAGGGTACTGTCTTTTCTTGCACGTCTATCTCTATAATCTTCTCATCAAGCTCACCGTTTCTTAGTTTTTCCCTCATAGCTTCTCTTTTGCTGATGTCTTGCGATTCTCTTATGCCAAAGCTTAGCTGTTGTGGCACAAGATAGTCAAGTATCCTTTCCTCTGCAGCTCTTTTGGCTCTTTCCTTAACCTTCTGTATCTTCTCCTGTTTTACCATTTGGTAAGACACTTCCACAAGCTCTCTCACCATAGACTCCACATCCCTACCCACATAGCCTATCTCTGTGTATTTGGTTGCCTCAACCTTTATAAAGGGTGCTTTTATTAGCTGTGCTAATCTTCTTGCTATCTCTGTCTTTCCAACACCCGTTGGACCTATCATGAGTATGTTCTTGGGAGCCACCTCATCCCTTATGTGTTCAGGAAGCTTTTGTCTTCTCCACCTGTTTCTGAGAGCTATCGCTACCGCCCTTTTGGCTTTCTCCTGACCTACTATGTACTTGTCAAGCTCCTCCACAATCTTTTTGGGAGTTAGCTCTTCAAGGAGGTCAGAAAGGGATTTCGTCATCATCACTAAACTCGCCCCTTGGAATTTCTTCCTCAGTCTCTTTGACTATCTTCTCAAGGAAAAGGTCTATGTCAGCAGGAAACCTTTCAAACTCAAAGCTCACAGGAAACACTCTTCTTATAACATCAACAGGTGGTGCTCCTATGCCTATAGAAGGTAGTATGCTCTTAGGTACTCTTCTTGAGGCTTCCGTGTAAGCCATTTTGTAGGCAGTTTTTAGTGCGGTCTCTATGTCCGTAAATCTTTCTACTTCATCACCAAACTCGTATAGTACTATGTCATAGGCACTTTTCTTAAACTCTCCCCAGTCTTTTATCTCCGTTATGTACTTCCTTCCTTCCCACTCTCTTGTAATTATCATGCTATCATCTAACAGCTTAAAGGTGATGATGTAATAGTCAATAAGATGCCTGTCCGCATAAACATCGGTAAAGAAGAAAAATTCCATAATGCTTTTATAATATAGCACACATGAAGATAATTTCCACTTCTGAAGATCAAACCCTTGAGTTAGGAAGACAGATAGGCAGGTCCCTAAAAGGTAATGAAGTTATCTGTCTTGTAGGACCGCTCGGTGCTGGAAAAACCACCCTTGTAAAAGGCATAGCACAAGGTATGGAGATCTTAGAAGGTTATCAGGTGAGAAGCCCCACCTTTACATTGGTGAATGAGTACCCCACAAAAAGAGGAAAGATTATACATGTAGACTTCTACAGAGTAAAAGACCTTGATATCACAGAGTTTATCGGTCAAGGCGTTCTGCTAATAGAGTGGCCCACGGATCTGACTTGCTGTGATGTGATCATTAGGATAGAGTTTTTGCCCGAAGGAAGGCTTATAATTCTTGAGAATGCTGAGAGTTTACAGCTTACAGATAAGACCCTCTCTTGGTAAGGTAGAAGAAAACCTAAAGAGAATCGTAGATCTTCTCTCGGAGGTGAAAGAGGATTCTTTAGTGGTACTTCCTGAAATGTGGCAATGTGGGTTTGATTACGAAAACATGACAAAGCACGCACAAGCCACAAAAGAGGTTCTGGAGGAACTCTCAAAACATTCAAAAGAAAAAAGCTTAACCTTAATTGGAACTTACCCTACCCAAGAGGGAACCTGCACCTACAACACCGCTATAGTGCTGAGCAACGGACAAGTAATAGGAAAGAGACACAAAATAAAGCTCTTTCCTCTATACCAAGAGGACAAGTTTTTCTGTGCTGGAGCTAAAAACGCAGTTTTTCAAACACCCTTTGGAAGCTTAGGCATCCTTATATGCTTTGAACTTAGATTCACAAGCTTGGTGTTAGAACTAAAAAAACAAAGAGTTCAAATAATTACAGTGCCAGCCATGTGGGGAGAAGGGAGAAAAGAACATTGGAAAGTCTTTACAAAGTCAAGAGCAATAGAGCTTCAAGCTTACCTCATAGCCTCTAACGCATGGGGTAAAGTGGGAAAGGAAGACTATGCTGGATGCTCTGGTATATACGATCCTTGGGGAAACGTACTTTCTTACGCAGAAAAAGGTGATACTTTTTTATCAGCATCCATAGACCTTGCACAGGTAGAAAAGGTAAGAGAGTCTTTGCCAGTGAGTGAGTTTATTTAAACCGGAATTTCAACTTAAATCTTATGATCCTAAAGTATAGCCAAGTGTAAAAAGTTATAAAAGCAAAAACAAAAAACATAAGCAGGTATGTATTGTTCCAGAATAAAACCGCTGGAACAAAACACATAAACTCAAATGTCCATAAAAATGGAGAAGTATAGGCATTCCTCTTTAGAGGGTCTATATTACTACCAAGCATAAATTTTGTTATACGTTTGTATATAAGCATGTGAAAATGAAGCTTATCAGGTAAAAAAGGAGATAAATTTCTAAGAAACTTTTTCCTGTATATAGAAAAAATAGTCTCCCAAACGGGATATATTACAAGCAGTAAAGGAAACCAAGGGGATACATCCGGATGTCTATTTACCAAAATAGCTCCAATAGATGATGCAAAGAAACCCAGAAGATAAGCTCCACCATCTCCAAGGAATATAAACCCAAAGGGGTAGTTAAAAACAAAAAAGCCTAAAAGGGAAGCTATGATAACCAAACTAAGGTATAGTAAAAAGTAATCTTGATGAAGAAAAGACACATAAGCGTAAGCGGTAAAAACTAATATGGAAACACCAGCAACAAGACCGTTAAACCCATCTATTATATTAAAAGCATGAGATACACCAGCGATCGCAAAAGCGGTAAAAACCAAAGAAAAAGGCAAAATTTTGAATAAATCATCAACATAAGCAACATCAATATGTGTCACCTTAGCATTAGCAAAGAAAAAAGCTAAAGCACCAGACACAAACCCAGCAAAAAGCCTATACTTTGGACTCACCTTTTTTGTGATATCCTCAAGTAACCCAAAAAAGAAAACTGGAAAAGCACATAGAAGCAAAATTAAAAATTCCTTTGCAAAAGGTTTTCCATTCATAAAGAAGATAAAAAATACAGCTAAAAGGGATAAGTATATTGCCAAACCACCAATCCTCGGAACAGGCTTTTTATGAAACTTTTGCACACCTTTATCAACATCTAAAAAAAGATTAAGCTTTATGAATATAAAACAAAGAAGAAAACTTACTAAAAAGGCTACGACAATATAAGACATTAGCTATGCCCTCTCTTCACCTCTGACCACCAATCTAATACCAAAGCCAAAAATATACCTAAAAATAAAGAAGAAATAAAAGCAAAGAATAAAATTACCGTCCTTTTTGGTTTAAAGGGTTTAGTAGGAATAACAGGTTCTACAGCAATCTTGATTGGATTATCTAAAGATTGTAAATTCGCTTCCATTTGGCGCTTCTGAAACTTTAAGTTCCACAGGCTTACATCTAACTCCCCTGGATTAAAGTATATGTTTTCTCTTTTACTTAAAACATTATCAACAATTCTTTTTTTGTTTTCCAAGTCACGAATGTAATCTTCTATCTCTTGAAGATTTTTGTTTATCAATTCTTTTTCTTCTCTCAGGTTCTCTATTATGAAAGGGCTTTTATTTAAATAATCTAATAAATTTTTATAAAAAACCATACCAACAGTCGGATCATAAAGTTCTAAAACAATTTCAAGATTATTGGTGTTTGGTATATCCTTCCAGTATATATTAGCTACCTTCTCTGATTGACTTCTATCCAAAAGAAGCTTTTCTGAAAGTTTATTGTAACTTCTATCCTTGATTAGGTTATTGATATTCTCTATTTCCTTCTTGATTATGTATGGTGAGATTTTGTTCACACTTATGATAAAGCTAACTTTGTAGACGGGCTTTGCAAAAAGTATGTATACAAAAGCCCCAACTAAGAAAACAAATATAGTACCCAAAACTAGCTTCCATCTTTTTCTTATTCTTAAAACAAGCTCATATAGGTCTATTTCTTCCTGCTGAGTTTCAGGTGGTACTTTATTCATTCTTACACAGACCTCCTTTTTTTATAATATTACAATAAATGGCAAAAAAGAATGTATTTAGCGTGCGTTATAATATTAAAGAAAAATTGAGCTTACCAGCAGAATTATGAAAGCCGTCATTCTTGCAGGTGGTAGCGGAACGAGGCTTTATCCTACAACGAAAGTAATAAACAAACACTTTCTACCTATCTACAACAAACCTATGATTTACTACCCTTTATCTTTGGTTATGCTACTTGGAATAAGAGATGTTCTTTTCATAGTAAACCCACAGGATTTAGAAGACTTTAAAAATCTTTTTTCAGATGGTTCTCATCTTGGTA